>CAZWDH010000338.1:0-6886 GCA_964632865.1 uncultured Nitrospiraceae bacterium
TGTTGCAGACGACCGCCGGCCGCATGATCTTCGGCAAACTCCAGCGCGTCGTCTCTTGACCTTGGGACCCGGAGTGGAACACGTCCAACTTCTCATTCCCGCCGCCGGGATGGGACAGCGACTCGGTGCCGGACGCCCAAAAGCGCTCATCGATCTCGCCGGCCAACCCCTGCTCGTTCGGACGCTGTCGCGTTTCGACGCACTGGGTTTGGCGAATGGCGCGGTCGTTGTCGGACCTCCAAATTGCCGGGGTGAGATGGAAGGGGCCTTGGCGGTGTCGTTTCCCTCGTATCGGTTCACCTGGGCCGATGGCGGGTCTGAGCGTCAGATCTCCGTCTGCAACGGACTCGACGCGTTGCGGCCCGAAACCGAGATCGTCGTCATCCACGACGCCGCCCGGCCTTTCGTTCCCGAATCGGCCATCCGCGCATCCATCGAGGCAGCACGGGAGTTCGGGGCGGCCACCGTGGCGATTCCGTCGATCGACACGATCCTTGTCGGGGACGACGACGCGTTTCTCGTGAATACACCCGACCGCGCCCGTTTATGGGCCTGCCAGACCCCGCAGACCTTTCGCGTTTCCGTGATCCGGGAGGCTCACACGAAGGCCGGCGAAGAAGACCACCTCGGCACGGACGACGCCACGCTGGTGCAACGGACCGGCGGTCGCGTCAAACTGGTGCATGGCTCTCCCCTGAATTTCAAGGTGACCACGCGGGAGGATTTCGCCTTGGCGGAGCGTGTAGTCGCCGGAGGACTCTCTTGATGCAGGGGCCTGCAACGACCAGAATCAGCGGTGCCGCTGTGGCGTTCACAAACCGTGATCCTGTTGGTATGGAAGAAGGAATGAACCCGTGATTCGTGTTGGCATTGGTTACGATCTTCACCGCCTGGAAGCGGGGCGGCCGCTCATTCTTGGAGGTGTCCGGGTGCCCTACGAGAAAGGCCTCACCGGCCATTCCGACGCCGACGTATTGGCCCACGCTATTACGGACGCGCTATTCGGCGCTGCCGCGCTCGGGAATATCGGTCAGCATTTCCCCGACACCGACCCCCGCTACAAGGATGCGGACAGCATGGTACTGCTGCGCAACGCCGTCGGCATGATTAACGAGCACGGCTTTCATATCGTCAACGTCGATTCGAACATCGTCGCGCAGCAACCCAAACTCAACCCGCATATCGACGCGATTCGCACGTCCCTCGCAACGTGTCTCGGCCTTCCCCTGGACGCCGTATCCGTGAAAGCCAAGACGAACGAGCATGTCGGGCCCGAAGGCCGCGGCGAAGCCATATCCGCGCAGGCCGTCGTCTTGCTGGGAAAGCGAGCAGTTCCCGGTAGTTGACACCCGGACCTTTGGGTATTATCGCAGCGTGAAGGCGGTTACCTTTCCGCGGGTTTGAGTTTTTGGTAGTCACAGGTTTTCTCAGGAGCATCCCTCACCGCCTCCTGGGACATTGGCTGTCGACGATACGCTATGGGCGGCGAGAAATACGGGCTAGATGTGTCGTTTCCATGCGGTAGCGACCGGTTCACGCGCGCTGCCGCAGGTCATGGCTGGAGTCGATTCAGATAGTTTTCCCACTGGGACTTCAGCGATTCAACCGGACCAAATACGCCTTCGAATATTTCCCGCGTCTGCGATGTGCCACGAGTCGAGGTCCCGGTCATCTCGACCAGATACGCTCGTAACCGCCGGGGATACCGCTTCGAGATGAAGTCATAGAACCCCCAAGCCTGCGCATACCGGAGGCGAACCGGTTCGAGATCCCGATAGTCCACCCGCGTCAGAGAGACGAAATCCCGCAGGTCCAGCAACTGGCCGGCGTCCCGCGCGTTCGCAAGGGCCTGGCGCCAAAGCTCGTGACGTTCGGTATCGTCGGAGTATCCATACTCGAGGTGAACGGCCATCCCTTCCGTAATCCAGAGCGGGTAGATGGCTTTCGGATTCAGGATTCCCCGGCTGAAGCTTAACTGGTGCACCGCCTCATGAGTCACCTTTGCGACCGCATCCACGGACTCTACGGTGGCAAATGTCTGGGGCGATACCGGGATGGGGTCGATACCATCGAAGGGCGCGTCCGGAAGTGGCTCCCGGCTGCCGGTGGAATTCCGCAGGAACGCGACGCGATTGGTGACGGAAGAATAGTAGGCGTCCAATCCGGTTGACGCCAAGCCATCGGCCGATCGAGCGTAGTTCCGGTAGGCATCTCGATCGCTGAAACATACCCACACAAGAGGCTGGTCCTCATTCTCGGGACGGAGTCCCAACTCGGCCATTCGAACCGCAAATTGCGCGTACGTATCTTCCAACAGGGCGCCGAGAGCTTCGACCCACAGGTCTGATTCGTTGTGGTAGATGGCGAAGTGTTTCGTCGAATCCAATCGCAGCTCGTTACGGAACACCGCGGCCTGCAGGACTTGGTCCTCCGGCTGAATGCGGGCAGCGGGCCTGGAAGAGTCACGCGATGCATCTGCCGTGACCGGAGTTGACGCGAGGCAGAGCACCGTGGCTAATGATGGAAGTAATCGGGTCGATAACAACATAGATCAAGCCAGGTTTTCAGAGAGCGTGAATTGACCCCCGCGAAGAGTGAAGCCCACCTGAGGATTCTGACGTGCCCCAAGCTCCGTGATTTTAGCAGCGAGCCGAACCGGCATCAACGGAGGTTTGCGGCCATTGCATAGAATTCGCGCTAACTCTGGTTCCACACTGTATCACCGTGTTGATTGCCGTTGCCATGGAGGCTAACGTACTGCCATGAAGGAACGTCTCGACGTGTTGGTGCAGCGCCTGGCGGGTGTCACCCGCTCGCGCGCGCAAGGCATGATCCATACCGGTATGGTCTATTCCAAGGACGGGGAGAAGCTGGACAAGCCTGGCGCGCGGATTCCCGCCGACACCGCGCTGGAGATCCGTGACGAACCTCGATTCGTAAGCCGGGGTGGCGAAAAACTCGAAGCGGCGTTCGAGGCCTTCGTGCTCGACGTGGAAGGGAAAGTTGCCATCGACGTTGGGGCATCGACCGGCGGCTTCACCGACTGTCTCTTGCAGCACGGCGCCGCGAAGGTCTACGCCGTAGATGTGGGGTACGGGCAACTCGCGTGGAAGCTGCGCCAGGATTCGCGCGTGGTCGTCTTGGAACGAACCAATATACGGCACCTCGATTCCGAGGCCCTGGATGACGTGCCGAACGTCTTCGTGGCGGACTGCTCGTTCATTTCGCTCCGACTTGTCTTGCCCTCCATTGCGAAGCTGACCTCGGCCCGCGCCGAGGGTGTGGTCCTTGTCAAACCGCAGTTCGAAGCCGGTCGTGAAAGCGTAGGGAAGGGCGGCGTCGTTCGCGATCCGGAGATCCACGAGCGGGTGCTTGCCGATCTCGAATCGGCCGCGCGGGAACTGGGTTTCGCGCCGGGCCCTGTGATACCCTCTCCGCTTACCGGACCCGCTGGGAACCGGGAGTTCCTCATGCGGTTGGTCAAGGTGGAGCACGAAGCATAAGCGTCTTTTTGTTTTTGCTAGGTACTCTGGGATACCGCTAGCTGGCCATGCTTGAAGTCCTTCGGATTGAGAACTACGCGCTCATCGACTCGCTCGAGGTCGAGTTCCGGCCCGGGTTCAACGTGCTTACCGGCGAAACCGGCGCAGGAAAGTCCATCATCGTCGGCGCCCTCAACCTTGTGCTCGGTGCGCGCGCGTCGAACGAAACCGTCCGGGCCGGCGCCAAGCGCGCCAAGATCCACGCTGTCTTTTCCCTGCAACGCCTCCCGCGGCGTCTCAAGGAAATCCTCGACGCACACGAGATTGAACTGGAGGACGGCCAGCTCCATCTCTCTCGTGTGGTGGGGGCCGATGGCCGCAGCCGCGCCTATGCGGGGGATTCAATCGTCCCTATCACGGTGCTCGCCCGCATCGGCGACGAGTTGGTCGATCTCCACGGCCAGCACGATCACCAATCCCTGCTGAAAGCCGACCGTCAACTGGACCTGTTGGACGCATTCGGTGGAACGGAGGCGGACGCGGTCAAGGTCGGCGAGCAGGTAAGCGAATTGCGCCGCCTGCAACAGGAGTTGGCGGCTTTGGAATCCGACGACCGGGAACGCGCGCGTCGCGTGGAGTTCCTGCGCTTCGAGGTATCCGAAATCAATGCGGCGAATCTTGAGCCGGGCGAAGAAGACGACGTCAAAACCCGCCGCAATCTAATCACGAATGCCGAGAAGGTGGTCGAACTGACCAGCTCGGCTTACACGGCGCTCTACGAAGGCGAAGGCCAAGCGGCCATCGACTCCGTGGACGCGGCCCTCACGGCACTCGACCAGTTGGGCGAAGTGGACGAACAGTTTCGGCCCTTGTCGGAGCAACTTGGCGCGATTCGGGCCACGCTGGACGATTTTTGTTCGGAATTGCGCCGCCATACCCAGGAACTCGAGTTCGATCCCCAAGAACTCGAGTTGCTCAATCAGCGCATCAGTCTCATCGGAAATCTGAAGCGGAAGTTTGGCGATTCCATCGATGCCATTTTGGAGTACCGCGACCGCGCGGTCGCGGAGGTCGAGCGCTTCGACCAGCGCGACAAGTCCATCGCGGACTTGCAGGCGCAATGCGGAAAGCTTGCGAAAGAGGCCGACGCTGCGGCGCGTGAGTTGTCCAAAAAACGGCAAAGTGCTGCGGATAAGCTCGACAAGAAAGTCTCGGCCGCGCTCCAGGAACTCGGTATGAAAGGCGGTACCTTTCAAACGCGGTTCGAGACCGTTGAACTTACCCGTACCGGCGCGGATCGGGTCGAATTCCTGCTCGCGGCCAATCCCGGCGAAAGCCCCAAGCCGCTCCGGCAGGTGGCATCCGGCGGCGAAATCTCTCGCGTCATGCTGGGCATCAAGACGGTGTTCGCGTCAGCGGATAAGATCCCGACGCTCATCTTCGACGAAATCGACGCGGGCGTCGGCGGCGCGGTGGCAAACAAGGTGGCGACGCGTCTCCGCGAACTTGCCGCGTCTCACCAGACCATCTGCATCACGCACCTGCCGCAAATCGCCGCCGCCGCGCACCGCCATCTGCACGTCGCCAAGTCCACGTCCAAAGGCCGCACGTCGACAACCGCCGTCGCCGTCGATGCCGAGGCCCGCGTCAACGAACTGGCCCGCCTGCTGGATGGCTCGCTGTCAGAAGTGAGCGTGCAACACGCCGCCGAAATGCTGAAGACGCACGGCGGCTAACTGACTTTTCTTCCGGCAATTCTCCCGCGTAGCTCCAATGCCGCGAGGATATGGCAGGATTTCCTCAGAGTGTGGCAGGATCGAGAATCGTGACCGGCAGGGCTCGGAAGTGAGCTGCATTGAACGTAAGCAGGCGAGTGATCCCGTAACTTTGCATGGCCGCCACCAGACGGGCATCGTGGGCGCGAAAGCCCGTGATGCAGTGATCCTCAACCAGCGATTGCCAAAGGGTAGTGAGTTCCTCGCGGTCAGGAAGCATGGTGAATCGTCGCTGGAAGAAGCGCAGCCAGAGTCCGGCTTGTGACGGTGCCATTCCCAAGCCATTGGCACCTCCGGGTGGCGGTCCCGGTGGCCGCGTCGCCACCGCCCAGAATTCGTAAAGGTTCTGCGGAACGAGTATGAGCCGTTCGCCTCGCCCGGCGAGCTTCTGAATGGCCGCACGAGCCACGCCCGACTCCGCCTCCTGCGACCTGGTCACACGGGTGAGCAGGTTCGTGTCGAGCAGGATCACTCGCCTTCCGCCGGCTTATAGATCGCGTCACGCGAATCATCCACCTCGGGCACGTCCACCATGAACGGACGCATCTCCGCGAATAGGTCCGACCCACCGCTCGCCGGCCCGGAAGCCGTAGCCGGCTCCTCTTCAAAAACGATGGCCTCGCGCACCTCGCCGCTGATCCGGGTAAGGCTGTCGGCGATCTCCTGCTTTGATCCCCTGAGAACGTGCGTCTTCATTGCTTACCTCCTCGTTACCGCTAGTCTATCGCTTCCCAACCTCATCGCTCAAATGGCTCGATGTACAAGAGGAGAATCGGAGAACTTCTTTTGCATTCTCATCAGGCGATGGCGCTTCTGTCTTGGATTGAATTGTCGACGCTTGCGTGATGTGGCGAGTTCCACCCATGGGCATGATTTGGCCACCGCAGAAACGAGTGGCGTGCAAATCCTGCGGGGTTCCTGCTATGGTCTTTCTTGTTTTATCGTCACACAGAATCCGGCCACCGTGGGGCATCGGTGACTCCCGACATACGAGCGGGAGGACGTCAGCGCTACTTGAACTGGCTGGGTTCTTTTTGGGGAATCAGCGAAGGGAGCCAGCATTTCTATGCGCATTACTTCGTACGGCGCGGCCGAAACGGTTACGGGTAGCAAGCATCTCGTTGAAATCAATGGCAAGCGCATTCTATTCGACTGCGGCATGTTCCAGGGTTCGCGTAAGGAGTCCGAGCATCGGAACCGCGAGTTGCCCTTCGACCCGAAGACCCTCGATTCGGTTGTGTTGAGCCACGCCCATATCGACCACAGCGGCGTATTGCCCATGCTCGTGAAGCACGGGTATGCCGGTCCCATCTATGCCACGCCCGCCACGCGCGATTTGTGTAGCATCATGCTGCTGGACAGCGCCCACATTCAGGCCCGCGACGCGGAGTGGTTGTCCAAGAAGAATCGCGCCTTCGTTGCTCCCTTGTACGACGACGAAGACGTGACGCAGACCATGAGACGTTTCGTCAGCGTGCCCTACGACCTGCCCATCGAAGTGGTGCCGGGCGTCAAGATGACCTTTCGCGATGCGGGCCACGTGTTGGGCTCGGCCATGGCGTTCGTCGAGTTTGCGGAGAATGGGACGACGAAACGCTTCCTTTACGGCGGCGATTTGGGCCGCAAGAA
>CAZWDH010000339.1:0-6873 GCA_964632865.1 uncultured Nitrospiraceae bacterium
TCTCGCGCTGGTCGAAGATGGCCCGGAAAAATTACTTCTACCCCGACCTCGCGAAGAACTACCAGATCAGCCAGTACGATTTACCTCTATGCCGCGATGGCTACATCACCATCAAATCGAACGGCTCGACCAAGCGCATCGGCATTACCCGTGCGCACCTCGAAGAAGACACTGCGCGCAACACGCACACGATCGGCGGCGGGGCGAGCGGCGTGGATTTCAACCGCTGCGGCGTGACGCTGCTTGAAATTGTGACCGAACCGGACATCCGCAGCGCGGACGAGGCCTTCGCGTACTTGACCGAATTGAAGCAGCTCCTGCGTTATCTCGACGTCAGCGACTGCAACATGGAGGAAGGATCGCTCCGCGCGGAGGCGAACATCAGCATCCGGCCCGAGGGGGCAATCGAGTTCGGCACCAAAACCGAGGTCAAGAACGTTGCCTCGTTCAGCGGCATCCACAAGGCCATCGAATTCGAGATTGCCCGCCAACGGCAGGTCATCGAGGAGGGGGGCGAGATCACCCAGGAAACCCGCGGCTGGGATGCCGACCGGGGCATTACCTTCTCGCAACGCGCTAAGGAATCGGCCCACGACTACCGCTATTTCCCCGAGCCGGACCTCGTCCCGCTCGTGGTGGACGAGACCTGGAAGAGCCGCATCCGGGAATCCCTGCCGGAACTGCCGCCCGCCCGCCGGGCGCGGTTCCTATCCGCATATCACCTCTCGGAATTCGACGTGGGCGTCCTGACCGCTGAAAAGGCGATGGCGGACTATTTCGAGTCGGTCGTAGATGCGGGCGCCCCCCCCAAGCCCGCGGCGAACTGGGTCACCGGGGATCTGCAACGACTGCTAACAGACCAGCATATCGACATTGCCTCCTGTAACGTGGCCGCGGCAAATCTGGCAGCCATGATCGGTCTTATCGAAGATGGTACAATCAGCGGGAAGATTGCCAAGGAACTGCTGCCGGAGATGCTGCAATCGGGCAAGAGTGCCAAGGTTCTCGTCGGCGAAAAGGGGCTGGTCCAAATCAGCGACGGCGCGGAACTCGAAGCCGTTGCGCGAGAGATCCTCGCGGCGAATCCCGGCCCTGTGTCAGATTACCGCGCTGGAAAAGATAAGGCCCTCGGATTCCTTGTCGGTCAGATGATGAAAGCAACAAAGGGCAAGGCCAATCCAAAAATGGCGAACGATATCATTCGACGTGAACTGGATAGAACCGATTGAAGGAGACGCGGAAAACTTTGCCTCGACTCGCCAAGAAACTGAAAACCGCATCCGAGCCGGATTTCCTGCTGGTTGCCCGCCGTATCGCCACGCTCGCGGACGAACACAAAGCGGAGAATATCAAGGTATACGATGTGCGGGAACTGACTCTCCTCGCGGACGCGTTCATCCTATGCACCGCGAATAGCGAACCGCACGTGAAGGCCGTGTTCTCCGCGGTGAAGGAAGGCATGCGGGAGGCTGGTATGAAGACCTTGCACGCGGAAGGGTCGTACACCAGCGGCTGGTTAGTGCTCGACTACGGGACCGTCATACTCCACATCTTTCGGAAAGAGGCGCGCGACTTTTACGATCTCGATGGTTTGTGGGGAGACGCGCCCGAAATCGATGCGCTGCCGGGTGCGCGGTGACGCGCCGCATGAACGCCATGGGCAGCGCAACGGAGGTCTAGATTGCGTAAGCAGGAACTGCCGGACAGGCTGAGACTCTACCATTTCAAGTTAGACAGAACACTCGGTCGTGGGGGCACGGGAACGGTGTACCGCGGCATCGACACGTTGAAAGGCGAAGTTGTCGCCGTCAAACTGTTCCATGCCAACTTTTTCAAGAATCGCAGCCAAGTCAAGGATTTCGCCAAGAGCGTCGAACGTTTCAAGCACTTCGATCACCAGAATGTCATGCGCGTCTTCGACTTCATCGACGGAGAGGAAGGTCTCTGCATGACGATGGAATATGTGGATGGGCCAGATCTGCGCTGGTATATCGAAAATCGCCCGTGGAACCTTCAAGAGCGCCTGGTCATCATCGCCCAAATCTGCAATGGTTTGCAGTATATCCACGACCAGGGATTCGCCCATCACGATTTGAAGCCGGCAAACATCCTTTTCACGCGCAAAGGTGTGGCAAAGCTTTCGGACTATTCCTTGTGCCGCGAGAAGATGTTCTCGTTCTTCGATTCGGGATTGGCGGAACAGATCACGCCCATGTACGTGTCACCCGAGATCATCAAACGCGAGAAGGCAACTGCCCAGAGCGACATCTATTCGCTTGGCATCACGCTCTACCTGATGTTCGCCGGGAAAGTCCCGTTCGAAGTCGACAATTTGGTGAAGCTCTACCAATGCCACCTGCAAGCGGAGCCGATTCATCCGTCTATCGTGAACCGGAAATGTCCCCACGCCCTGGGGGACATCATTATGAAGATGATTGCGAAGGACCCGGCCAAGCGGTTTGACAGTTGCGACCAACTTCGGATCGTGCTGGCCGACGTGGGCCGCTCGCGAATCTAAAAGGCCACGCTCCTGGTCTCAATGCTCTAGAAAAGGAACGGGCGTCACCCAAAAGGTTACGCCCGTTCGAACGCCCGTACGTCTCGCGCGATTACGCGCGTAAACTATACAAACATCATGTAATTTTGAATCGCCTGCCACCAGCCCGGCAGAATAACGCCAAACGCATATTGCGCCAAGTTCGCTCCGCCGAACCCGAGGTACACGTAAAACATCAAAACCAATGCTAGCATTTCTCCGCTCCTTCGCCGGTTGATACTTCTTCGTCAACGCCTCACGTGACGCACCATGAGAGCGCACATAATTCGGGATGCGAAACCCACGTTGCCATCCGCGTGCGAAAACCGGAACCCTCTCTCGATCCCGGCGTTACGTGGGGAGCTCGTCCAACTGACGCCTAGAAAAAGCCGCCGCCGTCGTCGTCACCGCCTGTGCCCGTGCCGCCGGTTCCGCCGTCGCCACCGTTCTGCGTACTGCCACCGGTGGCGTTCTTGTACGGAAGGCTCGACGCCAAGCTGCCCGTCATGTTAACGACCGTCGCCCCCGCGGTTCCCATCAACGAGTTGACCAAGAGGATGCCGTTCTGGAGATAGAGCAACACCGCGTCAAGCTTCAATTCGAGGGCCGTCGTGGAAACGATCGGAACACGCGACACGGCGCGCACGTGAGGTGTTTTTCCTCGCATAAGTTTCTTCCTTTCAATTCACCTGTTCGAAGCCGCTGCCTCTGTGGCCGTAACGGATTAGGACATCACACTTTGCACGACTCCAGAACCCCAGCCACCTCTATTCACCACAAATAGCGTAGTCATTCTCTCTGCGTTTCGGCCATCGTGCTAATCCGCTAGGCGCCCGCACCGCCGCCGCCACCACCGCCACCGCCCCCGAAGATATCACCAATGTCCTCGAAGACGATCGTGATTATCTCACCAAAATTCAGGGCATTCTGGAACCATCCCGAAGCAATCGTCGCAAAGTTGTCGGCCAAAAGACTCGTTCCGCCCAACACAGTGTTCGACAGCGACATTTTGAATTCAATCTTCGTGGCGAGCGCGGACGTCGCAACGGCCGGCGTTCGGCTGATCGGTCGATAGTGCTTCATGTGGTCTTCTCCTGTTTATCCCTGAACGTATTCGCGTGAACGCCGCACGCTACCTTCGGTACGGCAACCCAGTTTCACGTCTACCCGCCTGCGCGTGCACCCACTCCGGAACCTGTCAACCGTTTCACGTAGAAAGTGCCGTGCGAGAAAGCTCGTGGGGGCAATTCTGCTTCTCAGCACCAACCCCTTGGAATCCAGGGACATTGCTCGATGAAGTCACACCCAGCTCGTCCCAATGTTCCCTTACTATACACCCAAGGTCCCGATTCATGTCAACCGCAATTTTCACAGATTATGCGACCGTTCCCGACAGCAACTGTGGCCCAGCCTTTTCGAGCTGCCTGCCCTCTTCGGTGTCCGTGAAGCGCGTGAAGTTCTTAATGAACATCCCCGCGAGTTTCGCCAGCGTCGCGTCGTAGTCCGCCTTGTCCTGCCAACTGTTACGAGGATTGAGAATGGCCGGATCCACGTTTCGTACCGCCGTGGGTATCGCCAGATTGAAGATCGGCATGGTCTCACAGGCCGACGACGACAGCGAACCGTCGAGAATGGCGTCTACAATATGCCGGGTATCGGGAAGCGACATCCGGTGGCCGACGCCGTATTTGCCGTGGGTCCATCCCGTATTCACCAAATACGCCTCCGCGCCGTGCTCGTCCATTTTCCGGCCCAGGATATGCGCGTACACCGTCGGGTGCACCGCGAGGAACGCAGCGCCATAGCAGGCGGAAAATGTTGCCTGCGGCTCGGTTACGCCCAGTTCGGTGCCCGCAACTTTGGCCGTGTAGCCGCTGAGGTATTGGTACATCGCCTGTTCCGGTGTCAGCTTCGCCACCGGCGGGAGGACGCCGAAAGCGTCGCAAGCGAGAAAGATAATCTTGTGGGGATGGCCACCCTTGGAAACCGGTTTCACGATCTTGTCGATGTGATAAATGGGGTACGAAACGCGTCCGTTCTGGGTCTTGGACGTATCGTGGAAATCGACGTTGCCGTTTTCATCGATCGTGACGTTCTCGAGTAGCGCATCCCGCTTGATCGCATGGTAGATCTCGGGTTCCTTTTCCTCGGTCAAATCGATGGTTTTTGCATAGCAGCCGCCCTCGAAGTTGAAGATTCCCTCGTCGTCCCAACCGTGTTCGTCGTCGCCGATCAGCAACCGGTGCGGATCCGCGGAGAGCGTCGTTTTTCCGGTGCCCGATAACCCGAAGAACAGCGCCGTGTCCCCGTCCGAACCCATGTTGGCCGAGCAATGAAAGGCGCCGATTCCTTTGAGCGGCAGGAAATAGTTCATAATGGTGAAGATGCCCTTCTTCATCTCCCCGCCGTACCACGTTCCGCCGATAACAGCCATGCGCTCCTGGATATTGAACGCCGCAAACACTTCCGAACGCATGCCGTGCGCCTCGAAGTCCGGGCAGACGGCTTTCGATGCGTTCAGAATCGTCCAATCTGGTTTGAAGTCCTTGAGTTCCGCTTCCGTCGGACGAATGAACATGTTCTTACAAAAATGCGCCTGCCAAGCGACTTCGGCGACGATGCGCACACTCAATCGGGTGTCGGGATTGGTTCCGCAGAACCCGTCGATGACATACAGCTTCTTGCCGTTCAATTGCTTTTGCGCGATTGCCTTGAGATGTTTCCAGGTTTCGACCGGCATGCGCTTGTTGTTCGAGCCTGGCGTGTCCGGACCCGCCCACCAGATGGAGTCTCGCGAAGTCTCCTCGTCGACGACGTACTTGTCCTGGGGCGATCGGCCAGTAAATCGGCCCGTATCCACTGCGACGGCCCCGAATGATGTCAGGACTCCCCTTTCGAGTCCCTCGAGATCCGGATCGAGTTCATGAGCATACAACTCGTCATACGTCGGATTGCGATAGAGCGCCTTCCAGTCCGTTATCCCCAGTTGTTTAAGGTAAGTATCAGGCACGAGTTGTCTCCCACCGCAAACGAACGGTAAATCCTGTCCCCTCGACACAGTTCCCTCCAGGGATCTGGTTACAGATTCTGCGGGCATTTCACCCCAATATACGCACCCTGGATCTTCCCACAAACGGCGATATGGTGGCACAATTCAAGGTCTCACGTCCAGTCGCGCGGCTTGCACGCCTGCCCTTCACGAATCAGGAGCGTTTATCGCCGCAAGTTGACACTCTCGCCGTCGTCCTCTATCATCACGCGGCGCGCGAAAGGCGCGTGGCAAGACGAGTTTGCAGTAATGTGCACGGGACAGATCACGATGAAATCTCTAATAGCAACTCTAGTAGCGGCGTTGGCGTTCCCCGTCGGCGTCTGTTTCTTTGCCTCACCGGCCGAGGCCGACAACCCCATCACGCGAAGTTTCGCTGAGGGCCGATGGCGCGTCGAGTTCGGCGCGGCAACCGGATACCATTCGGGCAGGCGGGATCGTACCGACGACATTGTCGTCAAGGGAAGCGTCGAATACGAGTGGCCTGTATTCGCCCGCGGGACCTTGGGGCTGCGCGCCTATCCCCTTTTCACGTACATCCAGGACGAACCCAGCGATACGCTGTGGGGCGGGGGGGGCGGCGTCGCCATGCGCATCTACCAGAACGCGGACTCCCTGGACGGATTCTACGTGGAAGGCGGGGCCGGCTTGATTCTGCATTCGAGCCATATCGAGGGCAATTCCGCGACCATGGACTTTCTTATCGAGGCCGGCGTGGGATACCAATTCCCGCAGACGAATTGGCACCTCGCGTTACAGGTACAGCATCTCTCGAACGGCGGGCTGGCATCGGATAATGCCGGGGCAAATAGTGTCGGGCTGGCAGTGGGATACACCTTTTAGCGATTCCAAGAGCGCCGTCCGCATAGGTTCGGACGCGCAAGTGCCATGCGCTGTCCTCTCGGCTTCCGCGGTATCGCGGACCGGCCATCAATAACCGAAGGGGGTTCTCCTTTCATGCTAGGCATCGGTTTCTGGGATTGGGTGGCTCTGGGAGTTTATCTGATAGGCATCACCGCCATCGGCGTGTGGACGGTCCGCCGCATTCACGACACCGACGATTTCTTCATGGGGGGCCGCGGTTTCTCGAAGCCCTTCATGATCTTCTTCTCGTTCGGAGCGGGAACCAGCGGCAATGACGCCGTCGGTGTTTCGTCAAAAACTTACACGAACGGCGTGTCCGGCATCTGGTACCAATTCCTTTGGCTCTTCGCAACGCCCTTTTACTGGCTTATCGCGCCTGTCTTCCGCAGGATGCGCGCGATTACCACCGGCGATTTCTTCGAGT
>CAZWDH010000340.1:0-6868 GCA_964632865.1 uncultured Nitrospiraceae bacterium
CAAGGGGGATGTTCTTCCCGTCTCCATGCCACAACCGGCGACCTTTCGCCGCGCGCCGCGTTCCGGCTTGTGCCGGCTGGATTCTCGTAGAGACCATGGTCGCGCTGATGGTGCTCAGCATCGGTGGCGTTGCGGTCAACCGCGCCATGCAGGAAGCGCTAATCACCCGCGCCATGGCGCGCGATTTCACCACCGCGCGATTCCTGCTCGAGCAGGTCATGTCCGAACTTGAACTGCAGCGGGGGTTGATCGACGGCGCCGCGAAATCAGGGGATTTTGGCGAAGACTATCCTCAATTTACGTACAAATGGAACGTGTCGGTTGTTCCTATCCCTCAACCAGAGTTGCCACCACTCGCCACGGCAACGCTCGTGCAGCCCGTGGAGTATCCCGTGCCGTACCTCGGCAAGATTCATGTAACCGTCTCGTGGTCACGAGCGGGTCGCGCCTTCGAGCGATCCCTGGAAACCCTCGTGTCGCCCGACCGGGTGTACACGAAGGAGGATGAAGAAGCTGGTTACCAATTCCCGAAACAGTAAGGCAGGATTCACCCTGGCCGAACTGCTTGTGGCGTGCATGCTGCTCACTATCGTGATGAGCGGCGTGTTCCTGTGTTTCAGCTCCACTGTCCGTCTCTGGCGTCTCGGGGAAGCGAACATCGCAACCTACCAGGACGCGCGCACCTCCCTAAGCATCATGACCCAGGAACTCCAGAATGTGATCCCCGGCACGGCTCACCTCGTCGAAGGTAGTAACGACGACTTCACGTTCTTTGCCGTGACGCCGCCGCTGGACGTGGACGAGGATTCGCGGCCGCAGGTCATCCAGATTCATTACCGCACGCGAAAAGATCCCGACGGCGAAGGCCGAATTCTGCTGCGCGAGGAGCGGTTGGTCAAGAGTCCGCTTCCGTCCGCGCCGCCTGAGGAGGGGGAGATCGATCGCACCATTATCAAGATGGCCTCGGAAAAGGATTTCGAACTCGCGTACGGCGTGAAGAACTTCGAACTCCGGTACTACTGGAATCCGCCCATCACCGCCGTTCAGGACGCGACCGTCCAGGGTCCCCCACTGCCCGCGGAGTTCATCGTGCGCGACGATCATCCGAAAGGTTCTGGCATCCCACAAGGCATTCGCATCGATCTCACCCTGCTCGACGACAGCGGCGAATCTGGTGAAACGACCTTTTCCACATTCGTCGTCTTTCGCGGCGAGACCACGGAACTGGAAGAGGATTCCATCGACACGGAAGGAGGAGTCTTCCAATGAAGCGCCGCGACGAAGGATTCGTCTTGGTGGCCGTCATTTGGATGCTGGCGATCCTGACCGTGCTTGCGATCGGATTCGGACGCCGCGCACTACTCGAACAGCGGGCTGCGGCGTTGAGTATCGATCACACCCGCACCCAAAGTCTCGCGCGCGGCGCCGCGGAGTACGGCATCGCCTACATGAGGAACCAGGCCCTCGTTCAGCAACTCGTCGAGCAATACGGGGGCGACTCGTACATTGCGGTGTACCAGACGCAGAAGAACATGCTCAACGAGGGGAACTTCTTTGACCTCGGGGGCGACGCGCTTCTGGAGAAAGACCAAGTCACGTTCACCGTGGAAGACGCAGAAGGGATGATTTCGCTGAACTCGGCTCCTCGCGAGATCTTCGACGAGATCGACATACTCAGCTTCACCACGGTATCCGCGATCCTACGCCGTCGCGGCGGTCCCTTGGGTAACGACGAACCCATGCCGTTTCTCGCCATCGACGAGGCCCGGCTCCTCGAAGGGATCAGCGATTCGGATTGGTACGGCTCGAAGAATCGCCCCGGATTGCGGGACCTCTTCACCATCTACGGCGACGGCCGCATCAATGTAAATACGGCCCCGCAGGAAGTGCTCGAATCCTTGCCTGACCTGGACCCTGCCGTAGCGGCCGTGGTCGTTTCCTACCGTGCGGGAGCCGATGGCGAACTGGAAACCGCTGACGACCGCCAGTTCCGGAGCGTCGAGGAGATCGCATCGGTCACCGGCGTTCGCATGAACGATCTCGAACCCATCGCCCGTTTTTGCAAGTTCGAATCGGAGTTCTTTACAATCACCGGGTTTGCGACATTGCGGCAAGGTAAGGTACGCGCGGTTTCGAAGGCTACGGTTCGAGTGGCCAACGGAACCGCAACCGTTTTGAATTGGTCGGAGGGGGATTTTGGCTCGTAAAACTGGAAATATCAGTATCTTGCAGTTTGACGAGCACCTCATCGCCTGGCTGCGCGTCAAGCCTTCTCCCAAGGGGCTCGAGATCCTCTCCTGGGAAACCAAACACGGCGACTGGTCGGCCCAGGACGGCAGCCTCGAGTTGGCCGTCGAAGAGTTCGTCAAGACACGTAGTATCGCCGCGGACCGCGTTCACACCGTCATGCCGCGTCACGACATGACCGCGCGCATTCTCCTTTTGCCATCCCATGACGAACAAGAGCTTGACGGCATGGTCCGCCTCGGGGTCGAGGATTACGTGCCCTATCCCGAGCATGAGCTGGTTATGGACCAATGCCTGCTCCAGCGTTTGCCCGATGGCCAGTCCCGCGTGCTCGCCGTCTTTGCCCATCGCGACGTCGTCGAATCCCACGTCGCAGTTCTCCGTGCGGCAGGCGTCGAGCCCGAACAGATCTCCGTGAGCACGGCCTGCATCGCGACTAGCGCCATACTCGGCCACGGAAAAGAGGGGGCGAAGTTCGCCCTCGCGAACCTGGCCTCCGGCGGCGTCGAGGTGCTGGTCTTCAACGGTAACCGGCTCGAGTACGGGCGGGCCGTCGCCACGTTGCAGGACTGGTCCGCCGCGACCGCCGTGGGATCGGAAGCAGTAGAAGAACTCGCCTCGGAAGTTCGCGCGACCGTCTCCGCCCACCGCCGCGATTCCGAAGACGGGATCGGCGCAGAACGTATCTACCTCGCGTCGGAATGGGTGGACACCGCACAAATTGCCTCGGCGCTTTCCGATACGCTCGGATACGATTGCCAACCCGCCCAATTCGCCCGGAGCCTTTGTACGCAGGGCGTGGAGTACCTCTCCACGCTTCCTCTGGCCTCGCTCGGGGCTGCCTTGGCCGCGCAGAATCGCGCGCCCATATCCATCAGCCTCGTACCGGCCTCGTTGGAACAGGCACGCCGCCGCGGCGAGACGCGCCGGAGGTTTGCGAAGGTCGGGGGATTTGTACTCGCAATCCTGATCGCGCTGCTCGTGCTCTATGGCCAGGCCGCATTCCAACGCTCCCGTTACATCGCCGAACTCCAGAACCGCGTCGCGGAGATTGAACCCACGGCGCTAAGTGTTGAAGCCAAACGACGTCAATTGATCCGTCTCCAACAGCACCTCGACCGCCGTGGCAGCGCTTTGGAACTGCTCGCAAAGATCAGCGAACTCACACCGGCCTCCGGATTGAACATCACACGCTATTCCTTTTCCCATGGAGAGGAGATTACGCTTGCCGGCCGCTCGGAAACGCTCACCCTCGTCTACGCGCTGGCGGACGCCCTGCGCGAAGCCGGGCGCGAGGACATCCCGCAGTTTGCCCGCGCCGGTCTCGGGCCGTACCGGGAAGATCAAGAACAAGGCCAGGCAGTGATCCAATACGAGATCAACATCCCCTTTGCAACGGCCGAGACGGAAGGCGAACCGGAGGCCGATTCGGAATGATGCGGAGATTCCACACCCTGTCCGCGTCGGAACGACGCCTCCTCGTACTCACGGGACTCTGCATCGGGGCGGCCTTGGCGATGTTGGGGTACCGCGCTGCCACCGATCGCCTCGCCCTTATGGATGCGACCATCGACAGTCTCCAGTTGCAGTTGGCGTCCTACGAGGAACTCGTCGCCCAGGCGGGTCCCGTCAACCGCGCCTTCGACGCCATGGCGTCCCAACACTCAAGCCAGTGGACGCAGGAAGAAATCCACGACCGTCTTCGCCGCGAGATTACGCGCTTGTCGTTGCGCAACATCCCCGCGCCCGGCAGCCCCATTCCCGCCGCCGCAAATGCGAACGAGGTGCTGGTCAGCATTCCGCAGATGCCACTGGGCAGCCTCGTGGATCACGAAGACGGCTATCGCAGCTATCAGATCAATTTCAAAACGGAACCGGCCCCGATCCAGAACATCACACTCTTCATCGAGCGGCTGCAACGCAGCGATCAGGCCCTTCGCATTGACACGCTGGAAATCGTTCGTCAACCCCTCGCCGCTGTGGCCACTGCGAACATGCGCGTCACGCGTACAATCATCGACGATGTCGCCGGCCCGGAAACCGGCGGAGAGCCATCCGAACAGCCCGCGCCCTTGTCTTCGATCGTGCTGATGGCGAACGGCGGATTTGAGGAATGGGACCCGGCGACGAACGCGTTCCCCGAATGGACAGCGGAACAGTGCCAGGTGACGCAGCACGGCGCGCAAGCGACCGAAGGCGACGTTTGCGCGCGTCTCCAGCCCGCGTCTACCCCTGCCAACTTCTATCAGTCCCTCGAAATGGTCGCGGGCAAAACCTACGAACTTGCCCTCGACGCCTATGCGTGGGGACAGGCTCGCGTGGAAGTCTACAATGAATCGACCGGACAGGTCTTCGCGAACCCGCAACCACTGACCGCCGACGGCGCGCCACATCGCTACTCGTTCCGGTTTCAAGTGCCCGGAAACGTCGGAGAAACGGTCACCCTTCGCGTGCCTCATGTCGTTCTTGAGGGTGCGGACGCGGTCGTGCTGCTCGACAACGTCGTACTTTCGGAGGTTGAACCCGGACCATGAACCGTTACGCAGGCATACTCGGCGGCGGCGTGCTCGCAGGGATTGCGATACTGATCGTGCTAGGCATTATCAACAGCCCGGTGAAGGACAAGCGCCGGAACTTTCAGTATCAACTCGAGCAAATGATCGTACCGGAGATTCAGTTCGGCGATGCGGAGAACCCCGAGTTCGACCGGTGGCAAATGGCCATCGCCGCGCAGCCGAAGTTGTGGGAGCCCCTGTACAAACCCCAAGCGCAGGCCGCGCCGCCCCCCAACCTGGCCCAGCAACTGAATGGCGTCGTCCCCACGCGCAGTGGTATCGGGTCCGGCGCTTCCCAGAAGGTGCAGATTTCCGTTGATGGGCAACCGAATTGGTACGCGGTCGGCGACCAGATCAAAGGCTGCGTAATCAAAGAGATCACCGCAACGACAGTTCTCTTTACAGTGACGCAAAACGGGCAGGAGTACGGGATCGCCCTGCCGAGGCGTTAAGGTATTCTTGGGGAGTGCCTTAGGGGATTCGGTCCGGTCCAGATACCCAACGCGGTTTCTAATGTTGACAGAAGCTATTATTTTCTTGAAAATTGCGGTATACTGCCTCGGTGACCGTTTCAACGCGGTTGATGTTCCATTTGGAGCTACCGGGGCTTGCCGCAGAAGGATTGGCGCAGCGGAAGAATGACTCGATTTTCCCTCCATACGGCAGTGCTGGCTGCGGTGGTGACTCTATCGTCCGCCGCGATCGCCCAGCAGACTCCGACGAGTCCAACCCAAACCCCGGACGTCGCCACCGGTGTGCAGGGGATCATTCTCCAACAGCCTCCGAGTGTTCCTGGCGCGGTCGATATCGGGCCCGTCGTGACCGGAGGAAACACGCAGGCGCCTCCGCAGGTTCCTGGAGTTCAAGGTGTCCAGACGATTCGCTCCTCCGCACGGCGACAGGTCAATGTGGCAGGTCAGCAAGCCTTTGAACCCATACTGCAGCACCAGGTGACCACCAGCGACCTTCCGGATGTGGGTGATCCCATGACGGTGGTTGCCTCGCAAGCGCCAAAAGCGATCATCGAAATCCTCGATCAAGTCTCCGTGTCCGCGGGCTGGAACATCATCGCTTCGCAAGGGGTCGAAGAAGAGAAAATCCGGCTCTGGCTCCAGAACGTGACGCCCAAGCAGGTCATGGAGGCGCTGCGATTCAAAGGGGTCTACTACGAATTCGATCCCGCGGCCAACCTGCTCTATGTCATGCTCGATGGCGAGTATCTGGAACGCGAGTACGGCGCTCAGGAGCACGCCGAATTTCACATCGAACATGCCGACGTCGTCGATATGGAAGCCATCCTGACGGCCCTCATGTCGCAGACGGGAAAACTCATCAGCGATCCGCGTACGGGGCTCATCCTCGTTTGGGATACGCAGGCGAACATCGACGCCATGGAAGCCGCCGTCGATCAGCTCGACGTGCCGCTCGAACCGGCCGTGTTCCCCCTCAACTACCTGTCCGCCGAGGATCTGCTGGATACCATCGAGAGTCTTCTCTCGGAACGCGGCATCGCCCAGGCCGATCCCCGCACGAATGCCATCGTCGTCACCGACTTGCCCGCGCGTCAGCAGCAGATCGGCACCATGCTCGAAGCCCTGGATCAGAAACTCGAGACGCGCACCTGGACGCTCAACTATGCCGATCCAGAGGTCTTGGTGGAGCGCCTGGAAAACATCCTTCCCGAAGAACTCGGAACCATCACGGTCGACGAAGAAACCTATCAGGTCAGCGTCACCGCGATCCCGAGCCGCATCGAAGAGATCGACGCCATCATCAAGTCCTGGGACATCAAGGGACGGCAGGTTCAAATCGAGGCCTACCTGGTTTCGGCAAGCACTACGGTCATGCGCGATCTTTCCATCAACTGGGCCTATTTCGACGAGGTCAGCGGCGTGCCTTTCGCGATTCAAAGCGGCAACGTGCAGCCTGACTACACCGGTGGTCCGGAAGGTGGCCAGCGAGCGACCGCCGGCCGGCGACCCTATCGCGCCTACCTCCGCGATCCGATTACGGGGTCGCGTATTGAACAATTGAGCAATGACAATGGCAGCGAAGCCGGCAACGCG
>CAZWDH010000341.1:0-6846 GCA_964632865.1 uncultured Nitrospiraceae bacterium
GTGTGCCCAGCATGCCCGCTTTCTTTTTTTTGCCGCGGAGGTCCTTAATCCAGTGCTGGACCGGCAAGGAGTTCGAGCGGGTGGCATACAGGAAGCCCGGTGCCTTCCCGCAGTTGAATTGCGCAGACGCTGCTTTCGGTAACAATCGCGTCCACACCCGCCTCCAGAAACAACCCGCAGAGCGATTCGCCTGCCGCTTTTGACAGGTCGTACCCGAGGGGGCCGGCCTTCAGTCCGAACGTCCCTCCCATGCCGCAACAGGTGCCGGTTTCGATGAGGGTTACGTCGGCGCCGCGACGGCGGAGCCAATCCTGCGCTTCGCATCCGGAACCGAGGGGGCGCTGGTGACAGGATACGTGAAAGCCAAACCGCTTGCCGCGCACGCGGTCGTCGGTAGCGGCTGCCTCGCCTTCGCGCAGATTTAGATAGGCAAACAGCTCGTGTGAGTGCTTCGACACGAGCATGGATTTTCGGCAGAGGTTCAACAGCTTGGGATACGTCTCGCGGAGGCAGTAGGCGGCCGTTGGTTCGATGGCGATAATGTCGCAGCCTTGTTCCGCGTAGGGCGCGAAGCGGGCCACGTTGTACGCCGCGACTTCCCGCGCCCGGTCGAGGTCGCCGTAGGCGACGTAGGGGTAGCCGCTCGACTTCTGTTCGGGTAGAACGACTTCACAGCCCAAAGCCTCAAGCCGCTCTACGACTGCCATTCCGAGATCGGGCCGATTGTAGTTGGCGAAGACGTCGACGAAGAAGGCAACGCGAGGGGTGGCGCCCACGTTGCGGGAAGTTCTCCGCGAGAACCAGCGGGTAAACGATTCCCTGGCGAAGGGTGGAAGATTCCTGCTTTCATCGACGCCGAGGATGCCGGCCATTGCTTTCCGGGCGAGCGAGTTTTTGATCGTCTGATTTGCCAGAGGGGCAAGCGCGCTGCCGAGGCGGGCAAAATCGTCTGCCGCCATCATGGTTTGTTCCGAGCGGGAATGACCGTGGACGCGGGCGTCGCGGTGTTTGACTTCCGCAATCATCATGGGCATGTCGATTTTGGCGGGGCAAATCTCCTTGCACAATCCGCAGGAGATGCACAACGCCGCAAAATCCCCCGCCTTCTCCAGTCCGTGGACGCCTGCTGTCCAGGGGATGCCGATGGGGCCGGGATAGATGTAGCCGAAGGTATGTCCGCCAACGACGCTGTAGGTGGGACAAATGTTCATGCAGGCGCCACAGCGGATGCAGTTCAAGGCTTCCCGCATGCCGGGGTCATCCCGCATCGCGGCGCGGCCGTTGTCCAGGATGATGATGTGGGACTCGCGCGGCGCCTTCCCCTCCCCACCTCCCAGGGGCGAACGGCCGCCCATCCAGGTCACATAGGTCGTTGGCAGTTGGCCCGAAGCGCTGACCGGATGGGCCAGAACGAGTTCCAGGGCATCTTCAAAGGTGTCGACAATCTTCTCAACGCCCATGACACAGACATGGCAATCGCCGATGCTCGACACGAGGCGGCCGTTACCTTCGTTCGTTTCGATGACGATGGCGCCGGATTCGGCGACACCGATGTTGGCGCCCGTCATCCCGATGTCTGCGTTCAAGAAGATCGGCCGCAGGTAGGCGCGTACGACTTTCATGATGGACGGGATGTCGGGCGGGATGGTTTGCCCGGTCTCCTTCGCGAAGATCTCGGCTACGTCGGCGGCCATTTTGTGGACGGATGGAAACACGAGGTGGTAGGGACGCTCGTGAGCCAATTGCAGAATGAGTTCGCCGAGATCGGTTTCGACGACCCTTAGCCCCGCGTCGAGGAGCGGGTCGTTGATGTCGATCTCTTCGGTGGTGAGCGACTTGGACTTTGCCACGGACTTGGCGTTTCGCGCGCGCGCCAGTTCGAGCACGTAGTCGATGGCAGCAGCGCCGTCCCTGGCCAGAAAGACCTTCGCTCCGCGTTCTAGCGCGTTCGCAACGAACTTCTCCAGCAGCGCATCCTGCTGATCGGTGCAGCGGTCCTTGATGGCTTTGACCCGATTGCGAAACTCAAGCCCGTCGGGAAGGGTCGATACCGCGCGGGTGCGGTTGTCGCGACCGCGTTGCATACACCGATTCAAGGCGCGGCTCCGGTCGGGGTTTTCGAGTGCATCCGCGATCTTTGCGTACAGGGCTTTGATCCGTTGGCTGGCCACGCGCTACCTCTCCCCATCCGCGATGACGATTGCATGCGCGATCTCGGGTCCGTGAACGCCGAGGGTGAGCTTCAGTTCGATATCGCCGGTGCGGCTGGGGCCGGAGATAAAGGAGACGGTGCAACCATTACCGTTGGCGTTAAAGATTTCCCGAAGGCGGGGCGCGGCGTCTTCGAAGCGGGGGACGATGTCGCGGGCGCGCACGATGCCAATGTGCGTTCGCGGCAGACTGGACACGAGCCGGACTGCGTCGTTCGTGGCGATCTCGACGAGGGTCCCGCTTTGGGCGATGGCGAAGGTAGCGCCGGTAATTCCGGCGGACGCGCGGTCGATCCGCCCGGGAAGTTCGACCGATGGAAACGGTCCGGAATCGCAGTCGATGCCGGCGCCCGCCAACCCGCGCACAACGGGGTCTACCAGGTCCTCGGGAAGTCCGGCCATTGCGGCAAGCGTAGCGCCCGCTTCCAGGAGAATTTGACCCGCCAATGCGCCGGCTTCTGCCGGGTTCTGAACTACGTGGGCGATACCAGCCAGCGCGTGGTACCGCTCGGCGAACGCACTCACAACATCTTGGTGGCCTGAATCGTTCATGGGTGGACGCATTATACGCGCGCGAACGGGTATCGAAACAACACCCGGCAATTGCCGTTTGACTGACCGTCCGAAGGCTTCTATACTGCTGTCGCCCCATCGTTTTGGCGGGTATGGGGCAGCGGAAGGGTTTCGACATATGCATGAGGGCACCGTGTAGTAGTTGTATTTTGACTTGGAGTTTGCGTGATGTTGGAAGGGAGTGTACTCGTCCTGAACAAGAGTTGGACGGCGGTCCATATTGCCCCCGTCCGGCGCGCACTCTCCCTGCTCTATCTCGGTGCGGCCCGGGCAGTGCATCCGCACGACTATTCGCTTCACGACTTTGAGGACTGGATGGTCCTTTCGCAGAATGGATTGGGCGGGCGGTACATCCATACGCCGACAACGCGCATCCGGGTTCCAGAGGTTGTGTTGTTGACGCTCTTCAACGGCTTCATCCGGCATGAGGTGCGGTTCTCTCGCCACAGTATCTTCGAACGGGACGCGGGGGTTTGCCAGTACTGCGGCAAGCATTTCCCGAAGTCTCAACTTACGTTAGACCACGTGTTGCCGCAGTCGCGGGGCGGCGGTGAAACGTGGGAAAACCTGGTGATCGCGTGCCTGCAGTGCAACGTGCGCAAAGGCAATCGTACGCCGGACGAGGCAGGCATGCCGCTGCTGAAGCGGCCGGTGAAGCCGGCCTGGATGCCCCATTTCGGTGCGCGGGTCCCGGAGGAGCAGTTGGTCGTCTGGCAGCGGTTCGTGGATGCGAGCCGCTGGGGCAGCGCAGGCAAGAAAGCGGTATCGAGCGCGTCTTAGCGTAAGGCGCCGGTCCCCCGTCGCCATACGGTGCAGAGGCAAGTAGATGAGCGAGTACGCGTTCGCCGACGTGATCCTTCCGATTCCCCTTGACCGTCCCTTTACCTATCGGATTCCGCCTGCCCTTCGTCACCGGGCGTGCGTGGGCATGCGGGCCATTGCCCCCTTTCAGAAGCGGATTGAAACCGGAACCATTGTGGGTCTGCAGGCGGATTCCGAGCAGGAAGGTGTGCGCGATCTCATCGATTTTCCGGACGAAGGCCCCATCTACTCTCAGGAATTGCTCGACCTGTGCCAATGGATGGCGGAGTACTACTGTTGCTCCTGGGGCGAGGCGCTGCAGAGCGCGGTGCCCGCCGGGATCACGGTTCGCACGAAGGTCCGGTACGTGTTGCAGCACGATCAGATTGCAGCGGGGCGGTATACGGATCGGCAGCGGGCGGTCATCGCTGAACTGCACCGGCGTGGGCCACTCACGGAAAAGCAGTTGGCGAAGGCCGTCGGGGCGACCGCGTTGAGCAACACGCTGCGGGCGCTTGTGAATCGCGGACTGTTGCGCGCCGAAGCGATGGCCGTTTCGGGTGGAGTTTCCGCTCAAACCGAGACGTATGTGCGATTGGTTGAAGAGGCCATCCCTGCCGAGGAGGAACTCGCCCACCTTCAGCGCAAGGCGCCCAAGCAGGCGGCGATCTATCTCGATCTGCTGAACGGCGAACCGGAACGGCTGGCTGCGCATCTCTACGAGAAGCATGGCGGCAATGCAGCGATCCTCCGGCAGTTGGAAGCGCGGGGGCTGGTGGCGCGCGTGGAGCGGGAGTACTACCGGACGCCCGACTACAACGGGCACGGCGGCTCGAAGCACGAACTCAACCGCGAGCAGCAAGCAGCGTACGACGCGATTGCGGCGGCCGTACGCGAGAAGCAGTTTCAAACGTTTCTGTTGCAGGGGATCACGGGGAGCGGCAAGACGGAAGTCTATCTTCAGGCCATCGAGTACGTGCTGGCGCAGGGACGCGACGCGATCATCCTGGTGCCGGAGATCTCGCTCACGCCGCAAACGGTGGGGCGATTCAAGTCCCGGTTCTCGACGGACATTGCCGTGCTTCACAGCGGATTGGGCGCGGGCGAGCGGTTCGACGAATGGCGAAGGGCGCATCGCGGTGAAGTGCGGATCGTGGTGGGCGCCCGCTCCGCCATCTTCGCGCCGCTTCCGAATGTGGGAATTATCGTCGTCGACGAAGAACACGACTCCTCGTATAAGCAGTCCGAATCGCCGCGGTACCATGCGCGGGACGTGGCTATCGTGCGCGCGCAACGCAACAATGCCGTCTGCGTTCTGGGGTCGGCGACACCGTCGATTGAATCCGCGTACAACAGCGAACGCGGGAAATCGGCGCGTCTCGTGCTGAGCGAGCGGGCGACGCGGGCGAAATTGCCCGAAGTGGAACTGATTGATATGCGGATCGAAACCCAGGAAACGGGGCCCAACGCGATTCTGTCAAGACGGCTTGAGGAAGCGGTGCTATCGCGCGTGGACGCCGGCGAGCAGGTACTGCTGCTCCTGAACCGGCGGGGGTTTGCGCCGTTCGTGTTGTGTCCACAGTGTGGATGGGTGGCGGGTTGCCCCGACTGCCAGGTGACGCTCACGTACCATACGAAGGGGGCGTTCCTGAGCTGCCACTACTGCAACGGCCGCCGCCAGGTGCCGCTGGTCTGCGACGAGTGCCACTTCAATCCCCTGCTCTTCCTCGGGACGGGCACCCAGCGGGTTGAGGATTACCTGATGCGCGCGTTTCCGAATGCGCGGGTGGAACGCATGGACGCGGATACGACGTCGGGCAAGGGCGGGCACGCCAAGATTCTTGGGCGTTTGGCGGAAGGCGAGATTGATATCCTGATTGGCACGCAGATGATCGCGAAAGGTCACGACTACCCGGGCGTTACCTTGGTGGGAGTCATCAATGCGGATACGGGATTGAGCCTGCCGGATTTTCGCGCGGCCGAGTCGACGTTTCAGTTGCTGACGCAGGTGGCGGGCCGGGCGGGCCGGGGCGAACGGCCGGGGCAGGTGTTGATTCAGACGTATCGGCCTTATCACTATGCAATGGCAACCGCGGCGCAGCACGATTACGCCAGCTTTTATGCACGTGAAATCCGGGAACGCGAGACGGCGCTGTATCC
This sequence comes from uncultured Nitrospiraceae bacterium, assembly GCA_964632865.1. Lineage (GTDB taxonomy): Bacteria > Hydrogenedentota > Hydrogenedentia > Hydrogenedentales > SLHB01 > JAHDWY01. The sequence continues at coordinate 5,745 of CAZWDH010000341.1, forward strand.
GCCCTTTCGGCGCATGGCGAATCTCATGGTCGAATGCGAGGACCCCGAGGAGGCAGGTCGAATGGCAGGCGTCCTCCTCCGAATGGTCCGGACCGCCATCGAACATCTGGGATACCAGGGAATCGAGATACTCGGGCCGTCGCCTGCGACGGTGCGGCGCGTGAAGAAGAAATACCGCTGGAACCTGGGCCTGTTATCGAAGAGCGCGAAACGGATCAACGTCTTGTGCCGCAGCGTGCGCGACGCCTTCAATGCGGAGGCAAGTACGAAGACCAAGCTCAAGGTGGACCTGGATCCCTACGGGTCCTATTGAATCCAGTCGGCTATTGATTTGTGTGGTCGCGCTTACGCGCACCTTCCTGCGCCGCCGCGATCTGCGATCGTTTCGTTTCGAGGCGATGCAGATCCAGTGCTTCTTCGATGAGCCGAAAGACCCGGAGCAAACCGCGGCGGCAGGTTTGGAGGGCCTTGCGCTGTTCCGCGTTGACCTCGCCGAGATCTTCGTCGAGCATCATTTCGACGTATCCGGCCACGGCGGACAAGGGGGAGCGCATGTTGCGCGAGATGGAGGCGAGGAAATTCGTCTTCAATCGCTCGACCTGGCGCAGCTCGCTGTTGAGGCGCTCCAACTGGATGGTGGCGAGGCGCGTGGCCTCTTGCAGCTCTTTTCGGTTGGTTACGTCACGAACGATCGCGACAAAGTAACGCGTATTGTCGCGGTTGTACGACCGTACGACCATCTCGGCGGAACGCTCTTCCCCTTCCGCGTTCACAAAAACCTCTTCGCTTTGCCCCTCGCCGCGCACGCGCAAGTGGGCGAATTTGTTCGCGAGGGTCCCATCATCGAACAGGAATGCCCGAACGCGCCTTCCTACGAGTTGTTCGTGCGGGACCATGAGGAATTCCGCAGCCCGCTGGTTCGTCTCTGTAATGAACTCGTTTTCGTCGAACACAATGATGGGATCGCCGGCGGAATTGAGAATGGTCCGTAGCGTGGCCTCTGAGGACGCCAACTGGGCGGCCTGTCTGGAGGAGGACACCTCAGCCACGCGCAGCCTCTCCGAAAGCACGGCGACAAGACATCCAATGACGAGTATGTAGA
>CAZWDH010000342.1:0-6819 GCA_964632865.1 uncultured Nitrospiraceae bacterium
TGACTTTACCCGCCGTGAGCCCGGCCAGTTCCATGAAAGCGAAGATATACGAAAGTCCCCAATCGTTTACGTGAACGATATCCGGTTTCTTCTGCCGAATCAGTTCCAGGCAGGCCTTGGAGAAAAAGGAAAAGCGCAGGGTGTCATCGTAGAAGGGGACATGCTTGCTGTCGACGTAGACGGTCCCATATTTGCCCTCGAAGTATTGGGGCGCCTTGATGAAATTAAGCGGTACGCCGTCCAGATGGGAAGGAACGACGCCAACCGCCACGTCGTCCTTCCCATGGCAGGAAATCTTGCGATCGACGACTTTCATCGAGCCGTACCAAGGCGTCACTATTTCGATGTCGACCCCGAGCTTCTTCAAGGCGGGCGGCAACTCTCCCGTTACGTCCCCAATGCCACCCGCCTTCGAAAAGGGCTTGCATTCCGTGGCGATGTAAAGCACTTTCAAAATCCTAACCCTCCGAACGTACCAAGGGCAGGGTACCAGATGCATTCCATCTCTCGCACGTGTTACGCTCCTGACCTTGGCAATCAGGTTCTCTGGAGGGAGTCGCAATGCGACGAGATGGATTGAGTCGAAGACAGTTTATTGCGCGGAGCGCAGCAGGTCTCGCGACGGGCATTATGGGTTCCCGCGTGGCCCGGGCGACCGTCGGGCCGAACGAAAAGGTGCGGCTGGGCGTCATCGGCTGCGGCGGAATGGGCAGCCGGCACATTGCCGCGCTGGCGAAGAACCCGAATTGTACGATAGCCGCCCTGTGCGACGTGTACAAGCCACGCTATATGAACGCCTGCAAGGCGGTCGGCGAGACGACCGGCGTCACGCCGGACGGATATCAGGATTATCGCCACGTGCTGGACCGCGAAGATGTGGACGCTATCTTCGTGCCCACGCCGGACCACTGGCATCCCCTCATCACGATACACGGCTGTGAAGCCTGGAAAGACGTGTACGTCGAGAAACCGGCCTGTCCGACAGTCGCCGAAGGCCGCGCCATGGTCAACGCCGCGCGCCGCTACGGCCGGGTCGTCCAGCTTGGCACGCAACAACGTTCCATGCCGATATTCCAGGAAGCCATCGACATCGTGAAGAGCGGTGCCCTCGGCCAGGTCACGTCGGCCGGCGCCTGGGTGGGTGTGAACGGATGGGGGGAAGGCTACGAAACCCAGCCTGTGCCCAATGGTCTCGACTGGGATCTCTGGTTAGGCCCGGCACCGTACGAGCCCTTCAGTCCGCAGCGTTTCTCCGGATTCATGGGCTGTCATGACTATGCCCGCGGCGGCCAATTCACGAATTGGGGCGTTCACCTCATGGACATTGTCCATTGGGGCATTGGGCAGGACAAGCCGCTCAACGTGCAATCGGTCGGCGGTACGTACCGCGGCTCACCTGGGGGCGACAACTACGACGTCATCGAATGCATCCTCGAATACGAAGGCTGTAACGTGACCTGGGAACAGCGTCCCGCCGACATCCGCGCAGGCGCGAGTTACGGCATCCGATTCCAGGGCGATAAAGGCATCCTTTACGTGGACCGCAACCGGTACCTCGTCGAGCCGGCCGACCTCGGCTACGGCGAGAAGATCGGCGCGCCGGAATTGAGTTGGGCGAATGACGACCATCACAACAACTTCTTCGAATGCGTGAAGACGCGTAAGCGGCCCGTTGCCGAAATCGAGCAGGGCGTGCGGTCCACCACGGCGGTCTTGCTCGGCGGTATCGCGTTGAAGACCGGCCGGAAGATGATCTGGGACGGCGACGCCGAACAGTTCCTCGACGACGATGAAGGCAACCGCTACCTGACCCGCGCCTACCGCTACCCGTGGCGCTTCTAGGACAACGCTCATGTGGACGTTTGCACGACATACCTTTGGGGCATTACGTGGCCGGCCGGATATCGGAAGCGTCCACGGAATTGCCGAAGAAACATCCCCCTTGATCCCCCTTCAAAGGGGGAGTGGCGCGAAGCCTAGTCTTGGTTGCTGCAATAGAGCTTCTGCAAAATGTACGGATCTCGCCCCCGCAATGCGCCGCGAAGCGTGCGCACAAATTCCCCCTTTGAAGGGGGCAGACCCGAAGGGTCTAGGGGGATGTGAATTCTTGGGGACCAGCGTCCATAAGGAGAATAGCTAATGTTACTGGCCTTGAAACGCCATTGGTCATTCATGGCTTTTGCGTTGATACTTGCTTCCACGTCCGCCGCCGAAGACATGCGTCAGCTTGTGGCCGATATATCCGGGCCCGATATGACGAAGCGCATTCGCGCGCGGCAGCTTTTGCCCCGGGAAGGCGTCGAAGCGCTGCCGCTGCTGCTGCCTATGCTGTCCCACGAGGATCAGGGCGTCCGCTACACGGCACGCAATGTGATCGCGGACATTCTGAATGCGGCTGCCGCGCCGGGACACGAGGCCGATCAGTTGGTCGCTTCCCGGCTCTTGCTGGACGAGTTAGGGCCGGATGCGCCGCACGAACAGATCCGGCAAGTCCTCCGGCTGGTTCCGATTGTCGTGCCCGAAGGGTTTGCCGTAGGGCCCGTGGCCGCGTTGCTCGCCAACGACGAGTGGAAAGAGAAAGCCCGCGAATGTTTGCAGGAAACCGGCACACGGAATGCCTGCGTGGCCATGGTTTCCGCGATTCCAAATGCGGAAGACGATTTCAAAGTCGCCTTGCTGAATGCCATCGGAAAGTTGGAAGTGCCGGAATCGGTCGAGCCCGTGAAATCGCTCGCTTCCCACAGCAACCCGGCGGTCCGCGCCGCAGCGGCGATGGCGCTGAGTTGGACCGGCGACCCGGAGTTGGCCCCGGTGTTGCAGGATGTCGCGGCCACCTCGACGCCGGACACGCAGTTCGTCGCCTACGACGCCCTGCTCCGGTTAGCTGACAACATCGCGCTCAACGGCGGCAATTGGAATCTCGCCATGTCCGTATACCGGTCCGTACTCGATGCCGCGCCCTCGGGCATCATCCAGGCGGGCGCGGTCATGGGGCTCGCGCGCTACGGCGATGCTTCCGTCGTGGACGCCATCGTCGCGACGGCAAAGTCCGGCGACCCGCACATGGCGGATACCTGCGTGCAGGCCTTATGCAGCTTGCAGGGGCACGAAGCAAAGTTGGCCGTGCTTGATGCCTATCCGAGTCTGGCGGAGCCGATGCGCGTGGCGTTGATCAATGTGTGGGGACAGCGCAAGGACATGGCCGCGTTGGACCTGATGAAGGAAGAATTGAACAGCGGCGTTCCCGCCTTGCGCGACGCGTCGCTGAAAGCGCTCGCGTCCATGGAGAACATGCAGGCATTCGCGCCGCTGGTGGAAGTGGCGCGCAACGGTTCGGCTGAGGAGAAGGAGTTCGCCCTCGCCTCGGTGAAGAAGATGGCCGGGTCTCTTGGAAACGCGGGCAACGCCCAAGCCGCCGGGTTGGCCTTCATGCAACTATACGATCTTGCCGAAGACGACGCCCTGCGCAATACCTGTCTTCAGGGTCTTGCGCGGTATCCGGTGGCGCAGGCCTACGACCTCGTGAAGGCGGCTATGGAGCAGCCTGCGCTTAAGGACGCCGCCGGCAATGCCATTGTGTCCGTGGCGGGCGCGCTTGCCGCGGAAGACAAGGATCGCGCAAAGGAAGCCATCGATGTCGTCCGCAGCGCGAACGCGTCCCCCGAGGTGCTGGTCCATTTGGCGCAGCGCCTTCAAAGCGCGGGTGTTCCCGCGGACTTCGCGAACCTGCTGGGCTTCGTGCGGAGCTGGTATGTGATCGGCCCATTCGATTGGAAGGATGAGGCCGATTGGGATCGCGCCTTCGTGAATGAGCCCAAGGTGGACGCGACCACCGCAGTTTCCGCGGGTGACCAATCGCTACAGTGGAAGACGGTGAACACGCCCGATCCCCTCGGCATGATCAACCTCATCGGCGAAGTCGGCCAGTTCGACCGCAAATTTGCCTATGCCTACGCGGAGATCGACGTGCCCGAGGAAACGGATGCTCAGCTGCGTCTCGGCTCCGACGACGGCAACAAGGTCTGGCTCAACGGCGAAGTCGTCTGGGAGAACCGCGTCGACCGCGGCGCGGCCCTCGACCAGGACATCGCCGACGTTCACCTCGCGAAGGGCGTCAACCGCATCCTCGTCAAGGTAAGCCAGGGCGGCGGCGGCTGGAATTTCAATTTGCGCGTCGCCCAACCCAACGGCGCCGGTGTGGAGTTCACCCAGGTAGCGCCGAAGCCGTAGGGGATAAGTTTATCGGACGGATCGGACCGATCAGTCGGATCGGTCCGATCCGTCCGATGGTTATTGCTGATACTTCAGCGCGACCAGCGCTTCCAGAATCTCTTTCCTCACCGCGTCGGCGGTTGTCCGGTCGCAGTCTGCTTTCCACCAGAAACCTGCATCGGCTTCGTAGGCTTCGCAGACGCGTTTCGGGGCTTCCTCCAAGAGGCGCTTCGCGCCTTCAATAACGCTTGCATCGACGCCACGCTCCGTCGCGCCGTCGATCGCCTCCTGCAACATCGCCAGGTACTCGTAATCCTCGACACTTTCACGAATCGCTTCCATGTGTTTGCCCGCGGTGACCGACGTGGCATCGAGAAACACCGGCGTGTAGGCCGTGCGTTCGGCACCGTACTCGTTCCACGACGAGCCTTGCCCGTCATCGCCGAAGGCCCAGAAGTACGAGGCCGTCGCGCCGTACTGCCAACAGGTCCACGCCTGCAACCGGCAGTAGAGGTAGGGATCAAGCAGGCGCATCGGCCCGCTGCACGAATAGAACTCCAGCGTGCGCCCGGCATCGCGCTGGTCGAGGTAAAGCTGGCGCGAAGCATCGCTGCACCGCAGAAAGATCGGCCGGTTCGGACACAGCACGTCGCACAGCGCCAGCATCGTCGGGTTCGCTTCTGTAATCTCGCGGTAGGTCGGATCTTCCCAGATGCGAATGGACGTTTTGGCTTCGCGCAAGGCATTCGCCCACGCGATGATGATGGCGTCGTGCTCCGGCGCGTGGGGCTCGTCGAAGATCAGCATGGCGAACTGTTCTGGCTTCAAGCCCCGTTCTTTGATGTGTTCCTCCCAGAACGCGATCCACTCCTTCACCGCGCGATTGAACTCGGGCGTACCCATGGGGATCGAGTGGAGGTGCTCGCTAACGGAGGCAAACACGCAATACTGTGCCGCCCCCGGCCAGCGGTCGACCCACGCGTCGAAGTGCGCCGTATCCGGCGGCGCCGTCATCGCGCCCGAAGGATCGAAAGTGCCGTACGGAAGCGCTGCTCGCGTCGCCCACGGGGAATCCACGAACCGTTCACGAAGATGCGCGATGAGTGGTTCCCGGTTCTCGGGCGTGACCATGTACATGCTGGGTTGGTCGGTGTAATCCCATCCGCCCACGTGCAGGCGCGGCTGGTCCGGAAAACGGAAGGGAAAGATCTCCAACGTCACGGGCACGCGTAGAGGAGATACGCCCTCCGCCTCGACATCAATTGCACCCTCGTGCACACCCGAATCCAGATCGGCCGGACGAAAGGTAAGCCAGACTTGCTGTGTCAGTCCGGGTTCGATGGTCAATTCGTAACTATCGGCTCCGCGTTCAGCCTCCGGCAAAGCCGCGGCTACCGGGTTCAACGTTTTTGTGTCGGTCCAAACCACTTCGTGTACCGTCACGTACGACGGCATCGCCCCGCCCGGTAAGCCGTCAAAACGAAGCGTTGCGTGAACGGGCTCAGTCGTGGCGTTACTGAGGTTGAACGCGCCTGCGCGGTACTCATTCTTCATCATCAATACCTCGACTTTCGCGCCTGTTGATTCAGGCACCAGATCGAGATGCGGCAACGCGTCCCACGTGGGCGACTGCCACAGGGTCAATCCATCATGACCTGCCGCGTCCCACAGCCGCGCTTGCACGGCGAAGACCCGTGCATGCAGATCGTTCAAGGGCAGGACGGCGCGGAAATCAGGACCCAGGTCTGCGGGGATGCCGTCAATCCCGGCAGCGATTTCGCTTAGCTCTGTGTGAAGATCGTTCTTCAGAGAATCCGCCATCGTCGAGGTCGCGACCGCCTCCCGCATCCGCGCCACATCTTCGGATATGCGCCGCACCACGGAGGTCCGCACGCTCAGCCGCTTCATGTACGCCGGGATGTCGCCGACGCGCTCGCCGGGCAGGGGAGAGTTGGTCCAGGCGGTATCGCCCGCGTAAATCTCGACTTCGTCCACGAAGGTATACGGCTCCGACAACACGGCAAACGCCACGTAGCGCCCATGCGTCTGCATGTCATCGGTCCAGTAGCGATGCGTCGCGTACCCATCGCTCGGCGGGGTCGAGTGCGCGGCGCTCATGGACACCAGATCGCCGATCCAGTGAAACTGTTGATCGTCGCCCGCAACGAATACGTAGATTCCCACCGGCCAGAACACGCCCGCGGTCCCCGCCGCCGTGCGCAACGAGACCCCGCGAATCGGTTGGTCCGCGCCCAGGTCAACCGTAATGACAACCGGCTTCGCATGCTGCCAACCCACCGTCGACGCCTGCGTCCAGTAGTAATCCTCCGTGTAGTCGCCGTCGGTCAGTTGCGTCGCGTCGCCGTCATCGGTGCAGTACCGATACCCCGGGGTGGGGGAGAGGGTATACGGCTTGCCCAGGGCGATGTTATCCGAGGGCCGCTCATAAGAAGAAGGGTCATCTCGAGCGTGAACGAGAGCGGGAATCGCGATAGCGAAAGATAGGGTGACAAGAAGTTTGACGCGTGACGACATGGTGTCTGGCTCCCCTGGCGGCTTCTGTTTGAGCTCCCAGAATCCAGCCATATGATATACTAAATCATACGG
>CAZWDH010000343.1:0-6733 GCA_964632865.1 uncultured Nitrospiraceae bacterium
CTTTGCACAGGGCGGACATTATCAACTTGCGCTTACACTCGGGAACGGGAACCAGGTATCTACTGGCGAGTTCACAGCGGTTCGGATTATACTCTCCACAGAATGGCCTTGGTGTACGAACTGGCGGAGGGAAGGGGGAGTGGGATCCCTATACGTATTGCTGGGTGGAGACCACGGTATCGAGGAGTTGGTCGAGTCCCTGTATGCTCGAATCCTTAACGACCCCGATTTGGCGGGATTCTTCTCAGGGGTGGACATGAAGCTGCAACGGCGGAAATTCCGCGCCTTTCTCCACACCGTTTCCGGCGGTCCCCAGTCGCGCACGAGCATCGAACTGACCGCGGCCCATTCGCGCGTGGTGGAGCAGGGGCTCAACGAGGCCCATCTGGCGTCATTCGCGGTCTATTTTCGTCAAGTGCTTGAAGATGCGAATGTTCCCGAGCATGCGGTTGCCGAAATCATGCAACGGCTGGCCGACGCGCAGGGCGACGTGCTCGGACGATAGATTTAGGTCACCCACTCGAAACCGCGCCAGATTGGCATTTCTCACCGCGGTTACGCTACGCTGGACCCGGCGACAAGGGCGTTTCAGCGAATTCCACAGGTGTTGTTTTGCGCTACACCGGTTTACATAATCCTCGCAACCGGCAGGTGGCGGTATGGCTTGCCGTGGCACTCTCCGGCGTGGTTTTTCTGGTAGCTCCGGCTCATTGCGCCGAGAACTCCACGGGGACCGGCGCGTACTCGGTACGGTTCGAGGGCGCCGTTGAAGAGTCCCTCCGGGAAGTGTTTCGCCGTGAATCGGACACGGTATCAAACCAGGACCGTCCCCCCGCCAGCATCAACCATCTTGAACGGCGCGCCAACCGGGATCTCGATCGGTTCCGGCAAATCCTGGAGGCGGAGGGATACTACGCCGCCACCATTCAATCGAACGTGATGGAAGACGAAACCCCGCCGGCTGTCGTGTTTACGATCGATCCCGGTCCTCGCTACGCCTTTGATACGATTCGCATCGAATCCACGCGAGACGTAGCTTTCGTCTGGCCGAAACCGGATTCGCTCCAAGTGACCAGCGGCGAACCTGCCGTCTCCCGTATCGTCGTGGAAGCGGAAGGTCCCATCCTTGCGCGCGCGCGGAACAACGGTTACCCCTTTCCCAAGATCGCCGACCGGACGGTCGTTGTCGACCACGATAATCGCACGCTCGACGTGACGTACATCGTGGAGCCCGGCCCGTCCGCAGTCTTTGGCGCGACGCAGATTGAGGGATTGGACGCCGTGAAGGAAGATACGGTGCGACGCGCCATCGAATGGCGCGAAGGTCAACCCTACGATGCCCGGGTCGTGAATGAAACCCAAGAACGACTCTACGATCAAAACCTCTATTCGCTCGTGCGTATTACCACCGCGGACGCCGTCACCGACGATGGCCTTATCCACATGCGCATCAAGGTGGCCGAGTCCAAGCACCGGACCATTACCCTGGGCGCGGGCTTCGACACCGATGCCGGACCGAACGCGCGCGCGAGTTGGGAGCACCGCAACATCCGGCAGTTGGGGCACCAATTGACGTTGAAAGCGCTGCTTTCGGGCGACCGGCAGGAGTTTGAGACCCGGTACCTGGTACCGGGATGGAAACGCGAGGATCAGACCTTGCGCTGGGAGTTGAAGCTGGGGCAGGAATCCGTCGACGCCTACGACAGCACGCATTTCACAACCGGTGTCACCGTGGAACGAAAGCTGGGTCCACGCTGGACCGCCGGGGCGGGCGTTGCGTTCAAGTACAGCATGCAAGAACAAAAGCAGCTCGACGAGACCTACCATCTTCTTTCCTTCCCCGTATACGGCATCTTGGACAACCGCGACGATCCCATGAATCCTAAACGGGGGATTCGACTCGACCTTCGGGCGGAGCTGTTCATCGAAGTCACCGACCCCGCGCTCTCGTTTTTGCGCGGGACCGTAGAGTGGCGTGGCTATCACGCGCTGGACGAGGAGGGATACTGGGTCATCGCGGCGCGGATCAAGCTCGGCGCCATGCTTGGCGCCGACGTGGACGACATTCCGCCGGACGAACGGTTCTACGCGGGCGGGGGCGGCTCGATCCGCGGATTTGCGTACAAGACGGTCAGCCCCTTGAAAGGCGACGATCCCATCGGTGGCGCTTCCCTCGTCGAATTGAGCGTCGAATTGCGCCGGCGGATCACGGAACAGATCGGCGTGGCGGTGTTTGTCGATGGGGGCAACGCGTACTCGTCGGCCTTTCCGGATTTCGCGGAAGAGATGCGGTGGGGCGTAGGTGCGGGCATTCGTTACTTCACGCCGCTCGGTCCGCTGCGGATCGATGTGGCGGTTCCCGTGAATGCGCGATCGGAATTGGACGACAGCTTCGGAGTCTACGTCAGTTTTGGGCAAGCCTTCTAACAAAGCCCGTCGCGTTCCGCGTGTCGTTCGGTGGATGCTCTGGGCGGCGCTGGTCGTCGTGTGCCTTGCGGTCATCGTGTTTGCCGCGGTCAATTCAGGTCCGGGTAAGCAGCGTCTGGCGCGATTCCTCTCCGATACGTTGTCAGGTCATCCTCGCCTGGACTTTGACGTCTCCGGAGTATCGGGTACGCTGCCCGGTTCGATTCACATCGAGACCTTTACGATCAGCGATGACGAAGGCGAGGTGCTCATCGCGCATGATATCGCCTTGCGCTGGTCGGTGCGGTCCCTCGCGCGCAAGCCATACCACGTCTATGAGGCCACGGTGGAGCGGGTGGAGATTCTCAAACGGCCGCCACCCAATCCCGACGCGCGTCCACTGGACGTGCTACGCTCCATTCCCAACGCGCTACGCAGCGTGCGGATCGATCGCTTGGCCATCGATCGCATTGAAGTGGCGGAGGCCGTCGTGGGAAGAGACGCCGTCTTCGAACTACGCGGGCAACTTACGGGACGCAGGATTGAAGATCTTGTTGCCGATCTCGAACTGAAACGGATCGATGAATCGACCACCTCGGCCACGCTCCAACTCGATTTGGGCGGCGGCGCATCTACCTTGGGTCTCGACGCGCGGATTGAAGACTCGGCTTTCATACCGGCCGCACTCGATCTTGATTCGAACCAGACCTTTCTCGTTACGCTCGAAGGCGACGGCGCGTCCGAATCGTGGGACGGAACGATTCGTGGCACCTTGGGCGAGGAGCCGTTCTGGAATGCCGCGCTCGACGTCCGCATGAACGGTACCGTCGAGTGCGGAATCGACGGGACCTTGTACGCAAACGTGCTGCCCCCCACGCGCGCGTTGAAGGAACGGCTCGGGAACACGGTCGACATTAAGGCCACTGTTGCACGCCACGACGACCGCACGATCGAAGTGCCCTCATTGAGTGTCAGCGGCGAGGGGACGTCGCTGACCGGTTCGCTGGCTTATGATCCGAATTCCGATACCATCCAACTAGAAAGCAATCTCGATACGGCATCGCTGGCCCGTCTTGCCGGCGATCCGGACAATCCCCGATTGCAGGGTGCCTTAAATGGAAACTTGCGTCTTGATGGCCCGCTCGAAACGCCGTCCGTCGATGTGGATGCCGAACTCGAAGGCGAGAAGTTGCTTGCCGTGACCGGCGCGCTCGACCTGTCGGAAGGGTATGGCTTTGATCTGGAGGCTTCAGCGTGGCCGCACGAACCACTCGTCCCGGAGCAGGCGGCGACTGCGATGGGCGAGGGGATCGTTGCGCAGATCGAAGGATTTCGATCGCAGGACGGAGTACTCCGCATCGACCGGGCCCAACTTCGGGCCGTCGGCGCCGATGCCCGGATTTCTGGTGAGTACGACCCGGCAGCCGAGGAACTGAACGCCCAAGTGGACATTGCGGAACTCGACCTGGCTAACCTCGCCGCATTGCTCCCTGAGAACGCGCAGGGAACGATTTCGGTTTCCGGCCAGATCGAAGGTGAGGAATCGGGTTGGTCCGTGAACGTATCCGGAACGGGATCGGATATCCACGTCGCGACCTTCGAGTCCGCGTCCCTTTCGCTGGACCTGGAAGGCTCGGGGGAGACATGGACTCCCGCCAATCTGCAGAACCTGCGGGTCACCGGCAACGCCGAAGCAAGCGCGTTGTCGGCAGGCGCGGTCGCGCAGGAGCAGGTACGGTTCGATTTCGAGGTCGAGACCCAAGACGCGGAGACGCTGAGGATTGCGCGAGCCGAACTGGAGTCGGAATCGGCGCAGATTCGCGCGCGCGGCGACTATAATATAGAGTCAAAAGACGGCGAATTTGTGGTTGAAATCCCGCAAGTGCAGTCGAGCCTCCTGGGTCAAGCGGGGAAGGATGGACAGGTCCAGTGGACTGCCGGCGCTACGGCCAACATCACTACCTCCGCGGAGACACTCCTCGCGGCCAACGCCGCGTTTCACGTAACCGACCTCGCGGGGCTTCCGGAGGCGGCGCTCGCGCTGACCGCGGATCGGGTCAACGGCGAAACCTCGCTCACGTTCGACGAGGGTAGTCTTACCATCGCTTCCTTGGAGTTGAAGAGTACCGCAATGAGCGCAAATGCGTCCGGCACGGTGAACACGGAAGCGGAGAAACTCGATCTGGAAGGTTCCTTCCGAATCCCGGACGCGGAGGTGCTGTCGGTGGCGCTCGATCGTCCCTCCGCGGGGGAGATCGCCGGGAACTTCACGGTAGGCGGCCCGTTCGACGAATTCCAAGCCCGGGTCGACGTCGAGGGGGACCGTCTGACGGCGGGCGACGCAACGGTGCGGGAGGCATCTTTGCGAGCGGAACTGGATGGGTTGCCGAAGGCGCCAGCCGGTAACGCGCAGTTGACGCTGCAGAGCGACACGGAGGAATTGAACACGAATGCAACTTTCGCGATGACTGATTCCCAGGTTGAGGTCTCGAACATTCAGATGCGGGCCGGAGAGAACCGGCTGAAAGGGAGCGGGACGTTCGACACGAGCGCGAAACAGGGAAGCGGTTCTATCACGGGGAACTTTGACGACCTTTCTACGGTTGGTGAACTGCTGGGGATCGATGTCGCGGGTGCGATGCAGTTGAGCGCTTTGCTTGACGGATCGGGCGATGCGCAACGGTTGCACGCCGAGATCGATGGCTCGAATCTCCAGTATCAGGACACACGACTTCAGACGCTCCACTTGGCCGCAGATGCCACGGACCCATTCGGTGAAGTGCGGATTGATGCTGATGCAAACGGGACTGGTCTGCAGACGGGCGAAACGAATCTCGCTTCGTTCTTCGCGCAACTGGATGGCGACAAGGCGCAATCGACGCTCACAGTCGCCGTGGACGAGGGCACGATTCAGGAGTCGCAGATCGCGCTGGATGCGCGTGTTGTGGGAAGTATCAATGACGCGTGGATCGAAGTTGCCGCGCTGCACGCGACGGTCGGCGAACATGCCATCGCATTGCAAGGCGAAGCCCGCATCGGCTGGGAAGGCGAAATGCTCAGCGCATCGATTAGCCGGCTCGCGGTCGATGCCGGAACGGTTTCGTTGCAAGGCAATCGCGCGGAAGGCGATGTGCGCGTTTCAGCGGAACTCGACGATGTCCCGCTCTCGTTGGTTGCCGCCTTCGGTGGCACTGACTTGGAAGGTACTGTCGATGGAACGGTGCAACTCAGCGGACCGGCTTCGCAACCCGTGGGCAGCGGCAACCTCGTGTTTCGCGATGTGCGTGAAAGCGCCGCCGCCTATCCAGCGTTTGAAGTTCGTCTGGACACGGAACTCTCCTCAGGCGTTACCGAGACGCGCGTGCAGATCGCGATGGACGAGCAGATCGAAGCGGGCGCCTCGCTGCGCGTTCCCGTGCAGTTCTCACTACAACCTGTCGAGGTGGCCGTTAACCGGCAACGCCCGATTCGGGGCCAGTGCACGGCGAATGCAGACCTGTCCGTGTTTCCTCTTCTATTCGATCTTCAGGATCACGTGGTGCGCGGACAATTGAACGCGGAACTCGCGATAGCCGGAAACCTCTCCGAACCGGTGGTCACGGGAGAGGCGACCGTCGCAGACGCCCGCTATGAGAATCTCGAAACTGGCACCATTCTCGAGGACCTCCGCGTGGTTGTCGAAGGGCGCAACCGAGAACTCACGGTTACCGAGTTCGCGGCGACCGACGGCGTGGGCGGCACACTGAACGCGGAAGGGAAAGTCGATGTTCTTCCGCGGGAAAGTTTCCCCTTCTCGCTGGATGCGCGTCTGGGCAACCTCCGCGTGGCGAGCCGAGATGACTTGACGGGACAGGTGGATGGAACCTTATCCGTCGCGGGCGACATGGAACGCGCCAAAATCGACGGTTCGCTGACGATAGGCCCTGCGACCGTGGTCCTTCCCAACAAGGGCCGCGTCGAGTATCCGGAACTGGAGGTGACCGAAGTGGGCGATCCGAATGGCGAAGTCGCCACCGCAGCGCCCGAGGCCGAGGAAGAGGAAAAGACGCCCATCGAAATTGCGCTGAACGTGGACTGCACGGCGCCGGGAAAAGTCTACGTGCGCAACCAGTCGCTTGATACCGAATGGAAAGGCGACCTGCATGTTGGCGGGACTGCGGATGCACCGGAGATCACCGGGACGCTGTCGCCGGTGCGCGGACAGATATACTTCCTCGACCGCAGCTTCGAACTGCAGGAAAGCACGATCACGCTGGACGGCAGTTCGCCGCCGTCGCCGTATCTCGACCTGAACGCGTCGACGCGTACGGCCGATTTGACTGCGCAG
>CAZWDH010000344.1:0-4469 GCA_964632865.1 uncultured Nitrospiraceae bacterium
CACGGGCCCCAGTTGATGCTCAGCGCGGGCTGCCCTTTTGCGTGCCGATAGTGGGCGAGGCCATCCAGAAATGCGTTGGCCGCGGCGTAATTCGCCTGTCCCGGAGATCCCAGGATAGCAGCCGCGGACGAGAACAGAACAAAGAAATCAAGCTCGCCCGAACCGCCGCCGTTGAACGCATGATGGAGTTGCCAGCTTCCGTTGACTTTGGGTCGCAACACGCGATCCAACGCGTCTGCGTCCAGTTGGGTTACCGCATGGTCTTCCAGAACGCCCGCCGCGTGCACCACGCCACGAATTGGCAGTCCCCCGTCGCGCCGGTACTCCTCCAGGAACCGCGTGAGATCACCGTCCTTGCCGACATCGACGGATGCAACGTGAACCTCGGCGCCGCGCGCTTCCAAGGCGCGCAACGCCGCGATGCGACTACCTTGCGGGGAATCGGATTGCACCGAGTCCCAGGTATCGTTCGGGGGAAGCGCCGTACGCGAAAGCACGATCAGTTTTCCGGCGCCGCGGTCGGCGAGCCAGCCCGCGACTTCCAGTCCAAGGCCGCCCAGGCCACCTGTAATCAGGTACGCGCCGTCACGACGGCACTGGAAATCGTGTGTAAAGGGCGTGGCCACGACCGAACCGGCCTTTTGCAGGCGTGCCACGTGCCGGGCGCCGTTGCGTAGCGCAATTTGATCGTCGTTGCTGGGCGAGATAATTTCGCCAACGAGCGCTGGAACTTGATCTTGGGCACCTAGAGTCCCCAAGTCGATCATGCCGCCCCAGAAGTCGGCGTGTTCGATGGAGAGACACCGGCCAAAGCCCCAGAGCGGCGCGTGGACGGGGGGCTGGGCGAGGTCCGCGTCCGCGACGGACTGAGCGCCGCTGGTCACGATCCACAGCGCGCGCGACGCAGACGGACGGCCGTTCGCCTTCGATCGCGTTGCGTGCAACGCTTTCGCCAGGTGCAACACGGATCGACAGCCCAACGCCTGGGCGCGATCCAGCGAATCACTCGATACATCTTCCGTAGCTGCGAGACTCCAGCAATGGATGACGCGGTCCGTCGCGACGTGAAAATCGTTCAGCAGCGCGTCATAGTCGGCTTGCGAACCTGGATCCAACTCGGCGCGAGAGGAATTAATCCGGCGATACGCGCCTGCACGCACGACGCGCATGCAGGTGTGGCCTTGCGATTCCAGTTGTGTCGCCAGCGCCTCGCCGACACCGGCCTCGTCCACGAATACCATGCAGCGCAGATTTGCCTGCACGCCTTCGGTTGCGGTGCGCGATTGTTCGATCCAGCGCAATTGATAGAGCCAGTCGCTGTGGCCATTGAGCGAGGCGGCGCTTGGAGCGGGTGCAGCGGTTTTAGCTGTAACGGAAATCGTGGCGGGAGCCGCTTGCCGGTCGCCTACGTCCAGCCAATGGCGCTCGCGCTCGAAGGGATACGTGGGAAGATTCACGCGAGAGCGCCGGTAGGGCGCGTCAAACCCGCGCCAATCCAGCGGCACGCCGGAGACGAATAACTTCTGAACGCTTCCGAGAATGACGGGCCAATCTTCCTTGCCTTTCGACAGCGACGGCAACCAGGTTGCCGAACCGCGCGGTAAACACCGCACACCCATTCCGGAGAGCACCGGCGCGGGGCCTGCTTCAAGGAACAGCGCGTAGCCCGCTTCATGCAATGCGCGAATGCCGCCGTCGAACTGCACCGCCTGGCGCAGGTGCGCCCGCCAGTACGCCGCGTCAAACACGTCGCTTTTTGTGACGAGACGTCCTGTCAGATTCGACACGACGGGGATTCGCGGGGCACGATAGGTAACGCGTCGCGCCGCGGCCTCGAACTCGTCGAGCATAGGTTCCATCAGAGGCGAGTGAAAGGCGTGCGAGACGGTCAACCGCTTGCACGAGACTTTTTGCGCCTCGAAATGCTGCACGATGGCGTCGACCGCTTCGGCCTCGCCGGAAATCACGGTATTCTTCGGTCCGTTCGCCGCGGCGATCGACACGCGGTCCGCGTATTCGCCCAAAGCGGCGGACACGGATTCGTAATCCGTGAGCACCGCGACCATGGCGCCGCCCTCGGGCAATGCCCCCATCAAGCGGGCGCGCTCCGCGATGAGCCGCAATCCATCTTCCACGTCGAACACGCCCGCGACGCAGGCCGCAACGTACTCGCCGACGCTGTGTCCCATGACGGCATCCGGCTCGACACCCCAAGACCGCCACAGTTCGGCCAGCGCATACTCAATCGAGAACAACGCGGGTTGCGTGTAAGAGGTCTCGTCGATGGGCGACTCCGCGCCATCCTCGGGGTACAACACGGACAACAACGGAACTTCGCGGAGATCGCGCAGGATCGCGTCGCAACGGTCTATGGCAGCGCGGAACACCGGCTGCGTCTCGTACAACGTGCGGCCCATGTCAGCGTACTGCGAGCCCTGGCCCGTGAACAACATGGCCAGCTTCGGCCGATCGCTTGGGCGGACCGATCCCGCTTCGATTCGATCGTTGGTTTCGCCAGCCTCGAAAGCACAAAGCGCGTCGGCTACGTCTTCCGCCGTCGCGCCGCGGACCGCAAGCCGGTGCTCGAAACGCGCGCGCGCGGTGTTGGCGGTGAAACACACATCGGCGAGTTGAGGCTGGGGATCGCCCACGAGCGTTTCGGCATAGGAACGGGCCATCGTTTTGAGGGCCGTTTCGCTATGAGCAGACAAGGTCAGCACATGCTGTGGGCGCTCCACTTCGGATTTCGCTTCGGCCGGTAACGACGCCGGCGCCTCCTCGACGATCGCGTGCGCGTTCGCCCCGCCGAACCCGAAGGAGCTGACTCCGGCGCGGTGCGGCCGTTCGCTTCTCTCCCACGCGGAACCCGCTGTCGGAATCTGAATGGGCGTGCCGTCCAGTTCGATAAGCGGGTTGGTCTTGTTGAGATGAAGATGCGGCACGATAGCGCCGTGGTGCAGCATCAGCGCGGTTTTGATCAGACCCGCCACGCCTGCGGCCGATTCGAGATGACCGATGTTGGTCTTCGCGGACCCCAGCATCAGCGTACGGTCCGTATCCCGGCCTTCGAGCAAAACGGCCTTCAGCGAATCGACCTCGATGGGATCGCCGAGGGATGTGCCAGTGCCATGGGCCTCCACATAATCGATATCAGATGGCGTCAACCCCGCGTTTGCGAGCGCCTGACGAATGACCGCCTGCTGCGCCAACCCGTTCGGGGCGGTCAGCCCGTTGCTGCGACCGTCGTGATTGACTGCGGAACCGCGCAGCACCGCGCAGATGCGGTCACCGTCTGCCTGCGCTTCGGAAAGGCGCTTCAGCACAACCACGCCGCAGCCTTCGCCGCGCACGTAGCCATCGGCGCTCGCATCGAAGGTCTTGCACCGCCCGTCCGGTGACATCATTCGGGCGTGCGAAAAGATCATCTGCGTCTCGGGCGAGAGAATAACGTTCACACCGCCCGCCAGCGCCAATGAACACTCCCCGGCGCGCAAACTCTGCACGGCCTGATGCACGGCCACCAACGACGACGAGCACGCCGTATCCACGGCAAAGCTCGGACCGCGCAAATCGAGAAAATACGAGAGCCGGTTGGCCGCGAGGCTGTGCGCGTTGCCCGTGCCCGCGTAGGCGTCAATCAACTCGGGATTGGAATTTTGCACCCGCGCGTAGTCGTTCGCGCTGATGCCCATGAACACGCCGGTTGCGCTTCCGCTCAGCGTGTCGGGAGCGATGTTCGCATTCTCGAGCGCTGCCCACGCGACTTCCAGAACCAGCCGCTGCTGGGGATCCATGCGAGCGGCTTCCCGGGGCGAGATGCCGAAGAAGTTTGCGTCGAACAGATCGACCCGATCCAGGAATCCGCCCTTCTTCGTGTACATCTTGCCCGGCGTTCCCGGAGTTGGATCGTAGTAGGCGTCGTTGTCCCACCGGTCCGGAGGCACATCGGCCACGGCATCTGCGCCGCCGGTCAGTAGAGACCAGAACTCTCCGGGGCCATCCGCGCCCGGAAACCGGCACCCAATTCCGACGATGGCGACCGGCTCGTTCGACGAATGCGATGCCGCGGGCGCGATCGCTGGGGCCGCGTCTGTATCCTCAGCCAGATAGCCGGCCAATGCGTCGACGGTCGGGTATTCCCACAACAGCGTTGGCGATAGCTTTCGGCCGAGCCACTCTTCCATATCGCCCGACAATGTCACGGCTTCCCGCGACGAAATGCCTAAGGTATCGAAGGACTCGTTGGGATCGATGCTTTCGCGGGCTACGCCGGTTTCGGCGGCGAGTTGAGAGATTAGCCATTCCCGGATGGCCTGCTTCGTCTTCACGTGCCTCATGTCTCCAAAAAGAATCTATTGCTGTGACGCTACGTCGGCACGGCTCGCCGGTGCGCGTCCTTGGTTGACGATTCAAATTATCCGCGGGCGAGCAACTCCAGCGTATTGTCGAGATACCGCGCGCGGTTCGCC
>CAZWDH010000344.1:4569-6678 GCA_964632865.1 uncultured Nitrospiraceae bacterium
AGATACCGCGCGCGGTTCGCCTGCCGCTGAATCTTACCGCTACTGGTCTTGTCGATCGACTTGGGCGCGATCAGACAGACCTGATGCACCCGCAACTCATGGGTTTCGGCGACCGCTTTGCGGACGGCGGCGATCACTTCCTTGCCGTCGCTTCCTTCCGGCAACAGCGCCTCCGCCACCACGACCAACTTCTCCGGTCCATCCATGTCGACGGAGAACGCCGCGCAGCAGCCCTGGCGAATCGCTTCGTGACTCAATTCCATGGTCCGCTCGATGTCTTGGGGATAGTGATTAAGCCCGTCGACGATGATCATGTCCTTGATGCGGCCCGTTACGAAAACGAACCCGTTCTTCACGAAACCCAGGTCGCCCGTGCGGAGGAAGGGTCCTTCTCCCGAATCGGCCAGCGTGGCGCGGAACGTCTGGTCCGTATCCTCGGGCCGGTTCCAGTAGCCATCGGCCACCGTGGTACCCGACACCCAGATCTCTCCGACTGTGTCGGGGGAACACTGCAACCGCGATTCCGGATCGACGATGAGGACGCGCGTGTCGTGGCTTGTCCGGCCTGAGCCGACCAGCGTGCGCACATCGTCTCCGGGCGCTTTCGCCTCCACGACGCGGTGTTGCTCCAACTCCGAGGCCACCACGGGCAGCAACATAGGCTCTAAGCGGGCGGTCGTGGACACCATGAGCGTGGCTTCGGCGAGACCGTAGCCCGGGCACATCACGTTCCACTTCAGGCCGCAAGGTTTGAAAGTCTCCGCGAACCGTTCCAGCGTATCGGGCCGGACCGGCTCCGCGCCGTTGCCCGCGCTTACCCAGCGGCTCAAGTCGAGGGTCGCGCGCTGCTCGGGCGTGACCTTACGCACGCAGAGGTCAAAGGCGAAATTCGGCGCGCAACTATGGGTCGCCTTATACTTGGACATGGCGCGCAACCACCGTAACGGCCGCTGCAAGAATGCCAGCGGCGACATGACGTAGCACGGGGCCTGGATGTAGACGGGCAGGAGCAGCCCCCAGATGAGGCCCATGTCATGAAAGGCCGGCAGCCAAGTCACGAAAGAGACGTCATCCTGATCTTCCCAGTGATCGGCCATATCGTACAGATTGTAGAGCAGGTTCCGGTGCGTGACCATGACGCCCTTGGGATCGGCGGTGGAACCGGAGGTGTACTGCAAGAAGGCGATGGACCCGGAGTCGATTTCCGGTGCGACCCATTCCTTCGCCAGAGCTTCCGGCACGGTATCCGTGGCAAGCCAATCGAATTCGCCGAAATAGGGATCGAAGCCGGCAAGTCCCTTGCAGATTTCGTACAAACTGGACACGGTCAACGCCAGCGAGGTCCCCGCGTCGCGCGCCACTACTTTCAGTCGCGGCAAACTGCGGTTCAACCGGCCCGGATCGGGCGGGTACACCGGCACCGCGATCACGCCCGCGTACAGGCAGCCGAAGAACGCCGCGGTATAGTCGAGTCCCGGAGGGTAGAGCATGAGTACGCGGTCGCCCGGCTGGCACCGTTGGCGCAACGCCACGGCAATCGCCCGCGCGCGCCGGTCGAGCTTACCAAAGGTGTAGCGTTCGCCTTCTTCTTCGCCATCCTCGAGATAGGTATAGGCGAGATGGTCGGGACGTTGGAGCGCACGGTTTTGTAGCAGTTCCACCAGGGTACTGCCGTGGGCAGCCCAGGCCGCGGTAGTGGGTTCCGTAGTGCTCGATTCTGCCGGCATCCGGACACGCTCCGCCCGGTATTGTTGTGTCATGAAAAAGTCTCCATACCCACGTGAGGCCTCCGCTCAGCGGCGCAGCCCAATTGATTTCAGCCGTTCATCCCAAACCGGCCCCGGTGAACGCTCTCTGTACTTGGACAAGCCTTGGGCTGCGGAGGTTACACGGCTTCGTCCCATCTGGAACGGGGACAGCAGGTTGTGTACTCCAGCGCCATCCCGAAACCCGCTCGACAAGCCCAAATCGCTCCAAGCCGCCCGGTCTACTCACAACTGTCTATGAGAGAAGCACTTCCATCGCTTGAGACAAGCCGTGAGGATACCAGTTTTCGGCGCTGCAATACAAACACCCGGCAGCTCGCTTCAGATTCCGACTTCGACCCTT
>CAZWDH010000345.1:0-6665 GCA_964632865.1 uncultured Nitrospiraceae bacterium
GAGCGTGTACGGCGTCAGCGGATAGTAGTCGCCGAAGTAATACTGTCCGTAGTCTCGCCAGTCGGCAATCTCACGCGACAACCCAGCGAAGTCGAGCGCATCGTCTCGCATGTCCCAGCAGGCGATGAAGTGGGGGCATAACACGCTGCGCACGAGGTAGGGATCGGTCTTGGACGTGCCGGTGCCGTAGAAAGGAAACCACTCGGACAGGACATGGGTGTGGCATTGGTTCCCGACGGGTTCCATGATGTAGTCGCTACGCAGCAACGGGACGGCCCGCCGCAGGGTTTCGAGATCGTTGCGGCGGCCGCCGCTGGCGCAGGAGTCGATTAGCATGTCCGGATGGCGGCGGCGAAGTTCATCCCAATAGGCAAGGTACGAAGTGACGTGCCGGTTCTCGGTGATGCCGCGCCGATCTTCCGCGTCGTTCTCCCGCCAGAAATTCAGGGGGTCCATATTAAAATCCTGACGGTACAGGTCGATGCCTTCGTCGACGAGAATCTCGTCAACGTGGTTCGTCAGCCACTCGCGCACTTCCGGCTCGCCGAGTTTCAGCAAACCGCCGTTGGCCCCGCCGTATACCCAGTCCGGCCGCTCATCGGCGAGCCAGGTCTGCTTGGCGACGCGCTCGGGTTCAAACCAGAGGAGGGTCCGCATACCTTTTGCGTGGACGTGGTCGGAGATCTCGCGAAGACCATTGGGGAACCGCCCGCGGTCGACCTCCCAGGTGCCGGTCTGGGGCCAGCCGGATTCGTTGACGTACCAGCCCGCGTCCATCCACCAGTAGTCGAGCTTCATGCCGTGCTTCAGATAGCCGTCGACGAAGAAGATTTGGTTCTCCGTGTTGGCGTGGATCATCTCGCCGAACTGATGGGAACTGCACGCGGCGAGTTGGGGCAGGGGAGGCAGCGTGCCGCCGGGGCGCGGCATGTTGTGCGCGATCATCCATTGACGCCACACGTTCTGCGCGTGGGTCCGGTCGCCTCGCCAGAACTGGAGCACGATCATGGGCGTCCGCACTTCCTCGCCCGGGTGCAGGACGAAGTGTGTATCCTCCTGCTTCGCACGCAGGGTCACGCCGTTGGAGCCATCGCGCACGAAGTCGACGGTCCACTGTCCGGCCCAACTGACCACGAAGATAATGCCTTCCTGCCCCGCCTGAAGGTTGAAGTAGGGGAAGTTGTGCTGCGTAGGACGTCCGCCCGCGTTGGCAATCGTCAGACTCGCATTGGGTTCGAGGGGCGTGTTGTGGGGTTCGTAGCTGTTCGCGGTGCAGTTGTCGCCCGTGTGGTGGTGGAGGACGAATTCCTCGGCGCCGCTTCGCTGGACGCGCGTATCGATCGCACGGAGGTCCGTGATGAGCGGCGTGTCCGCGTCGCCGTAATTGCGCAGGTATACCGTCCATTCGACGGTGGGGAAGTCCGAGTAGTGAACGCCCTCGCACCGGACCTCGAGTTTCGTTTCGGGCTCGGTGTACGTAATTGTGAGCGCGGTGCGCGTCTCGTCAATTCGCTTTTCAGAACGCTTCGCATTCCAGTTCTTCAAGAAGTCGCTCGACGGCACGCCGCCGTAGGTGAAGGAGAAGAACGGGTCGGACGTGTATGGTTCCTTCTGTGCGGCGACAATAGGGACATCTCCGAGTGGGAGGGCCTCGCCGTTTGCCAATTCGACTTCCGCATTGGCCCAGTCCGCCTGGTCGCAGGAGATGCCGTCGCCGCCATCTTCCACGATCAACGTGAACTCCGTCGCATCGTCCAGCGCGACCTCGACGGGTACCACCGGCATCCCTTCGCGCAGCAAGGCCGAGCGCCACACTTCCTTGCGGCCAACCCGCACCGCGAAGACCACGCTACCGCGGCCGCCCGAAGTCTGGTCGTTCGAGTCCACCCCGACAATCGCACGGAACAAGTTGGCGGGACCGCCCGTTCGCACGATGACCTCGCTGTTGGCGTGGCAATACAATCCTCGCGAGTACTGCTGCCCGCCCATCTGCATGGGCCTGCCGTTGCGGCTGTTCTGCTGCACGGGATCGTTGTTCGCGATGACGTATAAGGTCGGTCGCGCCGTGTCGCTCGTCGCCACCGCCCCGGCAAACTTCGCCGTCGCCCACTGTTGTGCTTCATCCATCGCCGCCGGTGCAGGCGCCGCACCGAACGCCAAGGTTACCCCCAGAATGAATGCAAGAAATGTAGTCATTGACTGGTCCTCCCCAGTAATGACACTACTCCAAGTCCGCCCCCGCCGTCACCTCCGTGACAGAACGGGATCGTGAAACCCTGGATGAGGAGATCCAACGCGATTGAATCACGATGGGCGCCTCTGTATACCTGCGCAAATATGAGCCGTTCGTTGGTCCAGAGGTATCGTCGATTCGGCGCGCGCTTCGTCGCGTACATGTGGGCGTCGCCGAATACGGCGCTTGGCGCGCTCGCGGTGCTGATCCTGCTGTGCCTGGGAGGGCGCGCGCGGGTCGTGTCCGGCATCGTGGAGGTGGGCGGAGGTTGGGGTGGCCGTGCGATTGCCTCCTTTCCACGCATGTTGTCCTTCAACGCAATGACCCTCGGCCACGTCGTTATCGGCGTCAGCGAAGCTGCGCTTACCGCATCCCGTGAGCACGAGTTGGTGCATGTGCGCCAGTACGAGCGCTGGGGACCGTTCTTCCTTCCCGCGTACGCGCTGTCGAGCCTGTGGCAGGTCCTTCATGGCCGCCGCGCGTATTGGGACAACGCCTTCGAACGCGAAGCCTATGCGCAGGATCTGCGGCGGCAGGCAGGGGGCGGCACGCCGACTGAGGCGAAGTAGTCCTCAATACGCGGTTTCCATATGGAGTGCGAGGGCTTGCCCTCGCCGAATATATCGCGCGCCCTCGCCGCGTAGAGTAAGTAATCGTCGAAGGTTGATAACCACTCCGCGAGGGCAAGCCCTCGCACTCCATATGCGCTATACTTTCTCAGGGTCAACTACGGGGGAGTAGCCATGAGAACGATCGCATTCTTGAGTCTGGTGGTTGGCGTCGTGTGCGCGTCGGCGCAGAACGCGGTGCAACCGAACAGCAACCGGGCCGAATGGATGTACGAGGCGCAATGGGGCGTGTTCTGTCATTACCTTTCCAATATTGCGTTGAAGGGCCTCGAACCCACGCCGGAAAACTGGAACACGGTGGTCGACCGCTTTGACGTGAACACGCTGGCGGACCAATTGGACTCCGTGCATGCCAGGTATTTCGTGCTGACCCTCGGCCAGAATTCCGGCTACTATTGTTCGCCCAACGCGGTCTACGACCGCTTCGTCGGCAACGACCCCAGTACCTGTTCCCGGCGGGACCTCGTCGCGGACCTCGCCGACGCCCTCGCGGCGCGCGACATCCGGCTCATGGTCTACCTGCCCGCGGGGGCGCCGGACCGTGACCCGAAGGCCATGGCCGCCCTCGAATGGGCGCCGGGCAAGTACCCGATCTGGAGCCATCCCGAAGGCGGGCCCGACGGTGGCGACCCGCGCTTCGACGCGTTCCAGCGGAAGTGGGAGGCAGTCATCGCGGAATGGTCCACGCGCTGGGGCACGAAGGTGTCGGGCTGGTGGTTTGACGGGTGCTACTACCCCATCGCCATGTACCGGCACGAGGACCCGCCGAACTTCGCGAGCTTCGCCGGCGCGGCCCGCGCGGGCAACCCGGACAGCGTCGTCGCCTTCAACCCCGGAGTGTTCGACCCCGTCATCACGCTGTCCTCAGAAGAGGACTACACCGCAGGCGAGATCAACGACGCGGAGAAGGTGCAATGCCCCGGCCGCTGGCTCAACGGCGCCCAGTTCCAGATGCTGAGTTTCCTCGGCCCCCAATGGGCCGGCAGCCCTCCGCGCTACTCCGACGAAACCGTCATCGCCATCACCCGCCGCATCATCGGCGACGGCGGCGTTGTGACCTGGGAAGTCCCGATCAGCGTTACCGGCCTAATTCCCCCGGAGTTTATGGCGCAACTCAACGCGTTGGGCACGTCGCTGGAGCGTGAACCGGTCGAGCGGGAGTAGTTGCGATTTCGGATTTCGGATTGCGAAGGCGCAAGTTCGCCGCAACCGGGCATCCTGCCCGGAAGGTCCCCGAGGTGCCTTGGGCATCCCTGCCAAAGTCTTCCCGCTGACATGGGCATTCTGCCCATGCTCTTCACTCCACCGCCAAACACGTGGTTCTTAGGAGGGCGGGTTTTCTTACCCGCCGCAGCGAAGTTGTGTATCCAGACGTTAGACTGGCGGGACGCCGAGGGGCCAAGTTGAGCCCTACCAATTCTGTGCGGTTCACACACGAATCGGTCGTTGGGTTTGGCGGGTTGGAAAACCCGCCCTCCTGTCGCGGACCATCGACCATACTGCGGACAGGGTGATATTTAGTCGTGGAGGGGTATTGCAGGAACAAAAACACGGGCGAGACGCCCATGCTCCTTACTGTCGAAGCACGGGCTGGAAGCCCGTGGCACCTCGTTGGCGAAGTACTAGTTGACCGTGGAGAGCGCTGAGAGCGCAGTGATCGTCCGCTCGGTCATGGGCCATTTGCCGGGGTAGGGGATGAATTCGGTGTGGCCGTCTTTGTAAAGGACGCAGCCGCCGATGACGGGTTTGGACAGGGGGACAGGCATGCCGAGCCAGAGGCCGAGCGGGCCGGGGTAGGGATGGGGGCGCTCGATTAGCACGGGGATCTCGGCGTCGCGGTGGCGCGTGAACTCCCATTTGGGGTGCTCCAGTTCGGCGGCCGTGAAATTGCCGTGACGTCGCAGCATGCCGTCCAAACGTGTCAGCCGTTTGATCGGCAGGTCGACGGGCAGGTCGGTGGCGAAGCCAGTCCCTTCCTTGATTCGCTGGCGGTAGGCGTCCGCAAATGCTTCAACCGTTTCGTCGTCCCAAACGACGTAGCCGAGATACCAATAGCTGGAGTTCTCGAGAACGTAGGCGTCCGAACGTGGACTGTCTGCTTGCGTGTGGTTTGGGTCTGCGGGACTGATGAGGATGGAGACGTCCGATTGGTGCTCGGGAAAGAGGGTTTCGTCTTTGAACATGAGTCGGCCGGGTTCCGGAGACAGTTCGGGGTAGTAGTCGTCCTGCGCGTACATCGCGAGTGAAATCCCGAGGAGTTTGAGGTTTGTCGCCGCCCGGAAGTCCGCGGTGCGCATGGCCCAACCGACCGCAGCGAATAGGACGATGAGGCCAACGGTAATCAGTGTAGTTGCGACGGCTAAGATTCCGCCTACTTTGCGGCGAGTTGGCATCTTTTTTGGCTTGATCGTCCGATGAAGTTGCTATGAATGTGCCGTTGGTACATTTACTATACGACTTGGCAGGTTCTCAGGTCCATTTCTGGCGGGTAGACCAATTGGGATGTTGCACTGATGATATTACGGAGAAGTTCGTACACGGGCGGGACGCCCATGCCCCTTTGTTGCAGAATCACGGGTTGGAAGCTCCTGCGCGCCTCATCGTCACTTCGTTCGGTGGTGACCTGTCAATCTTCCAAAACGCTTCGGGCAGGTCTAAAATGTGTCGAGGTTGGGACATCGTTCCTGCATACAAGTCGGGGATTATTTTCGGTAGAGAGGGGTTGTTTTGAGTAACGCGAAGCATCGGATCTTGGTGGTGGGCGTGGGGTCGATTGGGGAGCGGCACACGCGGTGTTTTCTCGCGACGGGGCGGGCCGAGGCCGGCATTTGCGAGTCGGTCGTGGAACGGCGGGACGCGGTGGCGCGGCAGTATGGGGTCGCGGGGGCGTATGCGTCGTTGGACGAGGCTCTGGCGGAACCATGGGACGCGGTGCTGGTGGCGACGCCGGCGCATACGCACATCGCCGTTGCGCTGGAGGTGGCGCGTCGCGGTCTTAACCTCTTGATCGAAAAACCGCTCTCGACGTCGCTGGACGGTATCGAGACGTTGCAGTCGCTGGTGCGGGAGAAGGGGCTGATCGCAGCCGTGGGGTACCAGTACCGGGCGCATCCGGGCGTGCGCAGTATGAAGGAGGCGCTGGACTCGGGGCGCTTCGGGAAACCGTTGCAGGTGTACGGGGCCATCGGGCAGAGTTTCCCGTTCTATCGTCCCGCGTATCGCGACGTATACTTCGCGCGGCGGGAACATGGCGGCGGGGCGATTCAGGACGCCATCACGCACCTCCTCAATCTGGCGGAGTTTCTGGCGGGACCGATTACGCGGTTGGCCGTCGACGCCGATCATCAGGCGCTGGAGGGGGTCACCGTGGAAGACACGGTGAACGTGATCGCCCGTCACGGCGATGTGATGGCGAACTACACGTTGAACATGTATCAACATCCGAATGAAACGCAGATCACGGTCGTGTGCGAACGCGGCACGCTGCGGTTTGATTTGCAGCAGAAGCGATGGCGTGCGATGACCGAGCCCGAGGGAACTTGGGAGGACCACATATACGAGTTGAAAGACCGGGACTCGTGGTACGTTGCGCATGCGGATGCGTATCTGGATGCGCTGGATGGAAAGGCGAATGTGTTGTGTCCGTTGGAGGACGGCATTCAGACTTTGCGCGTCAACCTGGCCGCGCTGGAGTCCGCCGAGACGCAGACCTGGCAGCAGGTGGGGTCGTGACCGAGTGCGGAAAGAACATCCCCCTCGGCCCTTTGGGCCTGCCCCCTTCAAAGGGGGAATCGCGTTCGCTT
>CAZWDH010000346.1:0-6638 GCA_964632865.1 uncultured Nitrospiraceae bacterium
GCGCTGATGCCCCAGGTTGGTGCGGAGATGCACGAGGTCGACGGCGTCATACTGCCGGTAGGTTTCGCGGGCGAAGGCCTCCGGCGCTTCCACGGTCGAACCATCATCGACAATCAACACCTGCGCCCGAAGGTCATGCCCCGCCAGAACCTCGTCCAGCTTCCCCAGCAAAATCCCGCAGGCTTCCCAGTCCTGATACACGGGCGTCAGCACCACCAGCCGAAACGCTTCACCCGATGGTTCTTCTGCTTCCCCTGTTGTCACGATGATCTCCTGAATCGTTCTTGCAGAATCTCGCGATGCGTATTCTAGGAATAGGGACCGGCGAAGTACAGAGTGGAAGTTGTTTTTCGGTCTGCGCCATGATTTGATCGTGCAGGCGCGAGTATGCGTCAGAGGGGGAGATTATGCGAATCATGTTGATTACATCGATGGTGCTGGGATTAGGCGCGGCGGCGCAGCATGCTGGCGCTGATGCCTTGCGTGTATTAATTCTGTCCGGGCGCAACAACCACGACTGGCAAACGACCACGCCGTTCCTCAAGGAGATGTACGAAGCGAGCGGCCGGTTTGCGGTCGATGTCACCGATGACCCCGCCTCGCTGACGGCGGAATCGCTCGCGGCGTACGACGTGCTCGTGGACAACTGGAGCGCTTATCCCGACATGACTGGCCGGCAGTGGGGCGCGGCGGAGAAGCCCATCCTCGACTTCGTGCGCGGCGGAAAGGGGTTTGTTCTGTTGCACGCCGCGACGGCCTGCTTCTCAGACTGGCCGGAGTTTCAGCAGATGGCGGGGTGCACCTGGGGCGATGAATCGGGCCACGGCCGCGTTCATTCGTTTCCGGTGTACATCGACGATCCGGAACACTCCATCGCCCAGGGTCTGCCGCAATTCATGACCGGCCCGGACGAGTTGTACCACAAGCTGACGCCGCATCCGTCCATGCACGTGGTCGCCTCGGCCTTTTCCGCGGAAGACCAGAAGGGCACAGGCGAATTCGAGCCGGTGGCAGTAACGACGCAATTCGGCGAGGGCCGCTGTTTCTACAACATTCTTGGTCACAACGTGGACGCCATGAGCGGCGCGGGGTTTCAAACGCTCATGCTGCGCGGAACGGAATGGGCGGCCACCGGCGCGGTGACGATTCCGGTACCCGAAGACCTGCCCACGCCGAAAGTGAACGGCGCGGTCGTGGTCGGCGGGCACAGTTTTGACGAAGCGGTGTTCCCGCAAGTCTTCGACGCCCACGAGGGCGCTACCTACGAAATCCTGGAACAGAAGGACGACAGCGAGATCTTCGACAATGTCGAGAACTTCCCCTACAACGTCGTCGTGCTCTACAACATGAGCCAGAAGATTACGGAAGCGCGCCAGGCGAACCTGCTCAAGCTGCTCGATCAAGGCGTGGGCCTCGTCGTGCTGCATCACGCCGTGGCGGCCTTCAATCAATGGCCGGAGTACGCTGACATCATTGGCGCCAGGTATTACCTCGAAGACACGCCCAATCACACGAAGTCGGTCTATTTGCACGACGTGGATTTCACGGTGAACGTCGCCGACGGCAATCATCCCGTCACGCGCGGCCTGCAGGACTTCGTCATCCACGACGAAACCTACAACAACTACGACATCTTCGACGACAACCGGGTACTCTTAACCACGACCGAAACCTCCAGCGCGCCGAGTCTTTGCTGGGTGCGCCGCTACGGCAACGCCAACGTGTGCTTCATCCAACTCGGCCACGGCCCGGAGGCGTTCGCGAATCCCAACTACCAGCGCCTCGTCGCCCAAGCCGCCACCTGGGCCGCAAAACAGGAGTAAGCAACATAGGAGCGCGGGTTTTCCAACCCGCGATCACCGAAGCTGACAGGTCGGATGCACGTTCAGCTTAGTGTCTTGCGGAACCGCGCAACCGCGAGCGTTACAAACGAAACCGTCAACCCCGCCTGCCACAGGATCGCGGGCCACAGGGTGGCGACACCTTCGCCTTTCAACACGATGCCGCGGAGGATCACGAGGAACCAGCGCAGGGGATTCAGCATCGTGGCGTACTGCACGGGCTCGGGCATGTTGCGGATGGGGAACATGAACCCGCTCAGCAACACGCCCGGCATGAGCACGAAGAACGCGGTCAACAGAGCCTGCTGTTGCGTGGAGGCGCTTACGCTGATGAACAGCGCCAGCCCGAGGTTGCCCGCCACGTAGACTCCCGCCAACGCGTACAGCAGCACCCAACTCCCCTCGATACGCACGCCGAAGATCAGCATGGCGATGACGAACATGATGGTCATCGTGATGTAGCCGGTGATGAGGTAGGGGACGGTTTTGCCGATGATGAACTCGAACCGCCGAATGGGCGTCACCATGACCTGCTCGATGGTGCCGATCTCTTTTTCGCGCACGATGGCGATGCTGGTAAGCAGCGTACTCACGACCATCAACATGACCGCGATCAATCCCGGCACGTAGTAGTAGGCGCTTTCCAGGTTCGGGTTGAACCAGGCCCGCGTAATGAAGTCGACGGGCGGCGGGATGGCGTTCGGTCCCAGCAACACTTCCATCTGTTCCAATCGCTTCGTTTGCGCGAACTGCGACGCGATCTGGTTCGCGTACGAGAGCGTCACCGCGGCATTATTCGTTTCCGTTCCGTCCACCAGGAGTTGTGCGTGGGCCGTCTGCCCGCCGAGCAGGTCGCTTTCGAATTCATACGGAATTTCAAGCGCGGCCTGCGCGTGTCCGGAGTCCAGCATCGTATGGAAATCGTCCGGCGAATCCGCGACCGACACGATTTCAAAGTAATCGCTGGCGGTGAAGGCATCGATCAACTCGCGCGATAGGGGTGTACGATCGCGATCGAGAATGACGGTTCGGATATTCGTGACATCCGTGGTCAGGGCGAAGGCGAAGACGGTCATTTGCAGTACGGGCGCGACGAACACGATGAGCCGCATGCGGACGTCGCGGAACATCTGCAGGAACTCTTTGATCAGCATGCGTTGGATGCGTTCGAGCATGGCCTACTCCAGTTTCAACCGCATGCGTTTGTGCGCGAGGAAGACCATGATGGCCGCGTAGAGCGTCAGCAGCAGCGCGTTGAGCCAGAGCACTTCGAGACCGATGCCCTTGAGATAAATGCCCCGCAGCAGCGCGATGAAGTAGCGCGCGGGGATGATGTACGTGAGTATCTGCAGCGGCTTGGGCATGTTGGCGATGGCGAAGACGAATCCGCTCAGCAGCAGCGTGGGCAAATAACTTGCAAAGAGCGCCATCTGGTTCGCAAGCACTTGTTTTTTCACCGTGATGCTCAACATCATCCCGAAGAAGAGCGCGCCCATGAGGAAAATTGCGCCGGACAGAAACACCAGCCCGGGATTCCCGCGCAGGGGCACGTGAAACAGACCTTGCCCCAGTATCATGGCGATGACGACATCTATCATGCCGACGGCAAAGTAGGGCACGACCTTGCCGAGCACGATCTCGGGCACGCGGATCGGCGTGCTGATGAGTTGCTCCATCGTCCCCATTTCCCATTCGCGCGCGACGGTAACGCTGGTGAGCATGGCGGCGATGACGATCAGAACGATGGCAATAATTCCGGGGATGATGTCGTTTTCGCTGCGCAGGTCGGGGTTGTACCAGGCGCGGGACTCCAGCACCATCGGTTCGACCAGAGGGCCGCGGCCCATGAGCGCCACGCGTTCGGCAAGCAATCGCTGGTTGTAGATCATGCCCACGCCGTTCGCGTATCCCACCGCCAGACGCGCCGTGCTCGCATCGCTGCCGTCCGCGATGATCTGTATCGCTGCGGCCTCGCGCGCCTGGACCTTGTCGGCAAAATCGCTGGGAATGACGATGGCGATCATGGCGTGCCCGCCGACGAGCGCCGTCTGAAGTGGCTCGTAACCTTCCGCGTAGCCCTCGATGGCGAAGTACGGCGACCCGTCGAAAAGGGCCAGCAGTTCGCGGCTCTCCGGCGTCCGGGATTGGTCCCAAACCAGCGTGGGCACGTTCTCCAGGTCCATGTTGAGTGCATACCCGAAGAGAAGGATCAGCACGATCGGAATGGCAATCGCGAGAAACAGGCTGCGCCAGTCGCGGATGACGTGGATGGTCTCCTTGCGGGCGATGGCGATGAGCCGGCGGGCGCTGATCATGATGCCGCCTTCGCGTTCGTTTCCTTGCGCTCTTCCGCTTCGATGAGCGACACGAACACGTCTTCCATGCCTGGCACGATCTGCTCGATGTGTTGCAGGTTGAGTCCACGCCGCTTGCACTCCGCTTCGATGGCGTTCTTTGCGGCTTCGGCATCGGCGACGACTACGTGCAGACCCGCGCCAAACAGAGCCACCTCGCGCACCTCGGGCAGCGCCGCGAGGTCATCCATTACCTCGTGGGGCCGCGGACACTGAATGTCCAGGATCTGATCCGACATCATGCTTGTCTTCAGTTCCTGGGGCGTGCCGAGGGCGATGATCTTCCCCCGGTACATGAGGGCCATGCGGTCGCAGTACTCCGCCTCTTCCATGTAGTGCGTGCTGACAAAGACGGTGACGCCCTCGTCGGCCATGCTGTAGATGAGGTCCCAGAAGCGCCGGCGGCTCAACGGATCGACGCCACTTGTGGGTTCGTCGAGAAAGACGATGGGCGGTTCGTGGAGGATCGCGCAGGCGAGCGCGAGCCGCTGTTTCCAACCGCCACTCAGGAGGGCGGTGAGACTATCGGTACGGTCCGTCAAACCGGACATTTCGATGGCCCACTCTTTGCGCGGTTTGAGTTTAACGCCGCTCAGGCCGTAGATGCCGCCGTAGAAGTCGATGTTCTCTTCCACGGTCAGGTCTTCGTATAGTGAGAACTTCTGGCTCATGTACCCGATGTGCTTCTTGATTTGCTCCGGTTCGCGGGCCACGTCGAATCCAGATACGCTCGCTTTCCCGCTGGTCGGTTCGAGCAGCCCGCACAACATGCGTATCGTCGTGCTCTTGCCCGCGCCGTTGGGCCCGAGAAACCCGAAAATCTGTCCGCGGGGCACTTCGAAGGAGACATTATCGACTGCGGTGAAGTCGCCGAAGCGGCGGGTCAGGTCGGTCGCAGAGACCGCGGGACCGTTCTTTGCCCGGTCCCGTGGGACCGATGGTCCGACCGATCCGACCGATCGGTCCGATCGGTCTTCGCCGCGGTCGTTCAAGACACTGACGAACACATCTTCCAGCGAAGCTTCCTGGCGGCGAACATCGTCCGCGCGGAGTCCCTCCGATTCGAGTAGCCGCTGGATCGCTTCTTCCGTTTCATCGGGCTTTCTCGTGACGACGTGAACGGTGTCTCCGAAGACGTTCACGCTTTGACAATCAAGCTGGTCGCGAAGGAGCTTGCTGATGTTGCGCGCCATCGTGCTCTGCACCGCGAGGATGGTTCCTTCCATCAACTCCTTGACGTCGTCGGGCGTTCCGGAGGCCAACAGTTTGCCGTGGTCCATCAGGGCCACCCGATTGCAGCGTTCCGCTTCGTCGAGGTACGCCGTCGTAACGAGGATCGCGACCTCGTCCTTGAGGAGGCGGTACAGAATGCGCCAGAAATCGCGGCGGCTCACGGGATCGACCCCGTTCGTCGGCTCGTCCAATAGGAGTACGCGCGGCGTGTGCACGAGGGCGCACACGAGTTGCAGCTTCTGCTTCATGCCGCCCGACAAGGCTCCCGCCCGGCGTTTCTTGAAGGGTCGCATGTTGCTGAAGTCGAGGAGTTCGTCGAAACGCTCCGCCCGTCCTTTTCGCGGCACGCCATAGAGGTCCGCGTAGAAGTGGATGTTCTCTTCCACAGTCAAGTCGGTGTAAAGACCGAAGCGCTGGCTCATGTACGCGATGTTCTCTTTGACCCGGTCCGATTCCGTTGCCGAGTGATGGCCTTCGATCCACGCGTCGCCTTCGGTCGGATCGAGAATGCCTGCCATCATGCGAAGCGTGGTCGTCTTGCCGGCGCCGTCCGGCCCGACGAGGCCCACGATCTCGCCGGAGTGAACCTCCAGATCGAGACCCTCGACCGCGACGAGATCGTCGAAGCGGCGCGTGAGGCCTTTAGCTCGGATGGCGGCTGGCATTGGCGTACGGCTTTCAGGGCGCCACGTCGATGATGGCGTCGGCGGGCATCCCTACTTTGAGTTCATGGTTGGGGTTTTCCAAATCGACCTTGATGCGGTACATGAGTTTCACGCGCTCTTCGTGAGTCTGCACGGTCTTCGGCGTGAACTCGGCCTGGCTGCTGATGAAGGCGATTCGGCCCGGGTAGGTTTTTCCAGGGTAGGAATCCGTGATGACTTGCACCTCTTGCCCCAAATGCACACGGCCCAAGTCGGTCTCGTTGATATACGCGCGCAACCAGACCCGGTCCATTTCGCCGGCGGTCACTACGGGCGTGCCGGGATTGAGGTACTCGCCCGGTTCCGCCGACTTGCTGAGCACAACCCCGTCAAAGGGCGCCAGGAGTTCCGTGTACTCGAGTTGCTGTTGCGCCTGCCGTAGCGATTCCTCGGCCAAGGCTACCTTGGCGCGCGCCTGTTCGATGGATTCGATTCGAGGCCCTTCCTGTACCAGGGCGTAGCGTTCTTCGGCTTGCGCCAGCGCCGCGCGGGCCTGCTCGATCTTC
>CAZWDH010000347.1:0-6583 GCA_964632865.1 uncultured Nitrospiraceae bacterium
GCTTCGCATCGGTGTACCGCCAGTTCAAGGATCTCAACGAGTTCATGAACGAACTCAAAACCCTCCTCACCTGAGTATCTGCGTACCGACTCTGTCGAAGCCTGCATCCTCCCGGGCTTCGACCGATCAGAAACGACTACCCAATCAAATGCGAAACAAGGCTCGCGCATTCGCCGTCGTTTGAGCAGCCAATTCGTCCACCTCAATGCCTTTGACCGCAGCAAGTGTCTCGGCCGTGTACTGCACGTAGGCGGGTTCGCACCGTTGGCCGCGAACGGGCTGGGGCGCAAGATAGGGGCTATCGGTTTCGACCAATAGACGGTTCAGCGGCACGGCCTTTGCCGCGTCACGGAGTTCTTGCGCTTTGGGAAAAGTCACGTTGCCCGCGAAGGAAACATGGAAGTCCCAGGAGAGGCATCGCTCCACGAAAGCAGCGTCGCCGGAAAAGCAGTGCATGATGCCTCCGCACAAGGACTGGTGGTGCTCGTCGAGGATGGCGGCGACATCTTCCTGAGAATCCCGATTGTGTATCACGACGGGCAGGCTGAGGTTCGCGGCAAGTTCAAGCTGCGCATGAAAGGCCCGCTGCTGCAATTCGCGCGGCGCCTCGTTGTACTTGTAATAATCGAGTCCGATTTCACCGATGGCAACGACGCGCGGAGCGCCGGCAAGTGCACGCAACCGTTCGATGCCCTCATCGTCGGCTTGCTCCGGATGATAGGGATGGATACCCACGGCGGCGTACACGCCCTCTTGCAGAAGTTCCACCGCAGCTTGACTGGACTCCAACCTATCCCCAATCAGCACGATCCAGTCGAGAGAATCCAACGCTCGCCTCAGCACGGCATCGCGGTCCTCGTCAAACCGTTCGGATTGGAGATGGCAATGCGTATCAACCAACCCCATCAGGACGAGGACTCTCCTCCTCCGGAGTCACCCTGACCAGAACCGCCCGAACCACCACCGGGACGCCGGCGGCGGCGACGCCGGCTTCGGCGTTTGGGTCCGCCCTCGGTAGGTTGTGCGCCGGATGCGGATGCCGGCTGCTGCCCCTGAGACTGAGGCGGGCCGGATGGCCGCGGACGTTGCGGGCGTCGGGGGCCGCGTTCGCCCTGCGCCGACTCCCGGTCAGATGCGTCGTCCTCGACCGCTGCGTCCTCGCCGTTGCCATTCATTTCGTGGAGCCGCTCACGCCAGTCAGCCGGGCGGGGTGGCCGGTCTTCCATGTCTGGAAACGCGCCGGCGGCCCCGAAGGCGTCCTGCACGTATGCGGCGGGTTCGGGCTCGGGTTTGGGGATATCCCGCGCCTCAACCTCCGACCGCCTGCGCTCCTTGTACATCTCGTTCTCGTAGCTGAGGCAGCAGAGCAGTCGGCCACACTGTCCGCTGATTTTGGACGGATTCAGCGAAAGGTTTTGGCGTTTCGCCATCTTCATGGAGATCGGTTTGAACTCGCGCAGCCACGTCGAGCAGCACAACTCGCGGCCGCACATGCCGATACCGCCGGTAAGTTTGGCCTCGTCGCGCACCTGGATGTGGCGCAGCTCGATACGCGTTTTCAGTTCCTGCGCCAAATCCCGCACGAGTTGACGGAAGTCCACTCGATCGGCGGCGGTAAAGTAAAAGATAACCTTGTGCTTGTCGAAGGTGTACTCCACGTCGACCAGCTTCATCGGAAGATTGTGTTCGCGGATGCGTGTCGCGCACAACTCCTTCGCACGCGCTTCTTCTTCCTGGATTTGCCGGTACGTGCTCTCGTCGCTGTGATTGACCTTCCGCACCACGTTCATCTTGTAGCGGTTCTTCAGGTCGTCCGGACACGGCTCCGGCGGCACGACGCAGGTGCCCCACTCCAGGCCCCGGTCACTGCGTACAATACAGTCGTCTTCCCGTTCCAGGGGGATATTGTCGCTCAAAAAGGTAAACACCCGCGTCGGTTTGCGCAGGCGAATCTTTACGGTTTCCATTCAATTACTCCCAGAAGCGTCACGACGACACGGCGAGCGTTAAGAAAAGGTCGCGAAAGACGCGCTCTTCGTTGACGAACCGATCCAGGTACATCCGCGCGGTTTCAATCGCTTGCAGCTTTTCGGACGGGTTGGCTCCCTCGCCCGATTCCAGACGCTCGAACTGATCCTTGTTCCACACGCGCGTACGGTCGCGCGTGACGGCAAAGATCATTTCGTCGCGATACCAGGTTTCCAATAGATAAAGGTACTCTAGCATATCACGTTTGGACATGGCAGCGAGTTGCGCGAGACGCTCCTCTTTCAGCCGTTCCATATCCGCACGGCTCACTTCATCGGCGGAATCGTAAGCCATGGTGGCTTTGAGGTGATCTTCCAACTGTTTTCGTTGTTCGGCCAGGTATTTCGTGAACTCCTCGGCCAATTCGACCGGATCTTCACCCTCCGCCAACCGGGACGTCAGCGACAACACCACGTTCCGCTTTTCCGAATCCACGAGGTCCAACGCGCGGGTCATCTGACCCTCCGCGATTCCCGCCAACGATTCGGCCAGTTCGTCCGGCAGATCGCGTTCCCGCCGCAGCAAATCCGCGACGGTCTCCTGCCGCAGTGCGCGAAACCGGACTTGCTGGCAGCGCGACCGGATGGTCGGCAGCAAGACCCGCGGAAACTCCGTCAACAGAATGAACAACGACTGGCCCGGCGGTTCTTCCAGTGTCTTCAGGAAGTGGTTCTGCGCGGGCGGATTCATGCGGTCCGCGTCTTGAATGATGAAAATGCGCCATTGGGACTCGAAGGGCCGCAACGCGGCAAGCTCATTGATGCCGTCAATGTCGTCCTTTTTGATCAGACGCGTCTTCTCGGATGGACTCAGGTACGTAATGTCAGGATGATTTCCGTTTGTCACCTTCCGGCATGCCAGGCAGGCGTCACAGGCGTCGCCATCCTGCTTTTCACAGTTGATGGCCTTCGCCAATTCCACTGCCGTGAGCCCTTTGCCTACGCCGCCCGGTCCGTAAAACAGCAACCCGTTGGGGATTCGGTGCGCGCGCAGAATGTTGCGCACGAAGCGCACTGCCGTTTCCTGGTCGCGGATATCATCAAGACTCATAGGTCACCCAACAGGGGTTCTACCAAGTCGCGCACGTCCGCGGCAACCGCTTCAACGGACCGCGTTCCATCGACGACGTGAACCCGGGCCGGATCCTTCTGCGCGATCTGAAGAAAAGCTTCACGCACGCCCCGGTGAAACTCGATGGGTTCCATCTCAATGCGGTCGGGCGGGTTCACATGTCCCGCCCGTTTCAACCCCTCTTCGGCCGGTACGTCAACGACGATAGTTAGATGCGGCCAGGTTCCGCGCGTCGCCATGGAATGAAGCGACTGAATCGTTTCCTCTGGCAACTGCCGGCCCGCGCCCTGATAGGCCGTCGTGCTGTCGGCGAACCGATCGCTCAGCACGACTTTGCCCGCTTCGAGTGCAGGCCGGATGCGCTCATCGACGTGCTGCGCGCGAGCGGCTGCATAGAGAAACGCCTCCGCCATGGGGGATAGCGCCGCGTTTTCCGGGTCCAGAAGGATGCTCCGAATCATTTCCGCGATAGCGGTGCCACCCGGCTCGCGCGTAACGATCACTTCGCGGCCGCGACTTTCGAGATACTCTTTCAACAATAGGATCTGCGTCGATTTTCCGCAGCCCTCAACGCCTTCGACGGTAATAAAGATCCCTTTCATCCGCCGATCACCTCTTCCCGCGCCCTACGGGCGGAATCGAAAAACGCTTCCACGTCTTCCGCCGAGCCACTTTCAATGGCGTCGCGAACTGCTGCGAGCCGAGTTTCCAATTCGTTGAGCCCTGATACGATGGCTTCTCGATTGGTCAGGCAAATGTCGCGCCACACCTCCGGGCGCCCGGCCGCGACGCGGGTGGTGTCGCGAAAACCCTTGCCGATTACTGATGGGACGCCGCGCGCGCAAGTCGCCTGCTCCGCGATCAGGGCCGCCATGATGTGAGGAATGTGGCTTGTCCGCGCCACGAGCATATCGTGCTGCTCCGGCCGTAACTCGACAATCGACGCGCCCACCGAACGCCACAGCGCGCGGACGGCTTCGTGGGCCTCGGCATCCTGCCCATCCAACGGTTCAACGATGGTAACGCACCCGTCATACAGACTGGCGTCGGCGTGTTCCGGGCCGAACTTCTCCGATCCGGCCATGGGATGGCTTCCGATAAACCGGCGGTGTCCCGGCCAGACTTGGTCCGCGTGCGCGCAGATGGACGCCTTGGTGCTGGCCACGTCCGTGATGACCGCGGACGACGAAGACGCCCGCCGAATCTGGTCCAACGTTTCCGGGACCAACCCAGCGGGCGTACAAATCACAATCAGATCTGCATCGGCTATTGCCGGAGCAAGTTCGAGCGATGCCTCGTCTATGGCGTGCCTGGCCAGCGCCGCGTCAAGGGATACTTGCCGGTGACCCACGCCTCGGACCCTGCGGCAAAGGCCACGTTCTTTCAAGGCCAGGCCCAGCGAACCGCCCAGCAAACCTACTCCGACGATAGTGACCGTTCCGAAGTTCGGGTTCACGGACCCTCCCGAGCCGCCTCGATTGCCTCCGGCAGAGTGAATGCGCCCAGATAGAGGGCGCGACCCACGATAATTTCGTCAACGCCGTCCGATGCGATCGAGCGCACGTTGCGGATGTCTTCCAAGGACGATACGCCACCGGATACGGTTACTGGAATGTTCACCGCCCGCGCGACGGCCTGCGTCGCTTCGAGGTTCGGACCGCGCATCATGCCATCGCTCATGATATCGGTGTAGATGATCCGGCACGCGCCGGCATCTTCCACCTTTTTGGCAAAGGAAATTGCGTCTTCGTCGGTATCTTCCATCCACGCGCTCAACGATACTTTTCCGTCGCGCGCGTCGATTCCGACCGCAATCAGGCCGGGGTAGGTCTCAACCGCGGCTTTCAGGAATCCTGGATTACGGAATGCCGCAGTACCAAGAATGGCGCGCGCCGCGCCCGCCTGAAATGCCATATCGAGGTCGCAGGTGGTGCGAATGCCGCCGCCGACCTCCACCGGAATGCGAATCGCCGACATCTGCAGGACTTCCGCCAACACGCAGAGTTCCCCTTTGCGGGCGCCATCGAGGTCCACGATGTGGACCATTTCCGCGCCTTGCTCGTGCCAAGTGATCGCTTGGGCTACAGGATCCTCGCCGAACACGGTCTCCTGGTCGTAATCGCCCTGCACGAGATTGACGCAACGTCCGCCTCGGATGTCTACTGCCGGTACTACGCGCATGGGAGGTTACGCCGCTTGCAACTTGGCTTTGACGACCTGGATGAGCCGCTGGAAGCTGGCTTCGTCCGTTGCGGCAATCTCTGCGAGCATCTTGCGGTTCACGTCGATATTGGCCAACTTCAGGCCGAGAATAAACCGGCTGTAGGTCAAGCCTTCCGCGCGCGTGGCCGCGTTGATGCGGGCGATCCACAGCTTCCGGAAATCGCGCTTGCGCGCCTTGCGGTCGCGGTATGCGTATGTGCCCGCATGTTCGACGGCCTGCCGTGCCGTCTTCAAAAGACGATGGCGGCTACCCCGGTATCCGGATGCGCGCTTGATGAATTTCTTGCGACGGCTTCGTGAAGCGGGCGCGTTTGTAGCTCTTGGCATGATTCAATCCTCCATCCGGCGGGCCGGGTACGGCACCTCCGGTGACTTCATCGTGAAATCGTCCTCAACCTCTTCCCCGCTCTAGCCGTAGGGAAGCATCCTTGATACCCGCTGTTCGTCGACCGCCGCGATCAAGGTGGCCGTGCGCAAACGACGCCGGCGTTTGGCAGGCTTATGCGTCGCCTTGTGCCGCGCGAATGCATTGAACCGTTTGAATTTACCGGTCTTGGTCCGCTTCAGTCGCTTCGACGCGGATTTGTTGGTTTTCATTTTTGGCATGTATCCACCTCCATCACTCCGGGCTACTTCGCCACGCAACCCTGGAACTTCAACGTTCAAAAA
Source organism: uncultured Nitrospiraceae bacterium (assembly GCA_964632865.1). GTDB lineage: Bacteria > Hydrogenedentota > Hydrogenedentia > Hydrogenedentales > SLHB01 > JAHDWY01. The sequence goes on from CAZWDH010000347.1 coordinate 5,992, forward strand.
GACGCCTGACCAGCGTCCGGCACGAGGCAAAACAGCCCCCCGCACCATTTGTCTTCTATCCGCCAACCCTGCGCCGCGGTGGCGCGGGTCCCGAGAACTATTGCGTGGTCACCCGGGCTGCTTCGCGGGTGACAACACGATCGTCATGTTTCGGCCTTCCAGACGCTGCCGTCTCGGGTCGATCTCGTCCTGGCACAAATCCTTGGTCGCCTCCAGAACTCGCGACAGAATCTCGTGACCAAACTCCGGATGGGCCAACTCGCGCCCACGAAACATGATCGTAACTTTTACCTTGTTGCCTTCGCCCAGGAACTCGCGCACGTGGTTTGTCTTGTAGTCGAAATCGTGTTTGTCGATCTTCGGCCGGTACTTCACTTCCTTGACCGTGACCGTATGCTGGTGTTTCTTCGACTCTTTGGCGCGCTTGCTCTGCTGGTACTTGTATTTGCCGTAGTCCATGATGCGGCACACCGTCGGCGACGCATTGGGCGCTACTTCAACTAAATCCAGTCCGCGTTCATAAGCGTCGCGCAATGCATCTTGGGGCGACATGATCCCCAACTGATTGCCTTCTTCATCGATGACGCGAACC
>CAZWDH010000348.1:0-6553 GCA_964632865.1 uncultured Nitrospiraceae bacterium
CCAACTGCCTGCTCGCGCGGCGCCTGGCCGAGCGCGGCGTGCGGTTCATCCAACTCTTCCACCGCGATTGGGACCAGCACAACAACCTGCCCAACGACCTCACGGAACAGTGCGCCGACACGGACCAGGCGTCGGCGGCCTTGATCATGGACCTGAAACAGCGCGGTATGCTGGACGACACGCTGGTGATCTGGGGCGGCGAGTTCGGGCGCACCGTATACTGCCAGGGCAAACTGACCGCAGAGAACTACGGCCGCGATCATCACGGCCGCTGCTTCACGGTGTTCATGGCCGGCGCAGGACTCAAATCCGGGTTCACCTACGGCAAGACCGACGAGTTCGGCTACAACATCGTCGAAAACCCCGTCCACATCCACGACCTGATCGCGACCATCCTGCACCTCATGGGGATCGACCACGAGCGGCTCACCTTCCCGTACCAGGGCCGCGACTTCCGCTTGACGGACGTGCACGGCAACATCGTGCGCGACATCATCGCGTAGTGTAGTGATTTCGAGATTCGTTCAATAATTTCGATCTGGTACCTGAGGGAACATCCCCCTAAATCCCCCTTCAAAGGGGGACTTTGAGCGACAGGTCACACAAGATCTTTGAGGTACCGGTTCGTGGCGCTTCTTTTGTGTATGCGGGGGTGCCGGAGGTTGATCCCTATCGTGGGGCGCTTGGTATGTGCGGAGGTGTCGAGAAGGGGACTGGTCGGGAATTATTCTTGACCTACGCGAAGGCGCAAATCCCACCGAAAGGGATACCGCGCGTAGGAAGGTTCGTGGGGAAAATGAGGATAGCTCCTCTTTTCCTACTCGATCGCCGAGTGGAAAATTAGGGACAGTCCCCTTTTTCCTTTTCGATCGCCGAGAAAATGGTCCAGAGACCGAGAAGGAAAAAGGGAACTGTCCCTATTTTTCTCCAGGGCGCCTGGAGTAGATAAAACACGCAGACGGTTCTCGCGGGGGCGAGTGCCTCGCGCGAGAACCGTCGGCGATGTTGTTTCGGATCTACGCTACGTAGTTCTTACGGATTCGTACTCCGCAAATTATACGCCGCGGTTCATCCAACCCGTGAGACCGCCCAAGCGGCTCGCCGGGAACTGATCACTCGGATACCGGCTGAATGCGACGTGGCCGTCCATGAAGAGCACGTTGGAGCCGCCGGGAACGTGATTGAAATCCTCCACGACGATGGACACGGCGTCCCACATGACGGGAAGTTCACTTTGCGCCGTGGCACTGCCGGCCGGATTGTTGATATCCGTAACGAAGAAACGCTCGATGCCTTCTCGCAGGCGGTAGATCGTTCCCTGTGGTGCCGTGGTGCCTGGCGCGTATGCGATCACTGTGCTATTGACTGTGCGATCGTTATCCAGAATATCGAAGATGCCCGGCAAGTTGCTCATGTCCTCCTGCGGAAAGATAAGAGTGGGATTCGAGAAAAATTCTACCGCCAACGATACGAAGGCCATTGCCGGTTGGTTGGGCAACAATTCAGTCGGTTCCACCGATGCAGGAAGCGTCATACCGAACCAGCCGATCATTTGCTGGGCGGTGTTCTTGTACGGCGCGTTATTGTCGGCGAAATTGTATGCCCAGGAGTTATAGTTGTACGAGCGCGCAGCCTTCCACCAAACCGCGAAACCGGGATCCGATGCAACGCCCATAACGCCGTCCTGGTCTGGGTCGCTGCTCAAGATGGTTAGGCCGTTTACGTACATGTCATCTGAGGACATGTCGGAGTTTGAGGGGCAGATATACAGGTTAGGATCTGTCAGGTACTCAGGGTAAACGGACGAGCACCACGGCGTCCAAAGGCCCGTCGCCGCCACGGCGGGATCGGTGACGTCTGCCCCTTGGTGCATCAGCGGCGGGAACTTCTCGCCGGGCGATTCGCCCGAATACATCTTAAACACCAGGCCCCATTGTTTCAGGTTGTTCTGGCAGCTTGCGCGGCGGGCAGCCTCCCGGGCCCGGGCCAGGGCGGGCAGCAGGATGGCGGCCAGGATGCCGATGATGGCGATGACCACCAACAGTTCGATCAACGTAAAACCCTTCTTCTGTCTCATGTTCTGTCTCCCCAAAGTAAGAATGCACCAACCAGTTGCTTTTAACGACACCTCTCGAACAAAGGCTGAACCCCGCCACACACGCGGCTCAACCGTGATCGCCGTACCAATTGTCTTCCCCGTAAAGCCGCACCGATTCCTCGGGGAAGATCTGTAAACGGATCTGCTTCAAACTTTCTTCGTAGTCCCATTCATCGAATAAGGGTTTCCAACCATAGGCGTCCGCCAGGCGGTTGAAAGAGCGCCATACTTTGTAAAAAGGATTGGTGATTTCGAGAACAAGTTGGGGAATGCCGCTCTCCACGAGCGTGAAACACCCGTCCACAAGGCCCCAGGTTCCCAACGCGATTTCGTGGAGCGTGTCCTCGGATTCCACGACCAGATCGCCTTCGTCGACGGCGTCGCGAAGAATCCCGTTGACGAACTGAATGTTGCGCTTTTCCTGCTCCACGAGAGCCATGAACCGCTCGGGCGAGGCCTTCTCCCGGATGGGTCCCATGGTGGTGTGCAGGATGCGGGAGTCGTCGGTGTGCAAGCGGGTGAACAAGGTGACGGCTTCGCCCAGGGCGAGGACCCGTTCCCGGCTCCGGCCCTTGAAGGCGGCGGCCCGCTCCATCATGGCGGAACGCCGGTCGAGCGAGTCGGCGGCGAGCGCGACGAGGACGTCTTCCTTGGAAGCAAAGCGGTGATAGAGGGTGCCTTTTCGGCAACCGCTAGCGCGGGCGATATGGTCCATGGTGACGCCGTAATAGCCGCGCTCGAGGATAAGGCCTCGCGCCGCGCTGAGCACTTTGGCGTCCCGCTCAAGCAGCTCCTGCTGCTTGGGGGAAAGGGCCTGCATACGATTGACCGCCACGGAAGACTCCTGAACCTGCAACCCGGAGGTTCATTTCTCGACGATTCGTCGACCTTTCGTTCGCCTACGGTCCAAATTAGCCCAAGTCGGCCGTTTTGTCAATAGGATTTTTGAAATATTCACGATATTCGCTGGCTCAATTCGCGTAAAACACCTCGAATATGCCACTTGGGCAGGCGTTAACCCTTTTCGCCGAACCGGGAAAAGACCCCCTCCCCAGCCCTCCCCGTGGACGGGGAGGGAGCACCGGAAATTCGTGGTTGGAGTAACGGTGAGGACGCCTGTGGCCTTCGGGAGTGTCCACTCTGCTACATATATAGCCATCTGCGCTTACGACAGGAACGGAGTGCGCGAGATGAGTAACGCCGTCAATTGTGGTGCAGGCCTCCGGATTGTGGTGCAGGCTTCCAGCCTGCGCTCACTGCGGCCGAGAGCCCTCCACCCCCAAACGAGTCCGACGACGTTTGTACCCAAACCGTCACCCCCGCGAAAGCGGGGGCCCATCTTCAAGGGCGGAAGGTCTGACTCGCGCACGCGCACGACATCCGCGTGCTCACGACAGGAAGCGGCTTCGGCCAAGGAGCGTAGGCGTCCCGCCTGCGTACCGACACGGGCGGGACGCCAGTGCTCCGTGAATGCATCACGCCGGATGATCGGACATCGTTGAATTCAATCCGCGCCGCGCGTGCAACAAGCGGGATCTTGAGAAGCCGTATTCAGCACAACGAACTCATGGTCCTCGCAGCGCTTCTCCGGCGGTAGGAACATCCAGGCGCCGCAGTCGGGACACCGCATCAGGCTACCCACCCACTGCGAAACATCGGCAAGACGTTTGCCTATCTTCACCTTGTCGGTTTCGGTGAGATGGGCGAGTTCCTTCTTCAACACCCGGCGGTAGTCCTTGTCGTGGATGACGGCGTACGTATCGAGTTCGCGGTTTTCCAACCGGGCCTTGACGTAATCGAAACCGCAAGGACAGGTGGGCATGGGTTGGGTCTCCCGTGAATAAAGGATTGAGAGCTACCGGTTCATCTCTCTGGCGCAGTGTACGAACGCAACGATTCGAACTTCGTAAAGATCAACCTCATAAATCAGCCGATACCGTTCCACTATTAGTTCACGAAGATTCGTCGTGCCAAACTCGGGTACTACGCGTCCCCTTTCGCTCAAGACATTGAGCGAGGCAGCTTTTTCGAGTGCAAGTCTTATAATTTGTATGGCCGCGTCGTACGAATCCTGTGCAACGTATGCCACCGCGTCATCAAGCATGCGCTCAGCTCGCGGGGTCCAAACTACTCGTCGCTCGTGCGGAGCCATTTCTTGCGCAGTCTCTCTTCGACCTCTTCGTGAGGGATGGTGCGGCCTGCCGCAACGTCAGCCTGTCCGCGCTCCACGGCCTGCACGACGTAGAGATGATATAGAACATCATCTACGGTGCAGTCCGCAGGCAACTTGTCGAGAATTGCCACTACCTTTTCTTTCGTATTCACGTCGTGCTCCAATCGCCAGCCCGATTAAACGCGAGAGCCTCCAGCAAGACCTCACGAAGGCTATCCAGCAGTTCTTCCCGCGTGCGCTCCTGGCAATTCACACCGGGAACCTCCTGAATCCAGCCGATCCACCAATCACCGTCGCGCTTTGTGACCGCCGTATAGGTATTTGGCATCTGCAACTGCCTCCTGAATCGTCCGCATTCAGTATACCGCCGATCCGGTTCGTAGGAAAGGCGATGGAATTGCCAGATTCCGTGCGAACTGAACAACGGGCTACAAGGAGCGTAGGCGTCCCGCCTGCGCACGTACACGGGCGGGACGCCCGTGCTCCTTGAATGCATCACGGTGCAGTGCGTACGCCGTCCACCGTCGACGCCAAACCCTCCATAAACCTCCGCGCGGCATCTTGGGGCGTCAGGCGCTGATAGACGACTTGTTCGATATAGTCTCGTCCTGATTTTTCCAGCCATTGGTCGACGGCGGTGCGGAGGGCGGCGTACTGTTGGGTGTGGGGGTCGCTGGGCGAGAGGGGTTCTTCGACGATGGGGATGTCGCTTTCCATGACTTCGTTGTAGAAGCGGACCCAGGGGTCGTCGGTCTCCATGAGTTCGGGGAAGAGCCGCGCGAAGGCTTCCGTGTCCGGCGGGAGATGGTGGAAACGGCGGAGCTGCGAGCGCGCGAGGTGCGCGGGATCGGCGAAGTAGTTCGCCACGCGCAAGGCGTTCTGAGTGTGGGCGTCGCCTTTGTAGGGCGTCTGCTTGAGCACGGAGAAGCCCATGACGCCGGCGCGCGCCGCGGGCCACATGCCCTCTTCGCGCGTGGGCATCCAGATGACGCAAAGGTCGGGCGGGTCGCCGCTCACCGCGCCCGCCGCGTGGTCGGCCTCCCACATGTCGCGCCAGAGCTTGGCGGACCACGGCGTTTCGCCGAAGGTCATGCCGAGCCGGTTGGACACATACAATTCCGCGTTGATGTCGTTCCAGTTCATGCCGAAGGTCGCGGGGTTCCAGGTCTTGTCCACGTTCACGAGCTGATCGAAGAGCGTCAGGACTTCCACGACGGCCTCTTCGGTCAGGCCGGGGTGCAGCCCCCACTCCTTGGTCTCCGGGTCCTGATACAGGAACCGGCGCCGGGATACGTCGCGTCCCCAGATACCGGGGCCGAACTCGTCGATGAACAGATGCTGCAAATGAACCAGCGCGGCGCCGAATCCCCAGGTATCGTTTGCGCCGTCGCTGTCGGTGTCGCGCGTCATCGCCTTGCAGGCTTCGCGAAACTCGTCGATGGTCCAGCCGTGCTCGCGAATGGCGGCGTCGTCAAAACCGGCGGCGGTCAGCATGGGCCGGTTCGCGAGCAGGAAACCGCCATAGGCGTATCGCAGAATGGGGAACATGGTGGGCCGGCCATCCCGCGTCAGCGCGCGCCCCACGAGCGGACCCATGGCGTCCAGTTCGGAATCCGGGAAGAACTCCGCCGGAATGGGCACGGCCAGATCCTCGGATTTGCCGCTGTATTGAAAGGCTTCGAGTTCCGGGTAGCCCGCCATGTACACGTCCGGAGGTTGGCCGGTCGCCATGGCGACGCGGAGTTTGCTTTGATACCCCGCGTGACTCATGACGGCGAGCTTCACCTTCACATGCGGATGCGATTCGTTCCAGAGGTCGGCGAGTTGGTAGTAGTGCGCCTCGTCCGGCGAACCGATGAGTTCGTTGATCCAGACGGTGATCGTGTCGTCCACCGCAACGGCCTCGCCCAACGAGCCCGCGCGCTCGGGCGACTCCAGCACGGTCCAGAACCAGAGCCAGCTCAAGGCGAGCAATATGACCAATCCGAAAATGAGTGCCTGTTTCACGGTTGCATCATACCCTGTTTGGCGACGAGAGATTCCAGATTCAAAATTCGAAATCCGAAATTCGAAACAAATTCTAATGTTCAAAACTCAAAACGAAAAGGCCGTAAGTTGAGGTTCTCTGTGCTCGAAAGTTCTGGAAGATTCTGTAGGTACTGACACCTACCGTTTTCGCGGTCCGCTCGTTCGCATCACGCTGCAGCAATATCCATCTGTCTTGTAATCCGTTTGGGTCATTTGAATTTCGGTCATTAGGATTTGTTTCGGATTTCGTATTT
>CAZWDH010000349.1:0-6507 GCA_964632865.1 uncultured Nitrospiraceae bacterium
CAGCGCGGAGGACACAGGCGAACCGATGAAGTTGCCGGGGACGACGCGTTCCACCAATCCCACGGCAAGGTCTTCGGCCTTGGTCAGGCCGGGCACCGAATCCAGGGACTTCGTCTTACGGTTGCGGAACAGTCCACCCAAGATCAGCACTTGCCCGTGGCGAACCCAGACGTTGGTCGTCATGCTGCGAGAGACAAACGTGGGCGCCACGACTTGGTTCGCTCCCGCGAACCGGTCGTCCACCGCGACGACGATGTCTTCACCCAATTCCTTTACCTCGGCAAGAAGCTGCAGTTTGATAAAGGTGTCGTCCACTGTCGTCCAGTCACCGTCATCGTCAATAACATCAGGAACGCCGACCTGCAGGATAACGCCAGTCTTCCGGAAATCGGTAACACCAACGACGGTCGTACCCACGACGGTCGGGTTTTCGTAGGGGTTCTCTTCTACGGTTTCGATGATGGTCGGCACCACATTCCGCACGCGAACCATCGCCTTAGGACGGGAGAGGATATACGCCCGGTTTTCGTTCACCAACCCTTGGAGCACGAATTCCATGTCGCCATCGCTTAATCGAAGGCGGTCCAGGAAAACCGTAATTGCCCCTTCCGAATCGAGCGGGAAGGTCAGGTCGGCTGTCGAGATGGCGCCTTCTCCGTCCGAGACCCGGCCGTAGGTCTTGGGTTCCTTGCGGCGGGCATAGAACGCGCTGAGGCCCGTGTCCACGCCTTTGGTTGCCTGGAACTCAACCACCTTCATGGTCACGCTCACCTGTTCCGGAGCCCCGACTTGCGGCGGCGTTTCCGGAATGGCGATGGTGATTGGCGGATTGTCCTGCCCCCACGCGGCGGCACACAGCAGAGGCGCTAACCACAGTGCTCTGCATATGCTTCGGTTCATCAGACCTCCCTACCGCTCGAATGTCGGGACGCATTCGTAACGGTGAATGTCGTCGATATTGGCAAAGTTGCTGAAGCGCACGCTGAACGCCCGAATCTCGCCGGGGTTCAAACGGCCGATATTGACCGTGTTCGTGTCGTACACCATGTTGCCGAATCCGTAAATCGTTACGATGACCTGAACGCCGTAGAGCACGCTGTCTCCGCGGTTCACGGCCTGGCCGGTGACGACATAGTACATGCTTTCACGCGTGATCAAATCGCGCCCGCTCTGGAAAGACGCGGTGTTGATGATGGCCAGCGGCCGCTTCTCGATCTCCCGGCGCTGCACTTCGCCCGGGGTCAGCACGATGTATCCGCCGGATGGCAGCAATTCAATCCGCGTGCTGACTTCGGGGTCGCTTGCGACTTCCGGACTCTCCTTTACGACCCGCGCGTACAACCGGCCCGCATAGTCGTAGTCGCCCCGCTTCCAGAGCATGTCGGCGAGTTTGAGTTGATTGCTTACGTTGTTGGGGTCGGCCTTCAACTCCTCTGCCAACTGTCGAATTTCCGCTTCGAGCTTTTCCGCAGTCCAGTATTTCTGCTCGTACTCGTCCTGGAGATTCGCGGCGTACTGCCGGCTTTCTTCGGCGTAAGGGCCGTCGGGCGCCAGTCGCAGATACTCGTCGAATACTTCGATGGCTTCCCGATAGCTCTTGATGTTCATGTAGGCCACGCCGAGCCAATACCGCGCATCCAGCGAGGAACGCGAGTTGGGGTACTTGGCGATGACCTGGAGCAGACGGGGAATCACCACGGTGGTGTCGCCCGCCTCAAGCATGCGGCGCGCTTCTTCCACCTCTTTACTGCTGGACCGCTGGTCAAGCATCCGGTTCTTGGAAACCGGGGTCTCGGTCATAGGCGGGTTGGACCGGGGCGTCGTGCAGCCGGCGGTCACGAAAAGAAGGGCCGATGCCGCCATCACAACGAGCGGCAGGCCCCAGCACTGCGCGGATATCTGAGATCTCACTACCGTCCCCTATTTTGCCTTCTCATCGTCTCTCGAGGCGTCGTCACCCAACTCCTCGAGAATCAATTCGGTAATATCCTCGGCAGGGATGGCAGGTTCAAGACTGGCCAGATACCCCTGGGCTACGATCAGGTCGTATTCCGTGTCCTGGCCGACCTGCGAGATGGCCCGCGTCGTACGATCACTGGCTTGGCTCATGAGAATCCAGTACTTACCGGTGCCCCGTTCGACTTTGCTTTTCTTCAGTTGTTTGTACTCAGGCGTGGCTTTGACGACTTCATCATAATCGACTTCGCCGGCCTTTTCGAAGCCGGTTGCCACGCCCCAGTAGACCTTCTGGGGGTTTACCTGGTCTGCGGGGATGGAATGTATCTCCGCTACCGCCATCATGGCGAGCGCCGCCATAATCGAACCTGCAACCATTCTTGCGTTGGTATTCATGGTCGTAGTCCCTCACTTCACCTTATGGTATAAATGGACTTACGCACAAGACAGGTTTCTTAACCTGTAATCCCGCACAGAATCCAACCCTACTAATTCTGCGAACCTTTGTCAACTAATTCCCCGCGATGGCATTTTAATGCTTTCGAGGGATAGAAATTGGAGGATCCCCCAAAATTCTTGCGTCCCCGTTCATTCACTAAGGAATCAAGCCGTTCAAACTTTCCAGTCACTCTTCAAGGTGTATACTCACAAATACGGGAAAGTTGCACCAGTCGTTACAGAATTTCCAGCGAAATTTCAGTCCAACCTCTCACCATTGCTGGTATGTGATTGCGTCTCAGCAACGTAGACGCCCCAAGCCATGGGGGTATTCACAGCGATTTTCGGGGGATTTACGATCGCCGCGACAGAACGCCGCGAGAGGACTCGCTGGGATTGTACACGCCTGAGCCGGGATTCGCAAACCCGGAACTACGGCGTCAACGTGGAAGTACTTTCCCGCGTTTGCTTTGACAGGGTATCGGCTTGTACCTACAATGAGCCGTCCGCAGCGTCCAACTTCCCTCACGAGAAAGGACTTCGCTCGATGCACCGTAGTTTGCCGATTTCACTACTCCTTGGGGCAATTTGCCTTCCGTGGTGCGCAGCCTTCATGGCGAGAGCCCAAGAGTCACCTGCTGCCTCTGACACAAGCAAACTGTGGGTCGAGGAACTGGGCGCCGCCCGAACGCCCCAGGCGTACGTGGAGGCGACTGTATCCAACCAGTTCCTGCTACCCGCGACCGTGCTTTGGGATGGAACCATCATGTCGGCGGAGCCCTTCGACAAGATCGCTGCGCGCATCGTGGTGGAAGGCGAGGACGGGTTGCCACAGTACGCGGGCGAGGTCCTTCTGGATGTCGTGACCGGCGAGAATCCCTTCTCCATCGCCTGGAATCCGGAAGGGCTCCCGGACGGGGACTACGTTGCTAGACTGACCGTCGACCGTTCAGAAGACATGGAACTCGCTTCGCGAACGTACCGTATCCGCCGAATTACGGGATCTCATATCGAGTCGCTGCTTCAAGATCTGGAGACCGATCTTCGGGAACTCGAGAGCCATGTCGCTGCGGTCGCGGAGAGTGTCGCACCGTACGCTGGGTATAGGTTGGCTATCGTTCATGATTATTTGCCCGTTGCGGCCTCGGCCTATGCGGACGGCTCCTGGCGCAGGGCTTTGGACGACACCAGGTTCCTGCAGTCCTTGCTCGACACGATTCGCGTGGACCTCAGTTTGAGAACGGCGAAGGATGAACCGCTCCTCGCTCCGATCCCGGTTGTGCGAAATACTGAAATCCGCGACGGGATGTTCACGAGTGAAGGGCGACCGGTCTTTCTCTTCGGCGCGACTGCGGACTACTATGAACTGGCGCCGGCTATACCTATTCTGCGCCGCTATGGCTTGAATATCGTGGAAACGCGGGTGGGTCCTGTGGACACCCTGGAGCAACGAAGCGGGGCCGGTACGGTGCCTCAGGAGGTGATGAATCTCCTGCACAGTGCGGAAGACGCCGGGATGGGCGTGACGATCAGCCTGGCGCCGGATGCGATGGCGCCATGGGTCTATGATGCGTGGCCGGCGCTGGCGGAAGGTGGAGCCGGTACGTTTCCCTACGACGTGACGCATCCGAGGCTGGAATCGATTCTGGAACGCCACGCGAAGACCCTCGTTCCGGCGCTTTCGGACGAAGCTTCGCTGGTCAGCCTGGCGTTGGCGGACCGCCCCGAAATGCAGTTCCTCGGCGAACCGATTCGGCAAGGCTTAATTACCTTTGCCAGGAATCAGTACGGCGATCGAGAGATCATGAACCGCGTGTGGGGAACCTTTTACCTCGACTTTGACGAGGTCGTGTTGAACTGGAATCTGGACCGTCCGGCGTACCGGCACGATCTGTCGCTGTACCAATACCAACTGGGAACGGCTTTCCTCGAAGGCTTGAGCGATCTCGCCCGCCGGTATGCCCCGGCTGTGGCCATCCAGGTGAATCAATCTGATAGGGCATTCGAAGCGGGAGAGTCCGCGTTTGGATTGAATCGGGAAAGTGTCGCTGAGTTCACGGACGTCAGCGGTTGCACGGCGATGGAATCTCTTGAACATCCGTATCTAGCCCTCGGGTATCCGTCGCAGAGTTTGAACTACACCCTCCTCCGATCGCTGGATCAGGATGCGCCGGTATTCAATAGCTGGGATTCTTTCATCCCCGGTGAAACCGCGCCTGCGAACGTGCTAGGCGTGGCGGCGTACGCGCTCGCGTGGGAAGGCGCAATGGCCGGACTGAACGCGTCGACGGCGCCGCTGGGCAAGCCGGACGGAAGTTCCCAGACGCTGCTGGGGCGGCCTCAACGGCTGGAGGGTTACGCCCGCGCCTGCTTGGATCTAAACCGTCTCGCGCCGCTAGTCACCGCGTTCCAGTCGGCGGCCCCGGAGGTCGGGATTCTCTGGTCGTTGTCGTCCAAGATTTTCGAGGATGGCACGCCCTATCTGGAATCGGTAAAGCATGCCTATGAGGGATGTCATACGTTTGGCTTCAAGGTCGGTTTTGTTACTGAGAAGGATATCGTCAGCGGCGCGCTGGGGGACGTGAAGATTCTGGTACTGCCGGAAGCGCCTTCCGTTTCCGACGAAGCATTCACCCTCATCGATGCGTACATCGCGGGCGGCGGCATCACTATCCGGCAAGGGAAGCCCATCTCGTACAACCCGCGTGGCCTGGCGCGCCAGGAAACGTTGTCGACCTCCGCGCGCACCATCCTGATTCGTGGTGTGGATTGGCCGACGGAGTATTTGCACGCGTTGGACGCGGCCTGTGACCTGGATAGTGCGCCTTCAGTGCCGCGCGCCATCAACGCGTCGCGTTATCCTCTCGAAGGGGTGAAGACCCGCTTCGTTGAGCACAACGGCGAGGCGTATCTCTATGCGATAAACCTGCGAAAAGAGCCCGTATCGGTCTATCTGGCAGGGCCCTTCACTCGAGGTGTCGACTTGATCGGCGGAAACGAGGTTCATTTCCCCACGGTCATGGCGCCAGCCGAGCCGGTACTTCTGCGACTCGATCCGCCGAATGTTGTGCTCGTTGCGGAGAGTGAAACAGCGGCGAACGCGGGCGTGCCTCTTGGTGTGGTTGAACCGATCCAGCAGGAAGCCCAGGACGAACAGCCCATCAACCCGCCGGTGCGTCACCAGGAGATCAAGCGGTAAGGGGCCGCGCACATACCCCGGTCCTGTTCGCTTTTGAGCCGCTTTTGCGGGTTCTGGTATTCTCACACTGAAACAGGGATCGCTCCGGGAATTTGTGGAGCGGGAAACCCCAATGCGGAGTGAATCATGTCGGTCCTGAATGTCGTTCTGTATCCGGACGATCCGTTGACGAAAACGGCTGCGCCCGTGGAAACTTTTGGCCCTAATCTGGCCGAACTGGCGTCCAATATGTTTGAAACCATGTACGCCTTCGACGGCGTGGGTCTTGCCGCACCGCAGGTGGGACTCGAGATGCGCTTATTTGTCCTCCATGAACCGGAAGGCGAAAAGATGTGTCTCGTGAATCCCGAGATCGTGGAACGGGACGGCGAGGAATTCGGACAGGAAGGATGCCTGAGCCTACCCGATATCTACGTGCAGGTTCCGCGCGCGAAGCGCATCGGCGTCCGAGCCCAAGACGTCTACGGGGAATCACTGGAGTTTGAGGCAAACGACTTTCTGGCGCGGATCATTCAGCACGAATCCGATCATCTCGACGGCGTTATCTTTCTGGACCGGGTCGATGTGCTGACGCAGAACGCCATGTTGCAGGAGTGGAAAGGAATCCGCGAGCGATTGCTGGCAACGTCTACCACCGGGAGCAGGCCCCGTGCTTTTTGAGTCGCCCTCGGTGGAGCGGCTGATCGAAGCCTTTCGCCGCTTGCCCGGGGTCGGGAAGCGCTCCGCGGAGCGGTACGCGTTGCACGTGTTGAGCGCGCCCCCGGAAGAAGCGCAGTTTCTGAGCGAGGCCATCCGCGATGCGCGCGAACGGATCACGACCTGCTCGACGTGCTGCAACCTCACCGAAACCGACCCTTGCCCGATCTGTGCGCATCCCAACCGGGATAAGAGCACCATCTGCGTTGTGGAACGCC
>CAZWDH010000350.1:0-6476 GCA_964632865.1 uncultured Nitrospiraceae bacterium
CGGATTTTACCACGAAACGAGCTGGGGCGCGATCAAAAAGGCGATATCCACGGCAAATCTGGGCGGTACCAACATTAGCGTAGAAATGAATTTCTTGTCTCGCCTCTCTTCCGCCCCACCGGCATTCACCGAAGCAGAGGCAATAGAGATCTCGCGGGCACCCTGTACCTTGCGCGAACTGTTGAGTATAATCGCGCACCAGTCACCAGTTGAAATTGCGTATTGCTATTACAATTTCTTTCCGCGAAACGAAGCGGTCATCCCTGAGAAACGCCACGGTGTAGTAGTGGTCTTTGTCTTTGAAAGGGGATTTAAACTTGAGAAAGGAAGTCTCACCCCCGCGGAAAATGAGTGGTGGATGCGTGAAATCGCGGAAGCGAGTCACCCTCCTGAACTTTAGGACGGAGTCGTGCCGGCGCTTTGCCGACGAGGATTCCGATCGCCTCGATTAAGCGGTGGAGTTAGAAAAACAATCTTTTGAGCGCGGCGCGGAAAACTTGGCGACGGGTCGTCATCGTTCGCTAGGCCGACCCGAGGAGTTCCCGGCGAAAGTCATGGCCGGACATACAGGCGTCTTCCCTCATTCAGGCCAGTCGCAACGACATGCCCCTGCACGTCGCGCCAACGTTCCATTTCGCCTCGCGTATAGACGAGGATATCGATCGGTACCGGAATAGAAGCCAGACGCCTGTACAGCCGCGCAGTGACCCTACGCCGGCCCCGGCCCGCCTCCGCGGAATCAGGCATTATCACCAGGAAATCAAGATCCGATTCCTCGCGCCCCTCCCCTTTTGCGTGAGAACCAAACAGAATAATCTCTTCGGGATGCACCTCATCTACCATACTATCGGTCATCGATTGAAGGAGCTTTTCATCCATGTCTATTCCTCGGCCTCAAATCGTTTCGCTATTCCGGAAGCGCCAAATCCTCCCCAAAGAGTACAACGGATGCACCAAGAATGAAAATCTCGTAATTACCAGAGCCTGAGGCTCTTGAAGCTTCAATTTGCGATTTAGTTTGAAGTACCATCGATCAAGTCAAATTCAACAATGAGCGCAATCGTATGTTGTCAGAAACCGGCGATGCAATCGAAGCAGAGTTCACGCTTACGAGACGTGACTATCTGGCAGCGGCAAAGTTATTTCAGTCGAGGCGGGCAATCCGTTGGCTACCGCGCCTAGTGGCGCTGTTGCTGGTGGGGTTAATGATCATTGAACTGTCAGTGGGAGACTTTGAAGCGGCCATTCTTGCAATTATGGGCGTGATTTTTATTCTTTCGCTTCCATACATCGTGTTGCGGCTCCAAGTCCACACATCGTACCGGCGCGCTACTTACAAGGGCGCGGTGATTCGGGTGCGCATCGAACCAGACGAGCTTCACACAGAATCCGTCATCGGAACGAGTACTATTCGACATCTGCATAAGGTGCTCGATGGCCGGCAAGGTATACTGTGCTGCATAAGCAATAATCAAAGTATTTACATACCGAGACGTGCCATTGAAGACAATGGGCAATTTGCCCTTGCCGTGGAGCGACTTCGTCAACTCACCTTACCCATTCAGTACTGAACCCTTTTCGCTCGACGATGCGATAGTTGGAGACACCCCGACTGAATTGGTCGCGGGGATGGACCTATTTACCCACGAAGCTCCGCGTCAATTGCGAAGTAGGGAGGTTCGAGCGAACGGGCCAGACAACTATATACTTGTTGGTAGCGGGCCTCGTAAGCTTCGTGGATGGTTTCATCTGGCGCGAAGTCTTCGGTCGTGAATTGAACGCGGCCTACAGCATCCTGAATGTTGGCGTAGAGTCCGGCGCCGAGACCGGCGAGGATGGACACGCCGAGGAGGGTCACTTCGGGATTGGTCGTGATTTCGACCGGGAGTCCTGTTATGTCCGCCTTGAGCTGCAGCCACAATGGGTTCTTCTGGCCACCGCCGACCACCCGAAGGCGGGACGGCTTGCCGCCGACGGCGTCTCCGATGGCGCCGATCTGGCGCTTGAGCTGGAAGCACAGGCCCTCGAGTGCGGCGCGCACGACCTGCCCGCGGGTCGTCATGGTTTGCAGACCGAGGATCGTGCCGAGGGCGTGGCGGCTCGCGTCGGGCCCCATGCCACGCATGAAGGCGGGGAGCATGTAGACGCCGTGCGCCGGGGTTTCGGCCTCGTGAAACATGACGCTATACACTTCTTCCTCGGCGACGTCCCGATAGAAGTTGTTCCGCACCCATTCGGTTACGGCGCCTGCGATCATCAGGCTCTGGCAGATCCACTGCCCCGGTAACGCGTGGCATTCGAAATCGAGGCCGTTGGCGTAATGTTCGGCGGTAGGCCGGAAGGCGTTGACGGTCGCGATGAGAATTTCCCAGGTCCCGGTGATGTCGATCCAGATATCATCCTGCGCGACGCCCGCCCCGAGCACAGCGATCTCGCAGTCGTGGCCGCCGGTGACAACAGGGGTTCCCGCGATGAGGCCAGTTTCCGCTGCAGCTTGCGCCGTCACCGCGCCAATTTGCGTCCCCGCCTCACTCGTCGGCGGAAGGATCGATGGATCGACTTCGGCGGCCTCCAACATCTTCGGCGACCACGTTCGCGCGCCCATATCGAGCATCATGGTGGTCGATGCAATCGTGCATTCGGTAGTGAACTCCCCGGACAAGCGAAACGCCACATAGTCCTGCACCTGCAACCAGCGGTGCGTCTTCCTCAGAATCTCGGGACGGTGTTGCCGGAACCATAGCAAACGGTTCGCGGTGTTGATATGGTAGTTGTGGTATCCGGTGATTTGAAAAATCTCGGCGTTTCCAACGCGCCTATCCATCTCCAACTGCTGCGGCACGGTACGTCCACAATGCCAACTCACGAAGGGATAGAGGCAATTCCCATCGGCGTCCAGCGGTACGCCGTCCGTTCCGAATCCAGTACATGCCACCGACTTGACGCGGGCCGCGTCCCCCACCGTCATCAGGCACTCCCGCACACAGTCGCAGGCCTTACCCCAGATATCGTCCGGGTCCCAGACCATCCAGCCTGGTTCCCCCATGGGGTCCTGCACCGGACCGTTGCGACGGCCCGCTACGGCGAGCAACTTGCCGTCGGGTGAAAACATCCCGGCCTTGATTCCCGTGGCCCCCACATCGATGCCGAGAAGCACCTCGCTCATGATTGCGCACCTCCCTCCTCGGAAGCCCCCGGTTCCTCCTCCGAATCGTCCGGCGTGGTGTCGTGGGCCGGTGGCGTAACGTGGAACACGTGGGTGTCCCCAGTCTTCATTGGAACCGTCAACTGCCGTTTGTCCAGCCATCCCACGTTCGTGTCCAGCATGTCCTGAATGTCGTAGTGATCGCCTAAGTCGATTTCGCGCTCGCCATTCGCACCCGCATGAATGGCAAAGAACTCGGGCCCGAAGTGAAGCACGTCGGATCCTTTCGACTCGGGTCGAATGTATGAATGCTCCTCGAGGATGCTCAGTATCTCTAGAAGCAGGTCCCGGGAGAGGGAAGGCTCCGCGACGTAAATGGATGCCCACCCCTCTTCGAAGAACTCGACGGCGACACTCACCCGCTGAGAATCCCGATACTTGGCAATGGCCTTGGTGTCGTCCGCTTCAATGTAAAACAGCGGCGACCATGTTTCAGTGGGACTAATACCGTCTCCTTTCGCCAGCCATTTTCCGCCGTCGAGTTGAAAGTCCGATCCGGCGGTCGCTGCCGCGTCGAAGGCCCGAACGGTATGTCCCGTGGTCTTGCTGATATTGTCCGCCGATGCGCCGGCAGAAATGTAACCGGAAGCATACATCCAGATCGCTGCCGCATTCTGCTCGATCAGAACTTTTTGCAGTGACGTGCGATCGTCCTCATGAAGATGAAATGCGTTAACAAAAATATACACTAGAGAGGGTGCAGTTCGCCCTTCAAGCACATCCTGTAGCAAACAGAATTGAACGGGCACGCCGGCCCGAAGTGCCGCATCGCGGACATTTGTCAGCAGAAGCGCGTTCAATGGTTCGTCGCATCGTTGGTGAAATCGACTGGGTTCATCGACCACCACCGTCAGACCGACGCGCCCTTCCGGTGTTGGATATCCCGCAAAGCCGGGCCCCTGGGCAAGTGACTCCGTGGTCCAAATGGTCTGATACGCGGAACGCATACGTCCGAAGGTCTCCCACATACGGGGTTCATGCAGGGCGCCTACGCCGTCGGGATCTGCCCAGAAGAGTCCAAGACCATGAGCGAGCGCGCCGGCGAAGTTTCGCCGCTGGACATTGAGCACGTCTTCCACGCGAAGCCCCTCGATCCGTTCAAATTCGCCCGTAGCGACATTCCGGGATATTCCCGTGCGCGTGTCGTCAACGACATACCACTGCTTTCCATGAATGCCGACGCTGTCTACAGGTCCCATGAAACCGCCCGCGCCACCCAAGGCGCGGTCCACATAGGAGACGGGACTCACGAAGCCGTCAATCACGCCGTCCAACAGAAGTGCCAAGGCACAATGACCGCTGGCGTTTGCGGTGTATTCAAAGGAGTAGCCGTAGGGCACCAGCACCTTGAACACCCGGTCTCCCGCCTGATGGACGTGGGCGGAGAATGTCGACAAAGTGTCGGCCGTGCTCTCGGAAACGTAGCGCAGGTAGTCCACGTGGATCTGCTCATCCGGCGTGGTGAAAAAGACGTTGCTCCGGTCCTGCGTGTCCGGCTGCGGGGGAATTTCCACGGCTTCAAACGCCGCGGCGGGATCGCCCCAGGCTTCGGCCAGGGCTGTCCCGTCGGGGTATTGCGTTCGTAGCCACGAACGGAACCCTGTACGGTTCGTCTCTGAGCGATCGTATTCCTTGGGATGCCGCCAGCGGTCCTCCTCCAATGCGCCGATGATGAGTCCAACGACTTTGTCGCCGCGCGCGGAGTCTTCAAGCCCCTGCAGCAACTCTGACAGGGCCTGTCGGCCAGCCTCCAGCCATCGCTCGGATGTCACGCTGGGGAAGACGCCTTCCGAGGAAGCCGCCTCGGGATGAGCCGTCATCCAGGCATCGGGAGGATTGAGGGAAATCGCGAGCAGAATGTTGGCGCTCGGATCGGCCTCCTCGATGCGGTCCAGGGGATAGAGCGTTTCCGATACGGTTGGACCCTGTTCGGGCCAGGGCAACGCCACGCGGAACACGTAGTCGTGAATGCCCGCCTTGGCGGCCATCGTAACCTCGCCTACGACTGCTTCGAGATCGGCGCCGGGTTGAATGTTTGCATACAGGTACAAGGGCGGTGAAGGAGCGGCCGGCTTGTCAGCCTGGGCCACGGTGTCGGGCTGCTTCGTTCCTTCCGGCGTGCGCGCTTGATCTTCACCGATCTGCCCGTCGCGCCCGCCGAGCCATAACCCGGCGATCCCCGCGACGATGATGATGGCAATCGCGCCGGCCACCCGAAGGTATATGCCGAACGCCTCAGACTGTCCGCGTGCCGACATATGCCGCCAACATGCGGAGAGGTTCCGCGCGTTCGTCAAAGGTGGAAAGGTGGCCGATGGCTTCCTCAATCAGGCCGCGCGCCTTGGCCTTGGCGCCTTCGACGCCGAGGTGCGTGGAGAAGGTGGCCTTCGCCGCATTCTCGTCCGGCGCGCCCGCGTCGATGAGATCGTCGGTAATCTGGAAGGCCAGACCCAGGCTGAGGGCATACTGCTCCAAACGCCGGACGTTTTCCGGAGAGAGTCCGGCCAGCCGCCCAGGTATCGCGATAGACGCCAGAAACAAGGCGGAAGCCTTCTGAATGTAGATCTGTTCCAGTTCTTCCAGGCTCGGATTGAGATCGGCGAGGTTCAAGTCAATATGTTGACCGTGGATGATGCCTTCGGTGCCGAGAACCTCGGAAAGCACCCGTACCACGTCCGCGGTCGCTTCGGTGCCGTACAGGCACTCCGCGTTGCGCGTAACCAAGTGATACGCGCTCGATATCAATCCGAAGGCCGCGAGAATGGAGGTCGCCTCGCCGTAGACGTGGTGCGTGCAGGGTTTCCCGCGCCGGTCCGGCGCATCGTCCATGGCCGGTAAATCGTCGAGTATGAGCGATGCCGTGTGCACAAACTCAACCGCGCACGCCGCGTCGAGGACGTTCTCCGGCGCGGTCCCGGCGATATCCGCTACGGCGAGGGCCACAATAGGACGCAAGCGCTTCCCGCCGTCCAAGGTGGCGTAGCGCATGGCTTCATGAACGCCCTTCGGCTCTTTGTCCGCCGACGGCAGACGCGCTTCCAGCGCCTGTTCGACCAGCGCCTTGCGCGTACTGAGATACTCCGCTAAATCCAGTCCAACCACGATAAAACCCGTGAAATCTCCGGGGGAACATCCCCCTTGATCCCCCTTCAAAGGGGGAATTTGCCGCAACGCTTCGCGTTGCGCAAGTACACACCCATGACCCAAATAGAATCCATCAACTTGTCGTCCAACCGAAAGACAACGCTTTACGCATTCCCCCTTTGAAGGG
>CAZWDH010000351.1:0-6440 GCA_964632865.1 uncultured Nitrospiraceae bacterium
GTTCCGGCTGTCCTTGATCTGCTCCGGCGACATGTAGTGGGGCGTGCCCATGATCACCGACGTGGCCGTAAGGCTCTGGTTGGTCATGAGCTTCGAGATACCGAAATCCATGAGCTTCACCGTGCCGTTCGGCAAGACCATCACGTTCTCAGGCTTGATGTCGCGATGCACGGTGAATTGGTGCGCGTACTCCAGCGCCGTGCATAACTGGATCATCAGTTGCAGCGTGCTCTTCACGGGGATGCGGCGGCCCGGACCCATTTTGTCCATCATGGACCGCAACGACTGGCCTTTGAGCAACTCCATGGAAATATAGACGGAACCGTCGGCCAGGCCGATGTCGTGCACGCGCACGATTCCCGGGTGTGACAACTGCCGCGCGATTCGCGCCTCGTTGAAGAAGCGGTCGACGACTAGCTTGTCCTGCACGTATTGCGGGAGGAGCGTCTTTAACGCGACTTCTTCCTTCAGCGTGTTGTCGTAGACCTTGTAGATGCAGCCCATGCCGCCCCGGCCAATTACGTCGAGGATCGTGTACCGGTTGGCGACGACCTGCCCTTTTTGGAAGGTGTGGTGGCCGGGTCTGCCCGGCGGGGCCTGCCGCTGTCCGCCGTCGCCGGATTGGACGCGAACCTGCGGCAGCGTGCCCCCGCAACGGCCGCACTTCGATTCATCGCTGGGGTTCGTCGCCCCGCATTTTGGACACTTGACCTTGGTCATGGTCTCCCGCCTCTGCCCCACGCTCGACCGGAAGTCTCGCTGGAAACGCCCGGCACGCAGTGATCCTAGCGGGAATGGAGCCCGTATGCAATTCCATCCGCCGCGAGTAACTTTCGTGGGAGGATTTCGAAGGAGCCGGAAATAACATGAATGCACACCGGTGATTGCGCGTCATCATTGTGTGTTTCCCTGGCGTTTTCTGTTCCAATAGAATGATTCATGCATCTGTAAAGAGCACGTCCGCATCCAATGAGCGAGGACAGCATCAATGACTGAGCGCGGCAAGGAACAAACCGCCCCAAGCCAGGATGGCGGAGAACCTCGCGGGGAGCAACCGGTTGTCGGAGACGCGCCCGCAGACATGGCGGAACATCACGAGCCGCCACGAGCGCTCTTGGCCGTCGCGATCGGAGTGATTCTGCTCCTGGTGCTTGCCATCCTGTTGACGTTCTATTTCCTGCGTCCAACCCAGGCCCCGACGACTCCCACGGTTTCAGCCGGCGAACTGGAGCAGTCGCCGGATGTGCCGTCGGAGCCTGCAGCCGAGGGCATCGATGACCAAGCGGAAGCGTCTCCACCGCCCGCGCCAGAACCGATGCCGGAATCGACCCCGAAACCCCTCAATCTTGCCCTTGCCGGTACAGTTCTCGGCGGGGCCCCGGCCGCGGTGCTTCGCGATACGGTGACCGGCAAGCAGAAGGTCTATCGTGTGGGCGACGCGGTCAAAGAAGGCGTCACCTTGACGGAGGTGTACGAAAAGGAGGTCGTGCTCGACTGGAATGGCGAGGCCATTCGCCTGACTCTCGGACCATTCACGATGGAGGCGCCGCCCGCGCGCAGCATCGATGGTTTGTGGAAGGTCGTGCTGGCCATGGAAGGGTCGGTTGAAGACTACGGCGATCTGTTGATCTTTCATCAGGACGGCGGTCGCGTTGAAGTCACGGACGAGGGCGGCGGCACGTTTGCCACCGGCACCCTGGACGAGCGCGAGCTGATGCTTCAGTTCAAGGAAGGCGACGGCTTGTTCGTGCTGCGCGGGGAACTGACCTGGTCGCAGGACTACGTCGTGATGAAATTCGACGGCGCCACGCCTTTCGGCGACGGGGTTGACCCGGAGTCGTTGGATCTGCGGTTCACGAAAGTTCCCGAAGACGAGGAGGCTATCCTGGCCAAATTGCGTGAACGCGAACAGGAGGTGGAGCAGATCCGCAACGCATTGATGGCTTACGCGCGGGATCATGAGGGTCTTTTTCCGGCGACGCTCGACATGCTGGTGCCGGGTGAGTTGGGTCTGTCCACACCGTACACCACGAACGAGGAGCGCCGGGTGACCTATGATGGCCAACACCGGATCGCCGTGCCGAATTTGGCGGAGGCTCCGCGTTTCGATGCGTTCCGCCAATATCTTCCTCTCGGCGAACGCTGGGCTGCTTACGACGAAGTACTCCGCACGCAACATGGGGGAAATGAGTGGTTGGAGCCCGCGACCATCATGACGATTGAATACTCCGATCCCAGCGTGACCTACACCATCACCGCGCGCGGCGATCTCCACGAACAAGTGCACCAGGAAGGCCGGCGCGCCAACGACACGGTGCCGGACGAAGGGACGATCAATGCCTGGATCACGCAGGACCAGAAGAATCTCCAGCAACTTCGCATTATCATCCAAATGTTCCAGAACGAGCACGAGAACTACACGCCGGGCGGTTGGGTTTCCGTGTATCCGGAGTACCTGACCGATCCGTCCGTGCTGACAAGCCCGAAGGACGATCCCGGAACGAACTCGTACTTGTATTTGTACCCCGGTACGCAGGTATACGATCTCGTCGCGCAGCGGGCGGGCGACCCGGACATCTGGCAGAACGATCGCGCCACCGCCGACGCGATCGCATCCGAGATTCCAATCCTCCTGAATCGTACGGATTTTCCAGGACCCGAACCGGGTCGCAACGTCCTGTATCTCGACTGGCACGTCTCGTACGTACCAAAAGATTCCGACGAGTGGCGCACCTACGTCGAGCCGCACCTGCGGGGGAAGCAGTAATTTCGAATCCCAACGATTTGCACATGTAGCGCAGGCGTCCCCGCCTGCGTCTTTGCTTCTAAAATTTGCAGGCGTCCCCACCTGCGCTACATGCCTCGATCTCGGTTTCAATACCGGGTACGATACGCGGAAAGAATCAGAGGGGGGAGTTCCCATGTCCACAGCGCTTGCTTCTTTCATAGTCCTTGCTTCAATGGCGATGCCGCCAGTGTCGTTTCTGGATCAGCACGATCCCGTCTGGGAGAAAGCGCCGGTCCGCTGGTTGGAGGGTATTCCCCTCGCCAATGGCCATATGGGCGCCATGATCTGGGGCGACGGTGGGCCGCTGAAGATCACCCTCGACAAGTACGATGCCTGGGAAACGCGCGAGAAACCGCTGAACGGCATCACCTATGCGCGGATTCGCGAACTGGTCGACACGGATCAGCGCGAGGAAGCCGAGCAAATCATGCGGACCCAGACCATCTACGGGGACGATCCGCACCCCACGCGTCTCCCCATGCCGCGCCTGGAAGTGGATTTCGGCGGGCCGGTGGACTGGGTTGACGCGCGGTTGCGCTTGCGGGACGCGACGGTTGCGCAGCGGCTGACAGTAGATGGCGAACGGATCGCGATGACGTCGCGGGTGAACGCGGAATCGAACGTCTTGTCCATCCTGCTGGAAGGCGGCGCTGCCGCGAACGCCGCGTTTCGCGTTTCCCTCGATCACCTCGACGCCAGCGCGAAGGAAACGCTGAAGCGATGGGGGTACCCGGAACCCGAAGTGTCTGCCGATGCGTCCGGCGGTTCTTTCGTGCAACGGACGCCCGCGGGGCTGGTTTATGCGCTCGCCTGGCAACGCTCGCAGGTGAGCGACAATCGCGTGCAGTATCTGCTGTCCATCATGTCGTCCAACGACGCCCCCGATCCTCTCGCCGCCGCGCAGTCGGCGCTGGCATCCTTCGACGAAGCCGCTCGAGTCGCGCACGTGAACTGGTGGGAAAACTTCTGGTCGCGCTCGTTCCTCACCATTCCCGACGCGCGCTTTGAAGCGCTCTACTACATCGAGATGTACAAACTCGCGTGTTCGTCGCGTCCAGGCGGATTGCCGGTTACGCTGCAAGGGCTGTGGACGCTCGATGGCGGTATGCCGCCCTGGGCGGGCGACTACCATCTCGACATGAACGTACAGCAGTCCTATTGGCCCATCTACACCGCGAACCGGCTCGAAATGGGCGAACCCTTGTATCGCGCGTTCTCCGAATGCATCCCACGCTGGCAGGAACAGTGCCAGGAATTCTTCGGGTTCGACGGACTCTGGTCGGGTTGCGCGATTGGTCCGAAAGGCGAACGCATCTACGGCTATTCCGGCGTGGAGCTGTGGCCGGGGAATGCGGCGTGGCTCGCGCATCACTACTGGCTGCACTTCCTGTATTCACAGGACACGACCTTTCTTCGCGAGCAGGCGCTGCCGATGATGAAGGGTTGCTTCCTCACCTACGCAAACCTGCTCGAACCCGGCGACGACGGCAAGCTGCACGTGCCCCTCAGCTATTCGCCGGAGTACGGCGAAGGCGGGTTCAGCGCGTACACGAAGGACCCGAATTGCGATCTCGCGCTCATTCGCTTCCTCGGAAGTGCGATTCTCGAATCCAATGCGATCCTGGGAACCGAGGAAGAATTGACGGCCCGTGTAACCGAGGTGTTGGCCAACCTGACGCCCTACGTCCGCACCGGCAATCGGCTGCTCGTCAGCGCGGACACGCCGCTGGGCCATTCACACCGGCACCATTCCCATCTCATGGCGATCCATCCCCTGGGTTTGATCAACGTGGATGGGTCCGACGAGGATCGCGCCATCATCCGCGATTCCCTTCATGAGATTCGCGTGAAAGGCACGGGCGAATGGACCGGCTGGGCCTTCCCGTGGATGTCGCTCATCGCGTCGCGCGCGGGGTACGGCAACATGGCCTGGCAGATGCTCGACATGTACGCGAACGCCTTCATCAAACCGAACACCTTCCACGTGAACGGTGACCCGCGTATCTTCGGTGTCACGCTCTTCGATTATGAGCCCATGACTTTGGAAGCCGGTTTCGGATCGGCTGCCGCAACCATGGAAATGCTCCTGCAATCCTGGGGTGGCCGGATTCGCTTGTTCCCCACCATGCCGGATCGCTGGAACGACGCCTATTTCGAGAATCTCCGCGCCGAAGGCGCCTTCGTTGTGACGGCCAAGCTGGAAGACAACGAAGTTGTCGTGGCCGTGGTTGCGTCCGAAGCGGGACGGCCATGCGAGGTGGTAAATCCGTGGCCGGATGCGAAGGTACTCGTGACACGATTGGACGTGGAAGAACCCGCCCAAGCGTTGGAGGGCGCAGTCATCCAGTTCGAGACCGTCAAGGACGGCCGGTACTTCCTGACACGCGAAGGGAGCAACAGGACGCCCGATATGCTCGCACCACCCAAGTTTGAACGGACCGAGCAGGACCAGAACTTCTACGGGCTGAAACACCTGCCCAGATTCTGAAACAACCAAAAAGGAGGTCGCGCCTGCCCGCGCCTGTCCGTGTCCGTCCGTGCAGGTCGGTGTCCGTCCGTGTACGTCCGTGCAGGTCCGTGTCTGTCATTGCCAGCGTCACATCACAAGTTGCAAATCCACCCCAGCCATGCGACCATGGTTCCTCATACTCGGACTGGTCACGGCACAAGGGAGAGCATCCATGGCTCACGCGCATGACGACATCGATCGACGGGGTTTCATGAAGACAGGTATTGGCGTGGCGGCCGCTGCATCCGCCCTCGGCGCAGGGACGGCTCGCGCGCAAAGCGCCGGAACCAAGACGATCACTTCCGACCTGCAGATCCCCGTCCGAAAATTCGGCAAGACGGGCTACAGCTTCCCCGTGCTCGGCCATGGCGGTTCGGCCATGATGGAGAAGGAATACGCGTACTACGGACTCGACAACCCTCCCTCTTTCGACGACCGCGTGAAGATGGTCCGCGACGCCTTCGACAAAGGTATCCGCTATTTCGACAACGCCCGCATCTATCGCGAGAGCGAGCAGGTCATGGGTGAGGCGCTTCACGATGTGTCGGACCAGCTCTATTTCGCATCCAAAGTGCTCGTCGGCGATCCGTCGGAAGTGCGGCCCAGTGTCGAAAAGTCGCTTGAGACGTTGAAGATGGATCGCATCGACTGCATGCAAATCCACGGCCCTTCCATCGAACGCCTCAAGTTCGAAGGGGCCATGGGACTCTACGAAGAACTCGTCAAGCTGCGCGACGAAGGACTCATCCAGTTCATCGGCTTGACCGGCCACAACGCCTTCGAAGAAATGTACAAGATGATCGACACCGGGGCCTTTGATCAGGTGCTTATCGAATACGGCTACTTCAGGAAGGGCTACAACACGCGCCACTCGGACACCTCCATGGAATGGCGCGAAGCCTGCGTTGCGCGCGCCCACGAACTCGACATGGGCATCGTCGCCATGAAAGTGCTCGGCGCGTGGATCTTCAATCACAACGCACCGAACGTCGTTCCCGATTACGATTCCGCAGCCATCGCGAAGCTGCCGACGGCCTGCTTCCGCTGGGTCATGCAGGACGAGCGCATTTCGGTGTTGAATATCGGCATCTCGTACCCCGGCGACGTGGACCGGAACATCGCAATTCTGCAAGGCGATCTCGC
>CAZWDH010000352.1:0-6436 GCA_964632865.1 uncultured Nitrospiraceae bacterium
GGTCATTGAAGGCGAACTCAAAGGAAGGCTCGAAGATCACTTTGGCACGTTCAACGAAACGCCCGTGGCCTCCGCCTCGCTGAGCCAGGTCTATCGTGCGCGCACCCAGTTGGGCCGGGAAGTCGCGGTCAAAGTGCAGCGCCCGGGGATCCGCAAGACGATTCAGTCGGACCTGAGCCTGATGCGTGGTTTGGCGGAATGGATCTCCGAGCACGTCAAAGAATTGCAGTGGATCGATCCCGTCGGCACCGTGGAAGAGTTCAACCGAACCGTGATGCGGGAACTCGATTTCACCATCGAAGCCCACATCATCCAGCGCTTCCGCAAGAACTACTCCGGCGAGACAGCCGTCTTCGTGCCCCGCGTGGAGACCGACATTTCCGGTCCGCGGATGTTGGTTATGGACTGGATCGACGGCGCGCGCGTGGATGCCCTGGACCAGTACGAGTCCCGCAATTGCAACCCGCGGACTGTTGCGGCCAACGGCGCAAACACGCTGTGCCGGCAGGTCTTCGAATTCAACCTATTCCATGCCGATCCCCATCCCGGCAACATTCTCGTGACACGAAACGACCAGATCGCCTTTCTGGACTACGGTATGGTGGGGCACTTGCAACCCCACGATGTCGATGCCATCGCCGATTTGTTGCGCGCAGTCTTTGAAGAGGATTCGCCGCGCTGCGTGGACGCGCTGCTCAAGTTCACGGTCGCCGGGGAGACCGAGCACCGCGCGGAACTGGAACACGACGTGGCGGAGTACATCGCCTTCGAAGCCCGCTCGGTCATGGGCAATGCCGATGTCGGCAAGGCGCTCGACCAAATCACGAACATCCTGCGGCGGCACCGGCTTCAACTTGCGCCGCGATTTTCGCTGTTGTTGAAGGCCATGGCGACCATCGAATCCACCGCAAAAACCCTCGACAAGACGCTCGACATGGCGCCCATCATCCGCCCCTATGTGGAGAACATCATCAAACAGCGCTTTGCCCCGGTTCGGCTCGCCAAGGAAAGCCAGCAGACCCTTGCGTCGGCCATCCGCATCGGCAGAGAGATTCCGGGAGAGGTGCAAAGCCTGGTACGCACGTTCCGCAAGGGCAAGTTCCGGATTCAGCTCGATCATGAGGGACTCGACCACCTGGCCAACGTCACTGACCGGGCCAGCAACCGCATCGCCTTCAGCCTGATCGCGGGGGCCTTGATCGTCGGTTCCAGTCTGCTCATCTCCTCCGACATCGGAGCGCGATCGCTCGGCTACGCCGGATTCACCTTCGCCGGAGTGCTCGGAATCATGCTGCTGATATCGATTCTGCGCTCGAAGAACTATTAGCATTAGCGGCTTCGGTGAGTTCCCTTTTCAGGTCGGACGAGACAGGCCCTCCAACGGACGGCAAACATGTGAGCCAGAGATTCTGAATGGATGTCCGTGTTAAGTCCCCCTTCGAAGGGGGATTTAGGGGGATGTTTCCCGAAGAACCGGGATCAGCTATCGGTTGTTGCAGGAACAAACATGCTCGAGATCAAGTCCCACGCGAAGATCAACCTGTACCTCGACGTGCTGAACAAACGGCGCGACGGGTTCACCAACATCGAAACCATCTTCCAGACCGTGAGCTTGGCGGACACGCTCCTGCTCGAACCACGGCCGGAAACTGTCACCATGGAATGCACCATGCCCGGCGTGCCGACGGACGAGTCGAACCTCGTCATCCGCGCCGCGCGGCTGTTGCAGCAGGAGACCGGTTGCCGCGCGGGCGTACACATGCGGCTGGAGAAACGCATTCCGATGGCCGCGGGACTCGCAGGCGGCTCGGGGAATGGCGCCGCGGCCCTGGCCGGACTGAACGAATTGTGGGACCTGGAGCTTTCGATGCCGCGCCTGGAACGTCTGGCCGCCCGGCTCGGTTCGGACGTACCCTATTGCCTCCATGGCGGTACTGTCGCCGCGACCGGCCGGGGCGAGCGCATGAAGCAACTGGACCCGATTCCGGAAACGTGGTTCGTTCTGCTGCACCCTGATCTGCACGTGAGTACGCGCGACGTGTACACCAGTCCGGACTTGGCACGCAGCGCCGAACGGCCATTCGCCGGAAGCACGCCCACCTTTCGCCGCGCCATCGAAGCGGTAACGGAAGGGGGCCTCGCCGATGCACTATTCAACCGCATGGAAACGGCCGCCTTCCCCATGCACCCCGAGTTGGCGGATTGGAAACAACAACTGCTCGACTGCGGCTGCAGCGCCGCCATCATGAGCGGCAGCGGCCCCACCGTCTTTGGACTCTGCACGTCGCAGCAGCACGCGGAGTCTGTCGCCGGACAAATGAGCGGGATTCGCGTGTCGGTCGTCCACAGCGTCGACCGGGCGCTTGAGTTGGTCTAAATTCGAAATCCGAATCTCGAAATCCGAAACAAATCCGAAGGACCAAAACCCTAAACGTGACCGTTCCGGTCGGCGGGCGGGAGGCGGTCACCGTGGCAGTGCGCGAGTCGAAGGCTGAAGCGGAGTTCGCCGCTGGCACGAACGAAGGTTATGAAGACTGACCGAACCAGAAACTCCTGCGATAACCGATAAACGCAGTTGAGGCCCGTTTCGGTCATTCGAATTTAGAACATTTGAATTTGTTTCGGATTTCGAGATTCGGATTTCGAATTTGTCTTCTCAGTTTCGCCCCACCGGATTTCCCGCTGCGTCGGTTGGCTCCACCAATTCGGCCTTGTCGCCGAGCGATTCAACCAAATCCGGCAAATCATAGGCCCGCAACGCGCCATGCACGACGTTCTCGTACTGCCGCTTCGTCTCCGGCGTGCGCACGACGCTGGACCAGGACTGCAGCGAGCGTTCCAACACGACGCGGCTGAACAACTCTGATTCCAATGCGGCGGCATGAAGGGCCGGCGGGCCTGCTGCGTCCTGCGCCGAGAGCACCACCTTGCGCGGCGCGCCTGAGTTTTCATAGGTCGCGGCGAACCGAGCGCAGACCAACACGTCTTCGGCGCGCATGGTCAAGATGGACCGTTCGAGTAGGTACGCCAACGATGTGGCTTTGTAGCCGGGACCGAAAGCGTTGTCCCAACCTTCGCCGTGGGTCCAGTTGGACGTCGTCTCGCCAAGTCCGCGCAAGTCCGGCGCCACCACGAGGTAGCCGCTACGCGCGAGCTGAGCCAATGCTTCCGTATCGAGATCCGCTTTTCCGTTTGCTACGGCTAACATCGCCTCGCCATTGGAGGCTTCAGGCAGGTACATGATCGCGGGAAGCCGGATCCCGACCTCCGGTATGAGCACCACATGTCGAACGGTGTAGCCGTCCTCCTTCGACTCGTGCGCCACGACTACTTCCGGCTCCGGAATCTCTGCAAGAGGCCGAATTCCCGTCACGTCGCGCACCTGCGCGATGAGGTTATCTTTGGGAGCGGCCTTTCGCGATTCCGCGAGTTGCGCGTCCACCTGCGCATTGATGTCGAATACCGAACGCGCACCGTCCAGCAACAGGACCTGCCCTTGCGGCGTGACCTGCACTTCGGCATCGGTCAATACAGCGACATCCTCTTCGACAACCGGCTCGTCGATACCTTTCAGCCAACGCAACATCCATCTCGCCATGGCCTGGCGCAGCAGGATGGTGAACCCGTGTTGCTCGTCCGCCTCGGCCAGGTTGACTCGCTCCTCGTGGCCGAGTTTTGTATACGCGCGCTTCGCGACGCGGAAGCTGTCCCACACCCCGGCAATGGGGAAAAAGTCCTGCGTGGCGCAACAGATGAGCGTGGGCCGCGGCGCGCGCATGAGCAGAAAGTCGCTGTGGTCCATCCCAAACGCCAGCGCGCCCGCGATGTTCTGTTCGCCGTCGTGCGGGCCATCCTTGATGATGAGATTCTTTAACGAAGTGATGTAACAACTTGGCGCGGCGCATAGCACGCGCTCGTCCAGCGCCATGATGTAACTCGTCAAGGTCCCGCCGCCGGAGTTGCCGGTGCATCCGATGCGGTCCGGGTCGATGTCGTCGCGGCTGCAGAGGTAATCGATCCCGCGAATCCCGTCCCAGATGCGGTAGCCTGCCACGTTCAAGCCGAGGGGAATGCTGCCCACGGTGACGATGGTGTGTTCGATCGTGGCGTTGTATTTTTGCTTTCCGTTCTCGTCGAGCAACTGGCTGCGCTCGCCTTGGCCGATGGGGTCGTAAATCATCGCCGCGATGCCGTTGCGGGCAAGAAGTATGGCGGCGCGCTGGTACGCTTCGGCGGCCTTGCCCGTAGCATCGTGACCGCAAGGCACGAGCACGCCGGGGTGCGGCCCTTCCGTCAACGGCAAATAGATGATGGCCGTCACAAAGAAACCAGGCCGGCTCTCGTAGAGAATCTTCTCGTAACGGAATCCGTCGCGGGTTTCGCCCGGAAAGACTTGAGCGTTCAACGGCGTCTTTTCCGGCCAGCCGCCCAGTTGCTGCACAAAGAATTCGCGCATACGCTGCCCCCGCGCTAGGATGCTCTCCGGCGTCGCGAGGTCCTGCTCCAGCACCTCGGCGCGGCGTTCAAAGGCGTCGACCATCTCGCCGCGCAAATAGAGTGTCATCATTTCCGCGGGCGGCGCGCCGTTGGGGAGGGGCGGGAGTATCTGCGCTCCGGGGTCTGCGCCCAACGCTGCCGCCACTACGGTTATCGCCGCCATCCACATGATCGTTCCTCCCGTACAAGTTTGACGCGCCAATCCCCGAATTGTAGGGAGCGCGAGGCGAATGGTCAATGAGGAGAAGCAAATACGAAATCCGAATTTCGAAATCCGAAATAAATCCGAAGAACCAAAACACGAAACTGGGATACCGGATCGTTGGAAGCGTGCTCGTTGCATGTCCGATGGGTACAATGAATGGGATCTTTTGAAACGAGTACCACGACTTGCGGGGGTTTCATCCATGGCGCGTTCGATTTGCATTCTAGTTTTGACATTGGGTCTCTGGTCAGGTGCGGCTTGGTGCCAGGCTGCTGAGGATGCGCCCGTCCCGGAGAAGGTCTACCAGGGCGACCTTATCGCTTATCCCGGACCGTGGGCCTTTGAGCTGGGCCGTCCGCACATCATCCTCGTGAGCGATGAGGAGCTGGAGTTTCTCTCCGACCCGGATAAGGTCTTCAACATGACCACGGGCCGCAACCCGCGGGAAGATTCGCTGCGTTCCATCTGCGAGCGCGCCCAGGCCGCAGGACATCCGACGCTCGTCATCGCCTTCGATCACTTTTTCAGCCAGTACCGTCCCGGCCAGGAAGGGAAGCCGCGCCGCCTCACGCCGGACATGGATGAGTACGTGGAGCGCATGACCGCGATCGCGAAGTTCGCGCAAGGTTACGGGCTTGGCTTGGAACTGAGCCTGTTGAGCCCCCTCGAAATCGGGCCCGCCTACCGCGCCGCCACGGGCGAGTCGGGCGTGTGGATGCACTACCGCAAAGGCGTGCGCGACCCGGAGACCGGCGCGTTCAGCGTGCAGCTCTGGCAACACCGGCGCTGGTCCAACAACAAAGGCCCCATCGAGCTCGAAGATGCGGGGGTGCGCGTCTTCGCGTTCAACGAGCGGGGCGTCCGGGGAACGCCGTACCGCGTTGTCGATCCCTCTTCCATCGTTGAGATCACGGACGTGGCCAAGGTGGAGCCGTGGGACGGCGCTGTTCGCACCGCTGGCGACTTCCGCGCGCGGAGGGTACGCATCTACGGCGAAGGCCGCACGGAGATCGGCAATCTCGATCGCGTGCTTGTGGTGCAGGTTTACCGCACGCCGGAGATGGACTATTTCAGCGACCAGGCGTTGCCGTTTCTCAAAGGACTCATCGACAAGTACGCCGACGCGGGCGTGAAACTCAACGGCCTGTACTCCGACGAGATGCACATCCAGCAGGACTGGGGGTACTTCAACCACCACGACAACGGTGAATTCGCGGTGCGCTACGTAAGCCCGGGCATTGTGAACAAATTCGCGGACCGCTATGGCGAGCAGTATCGCGACTTCGCGAAGTACCTCGTGTATATCTGCTACGGCCAGGAAGACACCATGCACGATCTCAGCGCGAAGCAAGGCGGCATGCACGCATTCGGCGATTCGCCCGAAGCCATCGCGCAGACGGCCTTGTTCCGCGCGCGGTACTACCACTTCCTGCAAGATGGCGTCGTCGATCTCTTCGCCGCGGCGAAGGATCACGCCGAACGCCGCATGGGACACCGCCTTCACGCGCGCGCCCACGCCACCTGGGCCGAAAGTCCCACCATCGACAAGTGGAACACGGGCCGTCTGCCACATGCGCGCAATCAGTACGAGTACACGTCCAATTTCCTCTGGTCCGACACGGTTCACCAAGCGGCCTCGGCCTGTTACGACTACTTCAAGTGGGGCGACTTTCTCACGGGCAACGGCAACGACCACGCGGAAGGCGGTTGGCTCGACCGCAACTACTTCGCCAT
>CAZWDH010000353.1:0-6423 GCA_964632865.1 uncultured Nitrospiraceae bacterium
TCATAGCGCAACGCATCCACCGGGTCGAGACGCGACGCGCTCCACGCCGGATACAGGGTCGAAACAAAGGTCAGGATTACGGAGCACACAGTGATGCCGATAATGTCGCGCGGCACGACGGAAACGGGTATATGGTCGAAATGGTAGATAACGCTGTTGAACAGGTCGATGCCGAGGAACCACGCAATCACCTCCGCCACGGGGTTCAGGTTATACGCAAGCAGGGTCCCGCAAACGACGCCGATGAACGTGCCGCTCAGCCCGATGTACAGCCCTTCCAGCATGAACAACTGGATTATGGCGCGGCTGCTGACCCCCAGCGTGCGCAGGATCCCGATGTCGCGCTTCTTTTCCATGACCACCATGATCAGCGTGCTCGTGATGTTGAAGGCGGCCACAAGGATGATGAACATGAGAATGATGAACATGGCCACCTTCTCCTGTTTCAACGCCTCGAAGAAGAACACGTTGCTGTCGTACCACGTGGACGTAAGGAACCCGTAGTCCCCGGCTATTTGATTGGCCAGCACGTCCGCGCGCATGGGATCCTTAATAATGCAATGAATCGCATCCACCCCGTCGCGCTTGATGATCTGTTGCGCGGTCTCCAGCGTGATGTAGGCGTATACAGAATCGAAATCCTGCATCTGCGCCTGGGAAATGCCGCTTACCGTGAGCCACTTCGCCTGCGACGACACGCGCCCGAAGGGCGACACGCTGTCGGTCGGCGTAATGATTGCCACTTGGTCGCCGATGTATACGCCGATATTCTGCGCGAGCGCCCAACCGAGCACGATTTCGTTCTTGCCCGGCAGGTTCCCCGCGCCCATCGTGCGGCCCCGCTCCTTGGTCAAGTTCTCTTCGAGTTGCGTGACCTTCGTTTCCTGCTCGGGATCGATTCCGATGACGAAAGCAGCCTCGTAATTCTGTGCGCTGGTCTGACCACGGCGCAGCACCGCCTTGATCTGGATGATCGGACTCGCCGCAAGAATGTCCGTATACTCCTCCATCAGCGCCGCGATGACCGCGTCCGGATCATCAATGGGGTCGTGAAAGGCGTCTTCAATCGTGAGATGGGCGTTGTTGCCCATGATCGACGCAGTGAGTTCTTCGTCAAACCCCGTCATAACGCCCATGACCACGATCAACGCCATCACCCCCACGCTCACCCCGGCGACCGAAATGATCGTGATAAGACTGACGAAACGGTTCTTGCGCTTTCCGCGCAAATACCGCATGGCCACATAGGCTTCAAAACGCAACTGTGTCGCTCCTGTACAAGATGAAGAACATCCCCCTAAAGATATGGAGCCGATACGAACAATGTCGGAGACACCGCTATGGACTCAATGGACCAGATAGACATTATGGACAGAACCGAAAGAGGAATACCATGTCCATAGCGTCCATTTCGTCCATGTAGTCCATTCCGTCCATACGTTACAGCGGCCGCAGCAAGGGGAACAGGATCACCTCGCGAATGGACGCCGAGTCGGTCAACAGCATGGCGAACCGGTCGATCCCGATCCCAAGCCCCGCCGTCGGCGGCATGCCCACTTCCAGCGCGGTAATGAAATCCTCATCCAACCGCTGTGCTTCGTCGTCGCCGAGTTCCCGCTGCCTGAGCTGGTCCGTGAAGCGCTCCCGCTGGTCGATGGGATCGTTCAACTCGGAGAAGGCATTGCACATCTCCAAACGTCCGATGAACGCCTGGTACCGTTCAGTCAATGCCGGGTTGTCGCGCTTCTTCTTGGCCAGCGGCGAAATCTCGATGGGGTAGTCGTAGAGGAACGTGGGCTGCACGAGATGGGGCACCACTTTCAGGCTCATGACTTCGTCCACGATCTTTCCGTATCCCATGGTTGCGTCCACGTCGACGCCGGCCTTTTTCGCCAGTGCGGCCGCTTCTTCCCGGTCGCGCGTGGCTTCGAGATCGACGCCCGCGTACTCGCGAATCGCGTCGAACAGCTTGATCCGCTTCCACGGCCGCTTTGCCTCGATGGTCTCGCCCTGGTACGGGAACGAGGTCCCGCCCGTGACCGCTTCGATGACCGCAACGAAGAGTTCCTCCGTGCGGTCCATTAATCCCATGTAATCCTGATAGGCCTCGTAGAGTTCCATCATGGTGAATTCGGGATTGTGCCGCGTGTCGACGCCCTCGTTGCGGAAGTTGCGGTTGATCTCGAACACGCGCTCGAATCCGCCGACGATGCAGCGCTTCAAATACAGCTCCGGCGCGATGCGCAGGTACAGCTCGCTGTCGTAGGTGTTGTGGTGCGTGATGAAAGGCCGGGCCGTCGCGCCGCCCGGAATCGATTGCAGCATGGGCGTCTCGACTTCGATGAAGCCGCGCTCGTTCAACCACGACCGCATCGCCGCGATCAGCGTTACGCGTTTCCGGATCGTGTCCAGCACTTCGGGGTTGGCCACCATGTCGAGATAGCGCTGGCGGTACCGCGTTTCCACGTCGGTCAACCCGTGATACTTCTCGGGCAACGCGCGCAGCGATTTGGTGAGGATCTCGAAGGAGGAGGCGAACAGCGTGATCTCGCCCTTGCGCGTCCGGTGCACTTCGCCCGTCGCGCCGATGAAATCGCCCATATCGAGGTCGTGCACCGCCGCGAATGCCTCCTCGCCCAGCGCCTTCACGTTGAAGTACACCTGGATCTGCCCGGTCTCGTCGCGGATATCGGCAAACACGCTCTTCCCGTGATCGCGAAACGACACCATGCGCCCCGCGAGGATCGCCGGCACCTTCGCGACTTCGTCTTCGCGCGCGGCGGATTCTACGTTCTCGAACTCCGTGCGCGCTTCGCCGATGGTCGACGACCGCTCGAAGGTGTATTTGAACGGCTCGTCGCCCCGTGCGCGAATGCGCTCCAACTTTTCCAGGCGATGACGCCGCAATTCCTCTTCGGTTGAATGGTGCTCTTCGGTCATGAGACTAATTCCGGCCTTTCCGCTCGAGGTTCCACTTCAGATAACTCGCAATAAACAAATCGAGATCGCCGTCCAACACCCGGTCCACGTTGCCCGTTTCGGTGTCCGTCCGGTGATCCTTGATGAGCTGGTAGGGATGCAGCACGTAGCTGCGAATCTGGCTGCCCCACGCGGCGTCCGCCTGCCCTTCGCGCAACGCGATACGTTCCGCTTCCTTCTTCTGCATCTCGATGTCGTACAGTTTGGCTTTGAGCATATTCAACGCCGTGGCGCGGTTGCGGTGCTGCGATCGCTCCATCTGGCACGCCACCACGAGACCGGTCGGCAGGTGCGTCAGCCGCACCGCGGAACTGGTCTTGTTCACTTTCTGACCGCCCGGACCGCTGGACCGGAACACGTCCATCTTGAGGTCGTCTTCCTTGATCTCGATGTCCACGTCCTCGTCCGCTTCCGGCACGACTTCAATGGCCGCGAAGGAGGTGTGCCGCCGCTTGTTTGCGTCGAAGGGCGAGATGCGCACCAGCCGGTGGACGCCCGCTTCGGATTTCAGATTGCCGTAGGCGAACGGACCTTCCGCGATCAGCGTGGCGCTCTTCAATCCCGCCTCGTCGCCTTCCTGATAGTCGACGACTTCGACGTTGAATTCGTGCCGCTCGCAGCAGCGCGTGATCATGCGGTACAGCATCAAGGCCCAGTCGCAGGATTCCGTGCCGCCCGCGCCGGGATGAATGTTGATGATGGCGCTCTTCTTGTCGCGCGGATCGTTGAACAGGCTCGTAATCTCAAGTCGGTCCAACTTCTCCTCGATTTGCCCGATCTGTTCTTCCAGTTCGGGACCCATCGCCGTTTCCTCTTCCGACTGGGCCAGCTCGACCATCACTTCCGCGTCGCTGATTTCCGCCGCCAGCGAATCGGGCGACGCGATGATCGCCTTCAGGCTCTTCAGCTTCTGCACGGTCTTCTGCGCGCTCTCCGGATCGTCCCAGAAGTTCGCAGCCGACATGACCTGCTCGATTGCGTCGATCTCTTTCTTCGTGCCTTCCGCATCCAGACACTTGCGCAGCTCCTGCAAGCGCGCCGAGTAGTCCTTCAAACGTTCGGCCAGTTCTTCATACATAGGTTCGGATTCCCTGTCTGCCTGTGCAGACCTCTCTGTTTTCGGTGGAAACTCCGCCGTTCGAGACTCGATGCCAGACCAACTTCCGAGCCGTTCGCGATGCCGGTAAGGGCTCGGAAATTTGGGATCGAAGATTTCAGATTTGAAATCTCAGCTCCAAGTACCGGGTTGCAAGACGTTGATCCCTAACTCACGATTTCCGAATCTGAGATCTCAAATCTGAATTTACGCTGTTCTAAGTCGTGACCTTTCCAGTTAGTCGCCATGCTCTCCGTTGAGACAACGAGCAACCGCCGCGAACAACGGCATCACTTACGAGTCACGTGAAAAGCGGCACCGCCATATAGTATAGAAACGGCGACGCGAACAGGAATCCGTCACATCGATCCAGCACGCCGCCATGCCCCGGAAAAAACGATCCCGAATCCTTCCAGCCCGCGTCGCGTTTTAGACACGATTCCGCGAGGTCGCCCACCTGCGATGCGATGGACAACACCATTCCCGCGTACAGATAGCGGCCCAAGGTCCAATCGGGCAGGAAGGTGCCGAGATAGTTCCGCTGCAAGTACCAGACTACCCCCATGCCCAGGATTGTAAACACGAAACCGCCCGCCGCGCCTTCCCAGGTCTTCCCGGGGCTGACCTTCGGCGCGAGTTTGTGCTTGCCGATCGCCCGCCCCACGAAAAACGCCGCCGTATCCGTCAACACCACGGCTACGAACAGCATGGTCACGAAACCCGGTCCCACCTGGGGGATTCCGTGGAGCAGCACAAGATGCGCCGCAAACCATCCCACATAGACGACGCCGAAGATCGTCCCGGCAAGCCCGGCCACGGCGTAGTGCCCGCGCACGACATGGAGCGCCGCCACCAGCAGACAGCCGCCGTACAGGAGATAGTTCGTCAGCGTCAGGCTGCCGAAGTAGCCACTCAGCGCCACGATCGTACCCGCCAGCATGCCGCCGATGGTCTCCGGCGAGATCTGCCGCGCCCGGGCGATGGCGTACAGTTCGTACAACCCGACCAGAGTCAACGCGCCAACCAGCACGGCGAACCCAAGACGCAACTGCGGCACCCACATCACGATGAGAAAGACGCACAAGGCCGTCACGCCCGTAAGGGTACGCAACAGGACAGACCCGTCCTTCAGGGCGAGGTTCATGGGGTCACCGGCCGCCGAATCGGCGTTGACGAGATTGGTACTCCGCGATGGCCGCGTACAGGTGCGGCTTGCGGAAATCCGGCCAGAGCGTTGGGACGGCCACGATTTCCGAATAGGAAAGCTGCCACAACATGAAGTTGCTCAACCGCATTTCGCCGCTCGTGCGAATCAGCAGGTCCGGGTCCGGCAAGTGCGGCACGTACAGATGCTCCGCCACGCAGGCCTCATCCACCGAATCCGGGTCGAGCCGCCCCGCCTTGACCTCGTGCGCGATCGCCTTGGCCGCATCCGCGAGTTCCGCGCGGGCCCCGTAATTGATCGCGACGTTCAGCGTCATGGCCGAATTGTTCGCCGTCAGCTCCATGGAATGCCGGAGGTCGCGCTGCGCTCGCTGCGGCAGCCCGTCCATCCGCCCCATGACGGACACGCGGATGTTCTCTTTGTGAATGTTCTCCAACTCGATGCCGATGTACTTGCTGAGCAGGCGGAACAGTGCGTCCACTTCCAGCTTGGATCTCCGCCAGTTCTCGGTCGAGAAGGCGTACAGCGTAAGGACGGAGACCCCCAGTTCGCGGCACGCCTCCACCACGGCGCGCACGCTTTTCGCGCCGGCCTCATGGCCCGCCGCCCGGCTCACATTGTGCTGAGCCGCCCAGCGGCCATTGCCATCCATGATGACGGCCACATGGCGCGGCAACCGGTCACGGTCGATCTGTGGAAGTTCATCCGTCATATCCCGTGTCAGGTGCGTGTTGGCTACCGATGTGTTCATCTAAGACTCGAATGAAAAATGGGGACAGGCACCATTTTCCTTTTCAGGCGCCGAGTAAATGACTAATGCGCGGAGTAGGAAAATGGTACCTGTCCCCATTTTTCCCCTCAGACTTCCATAATCTCTTCGTCTTTGGCCTTGAGGGACGCGTCAATCTTCCCGATGTACTCGTCGGTAATCTTCTGGATTTCCGCCGTGAGTTTGTGGGCGTCGTCCTCGGGAAGATCACCGTCCTTCTGTTCTTTCTTGATCTCTTCCACAATGTGGCGCCGGATGTTGCGCACGGACACCCGAGCCTCCTCAGCCAACTTGTGCACGTGCTTCACGAGATCCTTGCGGCGCTCTTCCGTCAACTGGGGGATCGGTATCCGGATTATTTTCCCGTCGTTGGAGGGCGTCAATTCCAGGGGTGACGCGAGAATCGCCTTCTCA
>CAZWDH010000354.1:0-6407 GCA_964632865.1 uncultured Nitrospiraceae bacterium
CGGCCAGGAATGCACGTAATAAATGGGGACAATAACTATTTATTGACCCCTTTCCTTGAACGTGACGCCGCGCGGGCGACCCCGTGCACCCGTGCTCCTTTTGTAATACTAGCACTGGCGCCCAGAATCCACAATCGGGCTGGCGCAAGTGAGCGTTCACCGGCGTTTGCAGCTGACGTGTCGTTGCTGCCGTCGAGGCTGCCGCGGCGCCCTAGCAGCGCTCTATCCGCACTTGTCGCGGTTTGTTTTGCGCGGGGTCGTCTGGTAGCATCGTGCGTTACGTATCCTGGAACAAATCAGGGCCGTTATCGGGCCCATCTCGCGGTCCGGCCACACGGCGTTGCGCCTCCCTGGCCCTGCAACATGGAGTTTTCAAAGCCCCTTGCTGAACACCATCTTAAAGTCCCTGTTCGGGACCAGTAAGGAACGTCAAATCAAGCGGCTCCTGCCGCTGTTGAGCGAAGTACGTTCCCTCGAATCCACCTATGTCGCCATGAACAACGACGCCCTTCGCGCCCAGACGAGCGTCTTGAAAGAGCGCCTCTCCCAGGGCGAAACGCTGGACGACATTTTGCCGGAGGCTTTCGCCGTTTGCAGCGAAGCGGCCAAGCGCGTCACGGGCATGCGGCCTTTCGACGTCCAAATCATCGGCGGCGTCGTGCTCCATCAGGGCTGCATTGCCGAGATGGTCACGGGGGAAGGCAAGACCCTGGTGGCCACGCTGCCTGTTTATCTCAACGCCTTGACCGGCGACGGCGTTCACGTCGTGACGGTCAACGACTACCTGGCCCGCCGCGACCGCGAGTGGATGGGCCCGATCTACGAGTTCCTCGGTCTGACGGTCGGGCTGATCCAACACGACATGAGCAACGCCGAACGCCAGGTCGGCTACCGCGCGGACATCACCTACGGCACCAATAACGAGTTTGGATTCGACTACCTCCGCGACAACAGCATCGCCCGCCGGCCCGATCACCGGGTGCAGCGGAAGATGAACTACGCCATCATCGACGAGATCGACTCCATCCTCGTGGACGAAGCGCGAACGCCGCTCATCATATCCGGACGCCCTGAGAAGAGCACCGACCTGTATTACAAGGTCGACGAGGTCGTCTGCCAGTTGAAGAAAGGCGTCCACTATGAAGTCGAGGAAAAGCACCGGCATGTCCTGATGACCGAAGACGGCATGGCCTTGGCCGAGAGACTGATGGGCGTTGAGGATCTGTACGCGTCCGATTCGCTGGGCGTCGTACACATGATCGAGCAGGCCATCCGCGCTCACAACCTCTACAAACGGGACGACGAATACGTCGTGCGCAACGGCGACGTGCTCATCGTCGACGAGTTCACCGGGCGCACCATGGAAGGCCGCCGCTTCTCCGATGGCCTCCACCAGGCCCTGGAAGCCAAGGAGCGCGTCGCCGTCCAATTCGAGACCCAGACCATCGCGAGCATCACGTATCAGAACCTCTTCAAGCTTTACAACAAGATCGCGGGCATGACCGGTACCGCCGTCACGGAAGCCCACGAGTTCGCGGAGATCTACAACCTCGACGTGATCCAGGTTCCAACCAACCTGCCGCTGATCCGCGATGATCAGACGGACCTGGTCTTCGCGACGGAATTGGGCAAGTTCAAACACGTGGTGGACGAGATCACGTACATCCACGAGTCCGGCCGGCCGGTTCTCGTCGGTACCGTCTCCATCGAGAAGTCCGAACTTGTCGCCCAATTACTCGAAGAGCGCGGCATCCAGGATTTCCAGGTGCTCAACGCCAAACACCACGAACGGGAAGCCGCCATCATCAGCAACGCCGGCAAGCAGGGCGCCATCACCATCGCCACGAACATGGCCGGCCGCGGCACGGACATCAAGCTCGGCGAGGGCGTGCGCGAATTGGGCGGCCTCGCCATTATCGGCACCGAGCGCCACGAGTCGCGCCGCATCGACAACCAGCTACGCGGCCGCTGCGGCCGACAGGGCGACCCGGGCACGACCCGCTTCTTCCTGAGCCTGGAGGACGAAGTCGCCCGGCTCTTCGGCGGCGACAAGGTCAAACGCCTCCTCGAATGGACCGGCAGTCAGCAGGATATGGACGAAGAGCCCCTCGGCCAGCGCATGGTTTCCCGCTCCATCGAACGCGCACAGCGCCAGGTTGAGGAATACAACTTCGAGATCCGGAAACACCTCAA
This sequence comes from uncultured Nitrospiraceae bacterium, assembly GCA_964632865.1. Lineage (GTDB taxonomy): Bacteria > Hydrogenedentota > Hydrogenedentia > Hydrogenedentales > SLHB01 > JAHDWY01. The sequence goes on from CAZWDH010000354.1 coordinate 2,194, forward strand.
GCAATACGACGACGTCAATAACAAGCAGCGGCAGATCATCTACGGTATGCGCCGCGAAGTCCTCGAAGACCGGGACGTCACCGATCGCATTCACAACATGTTCGAGAATGTTGTTGTTGAAATGGTCGACCAATACGCGCCCGAAGACGTGCTTCCCGAGGAATGGGATTTGGAAGGGCTCGAAGCGCGCTTCGCTCATCTCTTTGGTTTCGAACCGGATCTGGCCGGTTCCGAGGGGAATGCCAAGCCGCTGGTTGAAGAACTGCTCGACCAGGTCAACGAAGAATACGAGCGCCGCGAAGGCCTCATCGCAGAGGAATACCGCGCCAGCTTCCGCGAACAACGCGAGCAAATCGGCGGCGACGAGTCCCGCATCGACTTCCCGAAACTTGCCCGGGGCCTGGTACACAACTGGGAAAAGATGGCCCTGCTCGATGCCGTCGACGATAAGTGGATCGACCACCTGTATTCCATGGACTACCTGCGGGAGGCCGTGCGCCTGCGCGCTTTCGGCCAAAAGGATCCTCTCGTCGAATACAAGACGGAAGGGTTCGAGATGTTCGAGTCCATGATGTCGAATATCGAGGAGACCGTCATCCAGACCCTGTTCCGCGTGACCGATCCGGAGGTTCGCAAGAAGCGGATCGCCGACGCGCGCCAGGGGACCCTCACGGCCAAGAACGACCCCTTTGCGCGCATCTCGGAATACAGCATGATCGGAGCCAACAAACAGCAGGACCGAAGCTTCGCCGCGTATGACACGAGCCGCTTCAACCTGGCCGGCCAGTCGGCGGCCGCAGCCTCCTCGCTGACCGATCCGAAGGCGGAGTCCGACAAGCCCAAGACCATGCCGATTCGACGAACGGAGCCAGCGGTTGGGCAAAACGACCCCTGTCCATGCGGGAGCGGTAAAAAGTACAAAAAGTGCTGTGGCCGGGTAAATTGATGGTTCGTGTGCTGCGCCTGCGGGTGGTATCGTTTGTACACAACCTTGTGTCCTGCTTTGACTTGACTCCCACTGGAAACCTGTGTAGACTGGCTTCGGGCTTGGGTTAATGGGGTTCCATAGGGAATTCAGAGTGGGTGATCGCTTTTGACTTCGCCTGTGCCACCGCGTGGTGCGGCCCGATGGTCGCAGTCCTGACCGTTTGCAGGGATCGTGATTCGATGTGAATCCTGTACGTCATCTTTCGCGTCGAATTATTGCAGGCAGTCCCGACCTGGCGGGGCACCGGCAGAGTGGCAAGCCGAGGAGAAGGCGCTCCATGGCAAGGAGAAGAGCGCATGGCCGTTAAGCGGGTGCTACTTGCGAACCCTCGCGGATTCTGCGCGGGCGTGGTTCGTGCCATCGATATCGTCGAACACGTGTTGAACATCCTTCCGCCGCCGATCTATGTCTTTCACGAAATCGTGCACAACCGCCATGTCGTCGAGCGGCTCCGGAAGCGTGGCGCCGTATTTGTCAACGATGTTGAAGAGATCCCGGAGGACTCGATCTGCATCTTCAGCGCCCATGGCATATCTCCCGCCGTTCGGAAACTCGCCAAGGACCGTCACCTACAGGTCATCGACGCCACGTGCCCCCTCGTGACCAAGGTCCATTTGGAGGTGATCCGTTACGCGAAGGCGGGCTATTCGCTCATTCTCATTGGCCATGCGGGTCACGAAGAAGTAGAAGGCACGATGGGCGAGGCCCCCATGCACCTTGTGAGTACCGTTGAAGACGTCGAGACCCTGGTGTTAGAAAACCCGGACAAAGCGATCTTCCTGACGCAAACCACGCTCAGCTTGGATGATACGAAGCGGATTGTCGAAGCCCTGCGAAACAAGTTCCCCAACATCGAGTCGCCGCCCAAGGACGATATCTGCTATGCAACCCAAAATAGGCAGAACGCCGTCAAGGAACTCGCCGCGCAGGTCGATGTCGTGCTCGTGACGGGCTCCCAGAACAGTTCGAACTCGCAACGCTTGTGCGAGGTCTCCCAGAGCCTCGGGGTGCCCGCGTATCTAATCAACGACGAAACGGAGATTCGCCCGGAGTGGTTTGACGATGCAGAAACGGTCGGTGTTACCGCGGGCGCATCGGCTCCGGAGGAGTGTGTCGATCGTGTTATTCGGCACTTGCAAGCCCTTGGCGCGTCCGAGGTAGAATCGCTTCAGGCCGCGCCTGAGAGAGTACACTTTTCCATGCCGCGAGAGGTCCAGAGCCTCGCGGAACAGATATCATAGTCAACATGCCGGTTCGCCCATCCGAAACGGATGGGGGAGTCACCGGTAAGTTATAAGAAGTCTGGCTGTCCACAACGCACACGTTGCCATAGGCTTGGCAGCCACTTCTGACGCGACCGATGGTCGCGCTAGCGAAAGGACACGTGGAGTTGGCCGTAACAACCTCGAATCACGAAGAGTCTCAGTTCATCGCGCTCGAGAAAGATCTCGTGGATGGGGCCCGGACCGCAATCGCCGCCACCCAGCAGTTCTTGATCCGGGAGCAGCACGAGGACGGGCACTGGTGCGCCGAACTCGAAGGCGACACCATCCTGGAATCCGAGTACATCCTGGCTATGCACTACATCGGCCGGACGCACGAAGACCGGGTGCGCAAGGCCGCCAATTACATGCGAAACCAAGCCCTGCCCGAAGGCGGATGGGCGATCTATCCCGGTGGGCCTGCCGATGTGAGCGCGTCGGCCAAAGCGTATTTCACGTTGAAGCTGTTGGGCGACGACCCCGAAGCGCCGCACATGGCAAAAGCGCGAGAGGTTATTCTTAGTCTCGGCGGCCTTGACGCCACGAACAGTTTCACGCGGCTCTATCTCGCGATCTTCGGCCAATATCCGTGGGAGAAGTGCCCCGCAGTGCCGCCGGAGATCATCCTTTTGCCGCCATGGGCGCCGGCCAATCTGCTGGATATGTCGTCTTGGAGCCGCGGGATTGTCGTCCCGCTCGCCGTCATCTGGGCGCGCAAACCGCACTGCCCGGTGCCCGAGCACGCCAACATCCCCGAGCTATGCGTCGAAGGCGCCGAACACCACTACCAGATGACCGGCAAATGGTCCGCATTTTTCATGACCATCGATTCCACGTTGAAGACGGTCGAGAACTCCCGCTTGACGCCGCTGCGCGAGAAAGCGCTGAAAGCCTGCGAAAAGTGGATGCTCGAACACTTCGAGAAGAGCGATGGCATCGGCGCCATCTTTCCGCCCATCATCAATTCGATCATCGCACTGCGTTGCCTCGGCTACGCCAACGATCACCCCTTGACGCATTCGCAGGTCGTGGAGTTGGAAAAGCTCGAGATCGAAGAAGGGGACACGATACGCCTCCAGCCCTGTTTCTCGCCGGTGTGGGACACCGCCTACGTGATGCATGCCCTCCTCGAATCCGGCCTGGACGGGCAACACCCGGCCTTGGTCAAGTCCGGCGAGTGGATTCTTGACAAGGAAGTGACGGAACCCGGTGACTGGCAGATCCGCAATCCGCACGTCAAACCCGGCGGCTGGTATTTCGAGTACAACAACGAATTCTATCCCGACATGGACGACACCTTCGAAGTGTTGACCACCTTGGGCCGCGTATCATTTCCAGACGAGACCATGAACAAGCGCAAGGACGCCGCCGTTCAACGCGCCATCGACTGGGTCTTGGGCATGCAGAACAGTGATGGCGGATGGGGCGCCTTCGATCGGGGCTGCGACAAGGAATTCCTGACCCAGATCCCCTTCGCCGATCACAATGCCATGATCGATCCCAGCACCAGTGACATCACCGCGCGGGGAATCGAAGCATTGGTGTCCCTCGGATATGGCCGCAATCATCCGGTGGTCAGTCGCGCGCTCGCGTTCCTCAAGAAGGAACAGGAAACCGACGGCACGTGGTTCGGCCGCTGGGGCGTCAACTACATCTATGGCACCTGGCTTGCCTTGTGCGCGTTCAAAGCCGCCGACGAAGACATGGAACAAACCGCCGTGCAACGCGCCGCCAAATGGCTTCGCAGCATTCAGAATCTGGACGGCGGCTGGGGCGAATCCCCCAAGAGTTACGAAGATCCCGAGCACAAAGGCAAAGGCCCCAGCACGGCATCTCAAACGGCGTGGGCCCTCATGGGCCTCATGGCCACGGGTGATTACGACAGCCTCAGCGTGCAGCGCGGCGTTGCCTATTTGCTGCAAACCCAGAAAGAGGACGGATCGTGGTACGAGGAGTATTGGACC
>CAZWDH010000355.1:0-6284 GCA_964632865.1 uncultured Nitrospiraceae bacterium
CTCGTGGCAACGCGGGACGGGCGGTCGATTGGAATCGATCTGGTTGGGTATCCGGGTGCGTTGGCGGCGGCGTTTACGCTGGATCGGTACCGGGTGTTCCAGCGCGCGGGGCTTGCCTTGTTTCCGCTGCCGTATTCGGCGTGGTTGGAACGCAGGGATGAATGCGTTGCGGCGATACTGGGGTGGTTGGGGGAGCGGCAAGCGGGTTGCGCTGTGCGCGAGCGCGCACATTCCCAATGAAGATGGGTCCCCACCTGCGCGGGGATGACGGTTTGGGGCTAAACGCGATCGTTGGTTTCAGTGTACTGAAGTTGACGCCGTGACGGTGACGTGAGGGTAGACTGCCCACAGTTTCCGCGTTTTCACTCGAGTTGCTTGAGATAGATATCCTTGAACTGGACTTTCATGGGGGGACCGGAGCGGAGTTGAAGCGCGAGGATTCCTTTTGCGTGGGATTTGCCGGTTTCTTTGTCGATGACTTCGGCGGTCTTCTGGCCGTTCACGGTGAGGATGATGTGCGGGCCTTTGGCGATTACGTGGTAGTCGTTCCATTCGCCGCCTTCTTTGAGCGCGATCGGTTCGGCGAATTTCGTGGTTATCCAATTGCCATTGGCATCGATGACGGTCTTGTGGCCATTAGGGGCGACGAGCGTCTTCCGCGTAGTGTACTCGTCGCACAGGGCCCCGCACCACTCGCCGCCGGGAAGGATGTCGGCCTGATACCCGACGCCTTGTCCTTCGGGAGAGATCACGCTGCGAAACTGGATGCCTGAATTGCCGCTGTTGTTCTCCAAGCGGAACTTCGCTTTGAGTTCGAAGTCCGCGACGTCGCCGCCCTGCCAGACGAGAAACTGGTTCATGGTGCAGGGATTCTCATCGGTGGATTGCGCGGTGATGGCGCCGTCCTCGACGGACCAGTAGCTCATGTTCAGGGCATCCCAACCGTCCAGGGTCTTGCCGTCGAAGATGGATTTGAAGCCGTCGTCGGCAAGGGTAGGCTGGACGAGGACAGTGAACAGAACGCAAACAGTCAAAACGCCGACAGATTTCATCTTACAGGTTCTCCGCACTTATCAACAGTAATTGCAGAACATAGGCGGGGTCACCTGTGCCGCATTCCGGGACCCGACTGCATCTCATCCATTCCGTACACATAGAAACCTACCGAGGACTCCTTCGTCAAGCGATTTGTTGCGTACAGCGAAGCCGGCGCGGGTCAGGAGTCCTTCCATTACCCAGTCGTAGGTGGAGAACTCTTCGCGGAAGTGTTGTTCGGCGTCTTGTTTGAGGAAGGAGCCGCCGGCGGCTTCCTGGCGGTCGATGAAGCGCTGGATGTGGGTGAGCGCGTCGTCGTTCGCGAGGACGACGTCGTGGAGGTAGAAGAGGCCGCCGGGTTTGAGCGTGGCGTGGAGCCGGGCGAGGGCGACGCCTTTCCAAAAATCGGGAAGATGGTGCAGGACGAAGGTGGACGCGATGGCGTCGACGGGGTCGCCGCTGTGCTCGTAGGTGAGGAAGCCGGCGCGGACGAAGTCGATGTTTTCGGCGCCTGCTTTTGCCGCCTTCGCGCGCGCGTAGCCGAGCATGGCCTCGGAGACATCCACGGCGCAAACGCGGATGCCGCGACGGGCCGCGAGGATGGCGAGGTTGCCCGTACCGCAGCCGAAATCGACGAGGGTATCGCCGGGGTTCAGCGCGAGCGTGTCGAGGATGGCGTTGCCTTCGGATTCGAGATCGCGGAACTGGCTGTGGGTCGCGTCGTAGACCGCGACTTCGGAGGGGTCGGCGTAGTCTTTGCCGACCTGGTGGAAATCGTCGTATTGCCAGGGGTTGGGGTTGTGCATGGTTCTATCTTTTGCCCTTGTCGATGACGCGTAACTGCATTTGCTTTGCACCGGGACTATGCGCATATGCGGCGCAGAACGGGTTTCGGAAAGGTTCGATCATTCGGGATATCAAGCTTGAGCGTCTTCGTCGAGAATCGGTGGAATATCGCGTGATGTGTGGAGTACACGCACAATCTCAACGCTTGTTTCGTGAATGCGGTAGAAGATCAGGTATTTCTGAAATCCGGAGACAGGCCAGATGCGAATGGACGCCAAGGACGAGCGTTCCGAATCATACGCCATACCTATCCAGGGGTTTTCGGTCAGAAGTTTTCACGACGATTCTACGGATGTAATAAAACGTTCTGCAGCGGACGGATTGTCATTCGCGATGTACACCGCATGATCGACCACATCTTGTCGTGCGCGTGGCCGGACGAACAGGTCAATCGCCACGGCGTTGCGATTCGGCGATGCGCTCGCGAACCTCTCTGCGAACATCGTCCCAAGCATCCGGAGTCATCGGTATTGGGTCTCCGCTTTCGAGACCTTCAAGCAGGAGCGCGTCGAGGCGTTCGCGGGCTTGGCGCTTCTGATCGTTGCGGACGAGTGCGCGGATGTATTCGCTGGCCGTGCTGTACCCACCGGAGCGCGTCTGCTCCTCGATGAAGGTCCGCATCTGTTCGGGTAACGAAATGTTGAGCGTGGTCATGGCGTGTCGTACCTTTTTGAAGTAGTTCAAGATCAGTATGGCATGTTTTGCCAAAATTTGCCATACAACCGTAAGATATTCAAATAAAATAACTTACCAGAAAAATAGGGGCCGTCTTACAAGCGCAAGGACTCGCCGCGCTCGTCGAGCGAGGCGGTACGGGGACGGCCTTTACTGTTCTGCAAGCTCGTGTTCGCTGACGGTCATTTTTCGGTCTTGCCAGTAGGCGTCGTCGCGGAACTCGAACTGGGTGGGGGTGTAGTCGCCGACGAGGTCGACGTTGGCGCCTTCGGCGGGGAGTTGGCCCTCCATGTTGAGGCACCAGTAGACGGCGTTGGCCAGGAGGCGGCGAACGCCTTCGGAGAGAAGGTCGGTGGAGGCGCCCATGCTGGTGGTGAAGACTTTGCCCGATTGGCCGCCTGGGACCTGGTAGGTCTTGGTCCAGGCGACGGGCATCATGGGATCGTTCTTCTCCCCTTCCACGGGGGTGCCGGTGTCGGGACGCATGCCGTAGTGCAGGTCTTCCTCGTCGTAGACTTCGCCGTGCTCCATGACCTGGCCCAGGACGAGGGGCGCGCTGTCGCCGGGCAGCGGGAGGCGCACGCCGTAGACGTCCGTCGCGCCCCAGATGTCGCCGTCTTCGATGCCGCGCAAGATGGGGTGGTCCTGCGCATCGGGCGCGACGAGGCCGCGGGTGCTTTCGTATTTGTGTTTGCCGTGGTGGCTGATCCATTTCTCGCCGAGGACCAAGCGGCCGAAGCCGTCGGTCCATTCGGCCTTGTCGCCGCTGTAGCCGTTGCTGTAGTGGACCCAGTTCGATTCGGGCGCGGTGTTGAAGGCGTGGGTGGCGGTGCGCATGCCGATGACGGGTTTGCCGGAGGCGAGGTAGCGGTCGATGTGTTGCATCTGATCGTCAGGCAAGTCGCGGAAGCGGGTAAAGATGATCATGAGATCGGCGTCGTCGAGGGCTTGCAGGCCGGGAATGTTCTTGCCGTAGTTGGGATCGATGGTTCCGGTATCGGGATTGATGGCGAAGAGGACGGTGCAGGTGAAGCCGTGCCGTTCAGCGAGGATCTTGCCAAGTTGGGTCAAGGCTTCTTCGGAGCGGTATTCTTCGTCGCCGGAGATCAGGACGATATGCTTGCCGACGCCGGGACCGGTTACGCCGGTGTAGGTCACCCATGGGTCTTGGGCGTGTGCGGATGTGGCGCTAAGCGCGGCGGATAGGGTGGCAAGGCAAAGAAGGTTCATGAGAAGTGTGGATCCCGGCATCTGGTCAGACCTCCGATTGATTTAGAGTTGTCACCCTTGGACGTGGCAATGCATTGTAGCGCAGGCGTCCCGCATGCGACAAAAAAAGCAGCCACGCCGAAGCGTGGCTGCGATACATACGGCGATTCGAGAATCTACAAGTGATACGGGTGCCGTTGCGGTCTCCCGAGCATGCGGTTGGCGGCTTCGTCGTCGACGATACGGCGGTTTGCGCCGTCCCAGGTCAGCTTGCGGCCGAGCATGTAGGACAGGTTGCCGAGATTGCACAGGTCGGAGACGCCGACGGCCGCGTCGATGTTCATGATGGTCTTCGAACCGGTGCGGATGCCGTTGAACCAATCTTCCTTGTGGCCGGGGCTTTTAAAGACGTCCTTCGCGCCCGGGGGTGGCTCCCATTCGCGGCATTTGCGTTCCGCCCAGGTGCCGCCGTCGCCGCCCCAGTGGTGGAAGGTGTCCCTGTCGCCGTGGTAGACCGCGCCGTAGCCGGGGCGCGTGATCTCCGGCTCGTCGGGTCCGCGTTCTTCCTTCGGGACCGGATTGCCGGGCTGGTTCCAGGTCAGAATCCAGTCGGGGTCTTTGAAGGTGTAGGTGACGTTGATGTTGACCGCGCTGTCCCAGAGGCCTTTCTTCGGCGGCGTGCCGGTTGCCTCTATCGTTGTCGGCCAAGTGCCGTCGGCGTTCATCCACCACATGGCGCAGCTCATGACGTGGGCGCCGCGGTCGCGGATCTGTCCGCCGCCGGATTCCATGATCCAGCGGAAGGTACCGTGGCAATAGCGTTGGTTGTAGGAACGCCAACGCATTGGACCCAACCAGAGATCCCAATCCAACTCCGGCGGCGGATCACTGTCCGGCACCGGGTTTTCGTCGGTAGGACTCTCGTAGTGGAAACAGTCGACGCGGTCGACGTGGCCAATGACGCCGTTTTCGAGGTAGCGGTGCGCGAGGTAGGCCTCCGGCTCGGAGCGGCCTTGCGAGCCGACCTGCACGGCAATCTTGTTGTCTTTGGCGGCACGCATCATGGCGGTGCCTTCGTCGATGGTGCAACAGGCGGGTTTCTCGACGTAAACGTGTTTGCCCGTTTCGGCGGCGTGGACCATCTGGACGGCGTGCCAGTGGTCGGGCGTGCCGATGACCACGGCGTCGATGTCGTCGCGTTCGAGGATGTACCGGTAGTCGCGGTACGGAACCGCGCCGGGACCGGCCTTTTCCACGGCGGCGGCGAGACGGTTTTCGTCGGCGTCGCAGACGGCGGCGATGCTGACCTCCCCGGAGTCGACAAAACGTTTCATGTCGTTGAGGTGGTAGCCGCCCATGCCGCCGACGCCGATATGGGCGATGACGAGACGATCGTTGGCGCCGGGCTTCCCTTCGGCGGCGAGGACGCGGGACGGAACGATCGCGGGCATGCCAATGGCCACACCCGTCGCCGCGAGGAAGGAACGCCGGGATATCGAGTGCTTTTTCTTGGTTGAGTTTTTCATCGTGAGTCTCACTTTCCCCGTGGCGTTTCCTAGAGCGGTTTCACTTCCGTGGATTTGGTTGGGACGAGTTTCGCGCAGGGGGGTCCTTCGACCGTGACGCCGCGCTGGCGGAGGGATTGGGCGATGTTGAGTTTGAAGTCCTCCGGCACGGAGTCGAGTGCGGCTTGGAGCGCGGCGAGTGATGCGTCACCCGGGATTCGTTCGAGCGTCATGCGGGCGTCTTCGCGGAGATCGGGATTGGCGATCAGGGCCGCGACCGGTTCGACACAGGCGTCGCCGCCGGATTCCGATAGCATCCATAAGATGTCGCGACGGAGCGCGACCGGGACGTCCTCGGAGAGAAACCCGACAAGCGCTGCGCTGACGGCCGCGCGTTCCGCGTCCGCGCCGGGCCGGCCGGATTGACGGACGACCTGCCACAGGCCGCTCTTGGCCGCGCGCGCGACTTCCGGCGCGGGGTGGGACGTCAGGACGATGAGTGGCTCCACTGCGGCGGCGCCGAGACTGCCGGCGTTGAGCCAGGCGTTCGTGCGGACATCGTCATCGTCGCTTTGAATGTCCCGAAGGACCTCCTCCAGAGACGGTGTTGCCGCGGCTTGCGGGATTTGGATCGCTGTGATGGGTATCGAATTGGTGACCGGCATAATTCGAGGTCCTCCCCTCTTTCGGACGTGGGTACGCCCGGACTCGAACGTCGGCCCTCTTCCATCTACCCCCGGGAGAAGGCCGCGAAGTATGTGGTTGATTCTAGCGTTTGGAGGGGAAATTGCCAAGTAGGTGGGATTGACCTCGGGAAATGGGTACCAAAACCAGGATTCGTTACTTGTGGTGCAGGCTTCCAGCCGGCGACCGTCGCAGGCGGGAAGCCAGCACCACACCGCCCGCGGGCGGACAGGAAGCCAGCACCCACGAGGGGGGTGGAGGCAGAGGGGGGGAGGCCCCAACGGAGGCGGCCGGCGGGGCCGGGGGCGGGTGCGCCAGGCTGCCCGTCGA
>CAZWDH010000356.1:0-6271 GCA_964632865.1 uncultured Nitrospiraceae bacterium
AAAAGCACGCCAGCATGCGCATTCCTAAGGTCAAGGTTCATTTGTTCTGGATAACGAACATCGATGATTGTCAGGTATCCCTCAATATTGCACCGTAAGAGATTGGCTTTTCCGTGTAGACGGAAAGGCAATGGCCTTCCCTGCCTTGCGCTTGGACGTGTGCGCAGATGCAGACTTCCCTTTATACGCGCCTTCTCCAAATCAAGAGCGGTGCCGCTGGGTCTTCGAAAGCTGCCACCAGCGCAATCGAAATCTCCCCCGATCAGTGCTCCAGAAAAGAGAACGCGTCCCTCTGCCTCGAATCCTTCATCTAAAAACACCTCGTTACCAATCGTAACGCCCGAACAGACAAGTGCCTCTCCCTCTGTATTGAGGAATCTCCCACCTGAACAACTCAGATTTCTCTGTATTTGAGCTTGGAGCAGTCGGACCTCGCCCAGGGCCGCGAATCCCTCGTCAAGGAAAACAGTGCCCCCGATTTGAGTATTCGTGCAATCGAGAGCAATCTCACTAAACTTACCCACATAGAAGACACCGTCTCGACAATCCAAATTGCCACCGATCGTCGCACCAGGCATCCGAACACCGCCTTCGGAGTGGAATCCGTCCGACAGACGTACCTCGCCCCGGACGTACATTCCGTCGCACCCGAGCGCATAGTTAGTCCCCTCGTCATAGACGAACTGACCTCCGGAACAGTCGAGTTCGGAGCCAATCTGCGCATCCAAGAGTCTCACCTCTCCAAAGGCACGAAATCCATTCCGAAAACGGACAACTCCGTCCACAGTCAATTGATCTCCCGTAATGGATCCGACATGCGAACCGGACAGTTCAAGTGACTTAATGTGAGCGGATGTCAGACCAATTCCTGATTCGATTTTGCAGTGGTACCATTTCAATGGAAACGGGATTCTGGACTCGTCCAAGTTTAGGTAGCCATCGATCTTGATACCTATGAGCGTAATGCCCTTGTACGAGATCATTTGCTGCGCACTCTCGTCCACGCACAGCCATCTCAAAAGGGATGCGCGAATCGATCTATCCACACCCCATTTGTCGGATGCGTCCACGTCATATTGCTGGTCTCCTCTTGCGAGCGCCTCTCCGGTAGATACTGCTTCCAAGAGTTCGGACTCAGTTTCGGAAAACGCAGAGGGGTCCAATATACTCCCAAGCTCTTCAGCTGCCATTGCATGCAAGCTAGGCTTTGCGGTTGCTGACGGGATGGTAGACCCCAGCAAACCTATGAGCCCGGACAAGACAAATCCGTATGAAGCTACTGTATGCATCATGTTGAACTCTATACTCGTAATCCCTAGATCTGCTACGCGCCCCTCTTGCAACAATCATAGCAATATTCTTGTTTCACTGTTACGTCGAGTTCATTCGAGAATAGCTTAGGAATCAAATCTAGACCCCGCTCGCTCGCGCAAAACAAACGTCGCTTCCTCGACATCCTCCTCCGCGACGAGAATCTCCACCTTGCCGAGACCATCGACCGCCAACGGCAAGACGCTGTGCGGCATCTCGGAATTCGTGCGCGCGGCATTTCCTGCGTTCAGGTCAAGTGAAATTCGCCTGCGAGTCATTCGAGTATACCTTGAGATTGCCTCGGAATCGACGCGACTACTGGACAACTCTCCATGCCTGGAACAAGGACCAAGATGTCGGCTGGAATCTAGAAGTATAGTCTCTCCCCTGTTATAATCCGGTGGGTAGACTGGCTTTTGCGAGCATTCGGGCTGTCAAGTAATTGCAGTAGGCACACGTCGAGTGGTTACGTCGGGATTAAGGAGAGTGTGGCATGAATGGAGGTACCGTATCGAGCATATTGAGTAGTTCCTTTGTGTATCTGAGCCCAGCAAAGTCGCCGTTTTATCTGATCTGTTCGGCGGGCGCATTTTCTTTGATACTGTCCTGTGACGACAATTTTGCCACACCTGTGGTGTGGAACCTAGTTGCGGTTCCAATCTATGTGGTTCTGTTAATTGCTGTGCTCCTGTCATTCGTGAGCAAACACATATTCACTGACAAAGAATACGAAGAACATATCCGTTACGGACGAAGCATCGCGATTTCGGGTGCGCTGCTGTGTTTTGTAATACAAGGTATGTATTTAGCTGGATATCCACTCCAATTCTATGTGAATTATGGAGCGTCGCTGGCGCAAGTGCTTATTTTTCTCGTTTACGCGTACGCACGCCACAAGAAGGAGGAAGGAAGCACCACGGAGTTTAATTTTGTACAATTATCGCTGATCACTCTAATCTTTCTGTGGTCGGGTGCGGTTTCTGCTGAGCTTTCTATCCCCAATCAGGACGTGAACTACGGTTGGGAATCGGAGTCCGCTGAGGCCACGCCTCAAACGAACCCCTGGCATTTTGAGTCCGAAGTCGTGACGAGTCGCGCAGGAATTGTCGCGATTGGTTTTTACATTCTCTGGATAATGTGCATCGCGAAATGGGTGCAGCACATACGAAAGTTGGTGAATCTTCAGTTTGTATTGAAGATACCGGAATAGCGCCTGGAGTCTGATTGTCGCATTAGCTTGTCCGTTCCCGCAGGATAAACGTCGCTTCCTCGACATCCTCCTCCGCGACGAGGATCTCCACTTTGCCGAGTCCGTCGACCGCCAACGGCAAGACGTTATGCGGCACCTCGGAATTCGTGCGCGCGGCAACCCCATGCGCGCCCAGACACGACACGATGACATCCGCCTCGTGATCGCTCCAGCATTCATAAATGGCCACCAACGGCCGTCCCGTGTCGTCGAAGATCATGGTAGGTGTCCCTCGCTCGCCGCGTCTCCACTACGCGCTCAACCGCATTGTGCAATGAAGCAACTGCCTCATTCCACGAAACCAAGCGGAGTCGGGGCATTTCTATGGAGTGCGGCCCCTTGGGGCTGCTTTGGATCATACTTTACTAGTGGACCTAAGAAGTTGGAGGCACACCGAATGGGCACGGGACGATACAACTGCCTGCCGCAAAGCCGCAGGCAAGCCTGCTCCACCAAAGCAGCCCCGAGGAGTCTGTCTCAAAATTACCTTGACATCGGAGTCTTTGAATACTAAGTAGGTGTCCAAGGAGACATCAGGATGAGTATACGGATTGAGGCGGACTACACGCAGCATTTCTTGTTTCCACCGGAGTTGGAGGACTGGATTGGTCCGGAGCATCCGGCGCGTTTCATTCGAGATTTTGTGGATGCGCTGGATATGGGGGCGTTGGGTTTTGAAGTGGAGAACCTGCCAAGTGAGGCGGGGCGCCCTCATTACGGTGCGGGACTCCTGTTGAAAGTTTGGCTTTGGGGATATTGCGAGGGGGTACGAAGCACGCGGGGGCTGGAAAAGGAGTGTCGAAACCAGCTCGCGTTGCTGTGGCTGACGGGGATGCATTATCCGGACCACAACACCCTGTGGCGGTTTTGGAGCAAGCATCGGGAGCAATTGCGCGGCATCTTCAAGCAGACCGTGCGCGTAGCAGCCGAATCGGCCGCCCTTGGATTGGCACTGCACGCGGTGGACGGCACCAAGATCCATGCGTGGGCATCGAAGAAAAAGACGTGGCACCGGGAGGATTTGGAGCGTCTGGCCAAGGAACTCGACGAAGCGATCCAAGTTCTTCAGGATGCTATCGAGCGGGAAGGAGCGGGCGAAGGTCCCGAGTACAGCTTGCCGGAGCAATTGCGCGAAGCACAAGCGCGCAAGCAAGCCATCGAGCGTGCCTTGAAGGAGCTGAACGCATCGGGTGAACGTCACCTGCACCAACACGACCAAGACGCCCGCATGATGAAAACATCCGAAGGTACGCGTCTTGCCTATAACGCCCAAGCCGTTGCCGATGATAAGCATCAGCTTCTGGTGGCCGAGGACGTGAGCCAAGTCAGTGCGGATCATTTCATGCTCACTTCCATGCTGGAGTCCGCCGCCGAGAATGTGGGGGCTGCACCAGAGGTTACCGTGGGCGATGGGGGCTACAATTCCGCACAGGTTCTCGCGCAGGCGCGAGAAGAAGGGCACACGGTTCTCGTGAACCCGAAAAATGCCCGGCCCGGTCCTTATCACTCCTCGCGATTTCGCTACGACCACTCGCGGGATTGCTTTATCTGCCCTCAAGGGCGCGAACTGCATCATACGGGCGGTGCGTTCAACAAAAGTCATGGTCACTATCTCACGCGCTACCGTTGCGAGCACGCCAAGGAATGTCCCGTTCGTGCCGCATGCACTACGAGCTGCAGGGGCCGCGTAATTGAACGTTCTCCTTGGTACCACGCCGCGGAAGAACATCGAGCCCGGTCGACTACCGAGGCGGGCAAGGCTATGTTGAGGCGACGCAAGGCCATTATCGAACCGGTCTTTGCCGTCATCAAGCAACACCTCGGCTTCCGCCGATGGACTCAACGCGGGATCGAGAACGTACGCACGCAATGGTCATTCCTTTGTGCCGCATACAATATTCGCAAGCTCTATCGGCTGTGGCGAGCCAACAAAGGTGAAAATCCGGATTCTCCAAGACCCCGACCACAACTATCGGCAATCTGCAGCACTCCAGCGTTCAACAATATCTAAATCGGAACCAAAAACAATCACTAAACACGAAGAACTCAACAAAAAAAGGTCTGCTTGAGGAGTTTTGAGACAGACTCCGAGGGGCCGCACTCCATAGAGCCTTTCTCATTGGTCGGCATGCTCCAAGTATTCACTCTGGTCTTGCGAAACTTCGACCGGTCCGGCGTCTTCCACTTGCCGCGGATCGCCGCAGTATGCTTCGCGCAGTAAGTGGTACAGCGGAACGAGTGGGACGTCATGCCCAAAATTCTGCAAAACAATACGTTTTTCGCCAAGCGTAATCTCAAGCCTATGCGTAGTGCTAAAGCTGTCATCCACCCGCAGATATACGTCCGTGACGTCACGTGCGCGGTAGGTGCTGGTCTTCCATAGATCGACGAGCGCAAATCGACGAGCCCCAAAGATGATCAACTTGCGACGAGCCTGTAGCTTCAGCGGCGTGTCATTCGTGAGCTGAAACAAGGTGACCGAGGCGATGAGCGCAACGCTCACGGCGCAGCCACCGGCTCCGATTACCAAGTTGGACCAGTTCATCCGCGGCGAATGTACGATCATGTACGCGGAAAGCGCGGCGAAGAACAGCCCGAGGAAAACGCCAATCGCCTGTTCGGCAGTCGAACTGCCTTTCATGCGCACAGGAAAGTGCAATGGCCAATTTCCATCCCACGACAATGGCGCCCGTTGCGACAACAGCAAAATGAGTCGATCGAACGGAACCAGCGCGCCCGACACGCGCAATCGTTTGCCGTGGTGACGGATGTCCAGGTATTGAAACCCATTCCAGGTTTTCTTAACGACCGCCTGCTCAATCGCGTCGTAAGGAACGGCCAAAGTTCGCCCTCCCCGCTGCCAGATGAGAAGGTCGTCCAGAAACTCGACGGTGGTTGTGGTCCGATACACAACCCACGCGGAAACGGGTATGCCCGCAACAAATGGCGCCATCATGATCACCCAACCCCACTGAAACTCCTCGGGTCTCTCGGAAAGAATCCCAAAAAGACCAAGGACGCAAACCGTCAGCAAAAACTGTGTGAAACTCTTGAAACTGCCGGTATATCGAAAGATCTTTTGCTTTTGGGCGTCTCCGTCGTCGAACGCGATGGTCCCACTTCTTCTGACAACCGCCAATCGCCGCTCAACTAGTTCAGACAATCCACGAATATCTTCGATCATAGAGTCCGCGCGGATGCGGCGTTTCTTCGATCGGACTTCGAGGTGAGAACGCCCTAGATGGGAACCGACGATTTCCGTAAATGGAATGCGAATCGTGTGGAACCATCCGACGGTGCGGATGCATTCGTCATCGACTACGATCTTCGCCTGCAATCGTATGAGAACATAAAGAGGTACCGCGGTAAGAAGTAAGAAGAAAGGTACCAATCCGGCGAAGAAAACCAAAATTTTCATCGATACGGCTGTGGTTGCGATGACCGCGCAAACTAGTGCGGCTGCAAGTGTCGCTGTGAAAATCAGGGCGGACGCGATCTGAATTTGACGCCGGTGTTTGAAGACTCGGACTTCCGATCCGTCCTTGGTCCTGTATTCCCATCGGATGCGCATATGCCGATCCCCCTTCGGTGCTGCCCTTGGCATAGTACAACACCCCGCCGAACTAAGCGCAAAGATCTTTCCCCGTGCTCCCCGTGTCCCCGTGGTTTTCAACGGGTTTTCAATTTGACCACGGGGGCACGGGGAGCACG
>CAZWDH010000357.1:0-6266 GCA_964632865.1 uncultured Nitrospiraceae bacterium
GTCCCGCCTGCTCTTCCGGCAATGCAGGCGAGGACGCCTGCGCTACATGTCGTACCGATTCTCGGTATCGCCAGTAATCAAGTCAAGAGCCTGCCAATTCGCCCGCCTCAATTGACTCGCCATTCCACCCCGCCTAAGATGTCCTCGCCCTTGGCGCATGATCGACTTAAGAAGGGGTAAGTTCATGTCTCGCCTACCATCGCGCATCTCCTCATCGTTCGTAACTCTTGTTGCAGTGCTCTACACACTCCTATCTGCTGCCCCCGCACTGTCCCAAACCGCGATGCGGAAATTGAGTTTCGAAGACGAGTCCGATCTCCTCTCCGACTTCGTCTCGCAAGCCGACCGCTACAAAACCCTCGGCCGCGCAAGCCTCGATCAGCGCGAGCTGGCCATCGAACCGGGACGTTTCGGCAACGCCGTCCATATCAAAAACGGTTGGCCTGTATCCCAGGGCACGTGGAACGAGTCCGGATTCGACTGCGATCTCATCGTCGCCGTGATCTGGGGCGAATGGCACACGAAACCCCATTACTGGGGCGCCGGCGCGTTTCACGGCAACCAGGGCACCGTTGCCTTCTGGACCAAGCGCGACACGCTCCATCCCGGCATCGTCTTCATGCAAGGGAGCATCGCCTGGGGTCGCAAGGAGCGCGACCTCTTCACCGTCGAGGTCGACAAGGAAGGCCGCTTCTCCGCGCATATCCGCGACGTGGCCTACCGCTACCACCGCGTCGACGCGGAGTCCCCCACCTGGCAGAACGGCGAGTGGCAGCACATCGCCGTCGTGTACGACAACGCCTACGGCATGAAGCTCTATCACAACGGCGAATGCATCGGATCAACGTGGGGCAAAGACGCCTGGTGGCAGACCACCCAACCCGGCCTGTTCAGTCCGTTTTTGCCCGAGTCGTACTACGACGAGATTGTCTTCTTCGACACGCCGCTGTCTAACGCGCAGATAGAAGCTCTGTATTCGCGCAACGACATCGCGTCCAGCGTCACGGTCGACGGACCGCTGCCCGAAGACGCGCAAGCGCGTTTGCTCGCCGAATACGGCGATCCCGCGGAGCAGGAGTTGCCCTCCGTCGATGCCGCATCGACCGGCCTCGTGCTCCGGCAGAGTCTGATCAAATCGTGCAGCGATGAATTGATCCCCGCGTGGTGGGTGTTGGATGGCCGCTACGAACTCGCGTGGCCGCACCCGTACCGCCTGTTCACCTTCGTCCTCGGGGACGCGGATTTTCATGGCACGAAAGTCGACCTCGTGCTCGAATCCGGCGAGAAACCGGACTTCGTATCCTTTGAAGGTGTCCTTGACGAGTTGAGCCTTCAGACTGGCAGCGAGAACCATCTGAACGACGCGAACGAGATCTTCGCACTGGGTGACGCGCAACCCTTCCACATCTCCCGGGCACTCGATCTTGGTGATTCAACCGCGCTTCGCGTTCCCCTGACGAAACGCTACGGGTCGCCGCCCGATCTGGAAGGCAGCGCGCACATCCCCCTCAGCGGTCCTACACGCATCCATGAGATGAACTTGTGGGAAACGAAACCATCCGATGTATACGCCCAAGCCGCCGATCGACGGATTGCGTGGCCGCTGTCCGCAGAGTCGGCATCTCTGGAACGGTACGGACCCGCTGTCCAAAAACTTGCTGCGCGCAGAGATCGCAACATTGTCCCCGCTGTGCGTAATGCGCCGGCCGCTGGCAGTGTTACCTTGCTGCCGCTGACTTCGATAAACCTCTTCGGTCCGGACCTGCACACGGATATAGCCGTTGATGCAATCACCCTTCGATTGTCGGTAAAGCCTGCGGAAGCGACCGACTATCTGCGCATCCGACTCCGCGATCCCGCGAATCCGTCACGGATCTGGGCACAGACGTGGGTAAAGGTCGCGTTCGCGCAGACCGATACGCCACAGGCCGTCAATATAACGCTGGACATCATCGACCTCATGCTCGCCAGCGAGGACCGCCTCTGGGTCGAACTCACGTGGTGTCACGGCGGCGAACTGATCGTGGGCGATACGGCGAAGCCCTCTTCGTTGGGCGTCATCCAGTCCGCCGATCGCGCGGTGTCCGTCGTTCAATACGCGCAGCACGAACTGCTCCCCGGCCGTTCGCAATACATCAAGGAGTACAACTACCGGCCCTGGCGCTTCACCGGCGAAACGGTGACCACCCAGAACTGGAGCAACTTCGGCGGACCCTACGACATGGCCTATTCGCCGCTTGCTGTTTTGCGCCACATCCCGCGCCACCCCGTTGCGTCGATCTACAAGGAACTCGTGCTCGATCGCGTATGGCCGGGTGCCAAGGACGACGGCGACGTGCGCGATGCACAGGTCATCCTCGCGCCGGCAAACGCGCCCCCGTGGGCAGTCTGGGAGCGGGAACTTTACAAACTGAATCGCCAGATCGTCGATTGGATTGTCTCGCGTCAACGGGACGACGGCATGTTCTGGGGCGGCTCTAACGACGACTGTTTTATCCCGCTAGGCTACGCGGGTATACCCTTCCTGGGCGAAGACGAGGCGCGCGCTTCGTGGCTGCGCTATTACGACGGCCTCGAAGCGATGCACATCTTCTACGATGGTTACTGTGACATCTGGCCCATCGACCCCCTCCACATCACGGACTTCATCGGCAGCCGGGGCCTCATGCTCTCCTACGCCCTCGGCGATCCCCGCGTCTTGGAACGCGAACTCCGCACCGCTGAGCGCTATACGGAGAAGGTCCAGCAAACGAACGCGGCGCGCGCGTCGACGGGCCTCGCGCCACTGACCGGCGACCGCGCGGACCGCGAGAAAAACGAAGCGTCCCTCGTCGAACAGGTCGAAGCGGAGATCATGGACTACTCCCTCACGCACCTCCGCGCCTATTGGGGCTTGACACCGAAACCCGAGCCCCACGCGATTATTGACCGGGAAAGTGTCGCCCGGCAGATGATGCACGCCGTGCAGCAAACGGACAAGGCCGCCGTCTTTGCCTTGACCGAGGGCATGATCCACACCGACAACCAACGCGGCATCGGACGAGACGTATTGATCAACGCCGCCCTGGGCGGACGCGTGCAGGGCCGTGTGGAACCGTACCCGATTGGCATCGCCGTGAGTTGGGAGGACATCGCGTCGGTGGACCTCGGGCGCCTGGTCAGCTACGCCGACGACAAGCGGCTGGTGGTCAACCTCTACAACTTCGCGGAAACGCCGGTCACAGCGACTATGCGCGTGTGGCGGCTTTCCTCGGGTATCTACAAAGTTTCGCAAGGCCCAGATCAGAATGACGACGGCGAGGCTGATGCTGTGGCGCAGGAGGATTCGCTTCAGTTATCGCGCTTCGCGACCCTGCCTGTCACAGTGCCGCCGCAAACGAACTGGCTGCTGCAACTCGAACAGACTGCACCCTTGGACGTCCCTGACGCACTACCCGATCTGGCTATCGGACCAGACGACGTGAAGACTGTCAATGACGGCACGGTGCACGTCACAGTCCACAATATCGGCGCCGCTCCCGCCGAGGCGATCGTGGTGGCTTTGGTCTCTGCAGGTGGCACTGTGGTCGAAACAGCAAACGTAGAATTGATCGATGCTCCCCATCCCTCGCTTCAAGCGCAGCGTACGGACGTGACGTTCAAAACGACAAATGTCCCCGCGAACAGCCGGGTCGTACTCGATCCCGAGAACCGGATCCGCGAGATCCTCGAAGAGAACAATCAACAGACCATCCAGTAGAGAAATAGGGACAGCCTCCTTTTTCCATCTCCACGCCCGAACTGCATTTTCAGCGACCTGGAAGGAAAAAGGAGGCTGTCCCCATTTTTCTTCTCAGCGACTTAGTATGACAAAGGCAAGCGTCCCTTCTTCACCCAATAAACGCCGGCGCCCCGGTGCGAACACTCTCCTCCGCGGCGCACGCAATCTGCGTGATCGCGAGACCATCCTGCCCCGACGGGTACAACCCCTCCAACTCGTCGAGCGTTCCGCCATTCTCAAGGAACAGCAGGTTCTCGGCAAAGTCCGCGATGGAATCTCGGAAGTAACCCCGCCATCGCACCTGGTTCTTCTTATCCCGCTCGCGGTACTTGATGCCGAGGTTCCACGTCCGCATCTTCTCGTCGCGGAGACACCCACGGCCACCGCGATACTGAGAATCGCATTCAAAGATGCCTTCCGTTCCGACCAGTTTCACGCCCTGATGAACCACCGCTTCAAAGGCATCAGGCAGAATCCAGGAGTTTTGAAACGTAATGCAGGCGCCGTTCGTAAACTCCACATGGGCCTGTATCGAATCAAAGGTGTCAATGCCCAGCCCCGCGAGCTTCTTCTTCGCGCCCGTGGCGTACACCTTCACCGGACTCGGATTGTTCATAATCCACCGCACAAGGTCGTACATGTGCACCCCGAGGAACCAGACCGGCGAACTCTTCTCCGACCACGCGCGCAGCATCTTCATCGGCACCCAAATCTGGTCTTCCATCCAGGCATAGCCGTATTCGGCCTCCCCGAATTTGCCCTCGAGAAACGCTTCCCGCATCTCCATGTGGTAGGGGTCGTACCGTTTGTGGAAATCCACCTGAAGCAGCACGCCTTTGGATACCGCCAGGTCGATCATCGCGCGACAGCCTTCCACCGTCACGTCCAACGGCTTCTCCACAAAACAATGGATACCGCGCGACAACACGTCCATGGCGACTTCGAGGTGAAGATGGTCCGGCGTGGCTATCGTCACGCCGTCGAGCGTTTCCCTTTCCAGCATCTCCGCGTGCGACTCATAAACGGCGACGTCAAACTGTTTCGCCCGTTCCGCTCGCCGATCCGCATTGGTGTCCGCCAGCGCAACCAGCTTCACGCGCCCCTGTTCTTCCATCTCTTTGAAAACGGTCAGGTGGCTTTCCCCATACGTGCCGCCGCCGACCACACCAAGTCGAATCACGAGAATTCTCCTTTCGATCACTTAGAACACCAGTCCCGTTCGCAGGAGAACTTAGCGTCCACTGTTTCAAGTCCCCCTTCGAAGGGGGATTCAGGGGGATGTTCTTCCAGGCAACGCCGCGACCTTCACCGTTTCCCTCGTGTCAGCGGAACGGTGCATCGCCTCCAACACCGCCGTCACGCGCCACCCATCCAGCGCCGTCACGAACGGTTCGCGGTCGTCGCGCACGGCGTCAATGAAACTGTTGATGCACGACGGAAACGCGCCCACCCAGCGGTCGAACACCTTCGCGTTCAGAAACGACCGAGGCCAACTGAATCGGTCAGCATCGCTCATTTCGATCGTTTCGTCCTTGCGATCGATCTGCAAATGCCCATACTCACACACCACCGACATGAACGAATCCGGCATCGCGGGATGCGTCGGGGGGTAGACCCACGCGGCCTCGAAGGTCGCAACACCGCCTCGCGCGAACGTCACGAGCCCCTGAAGGCCGTCGTACGTGTCCCAGCCGAACTGCTCCTTCAGCACCTTCTTGACGCCGCGGCAGGTGACCTCGACGGGCGTGTCGTCAAACCACCAGCACATGAGATCGATGTCGTGCGACGACTGAAACCACAGCGGCGAACTCTCCTTCGCCCAGGACGCGAGCATCTCCGTCGGAACCGTGACGGGATTGTTCTTTCGCGCGTAGCCGATGATCGGGCTGCCCAGCTTTCCGCTGCGGATCTTCTCGAAGGTCGTGTAGTACGGCGCCAACCAGCGGTGATTGTACGAGACTTGGAGCTTCAGCCTCGTCTTCCGCACTTCCGCGACAATCGCTGCGGCTTCCCCTTCGTCCGTGGTCAGCGGTTTTTCCACATGCACGTGAATGCCGCGGGAAAGACATTCCATCACCGGATCGCGATGCGCCCAGTCCGGCGTGGCGATGAACGCGATGTCCGGTTTGCACTCGTCCAGCATCCGCCGGTAATCGGTGAAACACTTCGCGTCGGGGAACTCTTCGGCAAAGGTTTTCAGGCTATCCTCGGAAAGATCGGAAACGGCGCACAGCTTGACCTCGGGGTTGTGTCGCAGCGACCGCGCCACGGCTTTGCCCATGATCCCCACGCCGATGATGTTTACGTTGATGCTCATGCAACGCTACCTGCTTTCGTTGAGAAAGTTGATCAACCGGTACATGCGGCCAATGTATCCCCCGGTGCTATAGCCCTCGAAATCCCGCGGCGGCTTGGTGAAGGGGGAGAAGGGATCCATAACGGTGATCGTTTCGCGCCAACCGCCGCGGTCGTCCAGCGATTCGACAATCGCCGCGATACCGTCCGC
>CAZWDH010000358.1:0-3674 GCA_964632865.1 uncultured Nitrospiraceae bacterium
CATCATACACGATCCAATCTCTATATGCTACCTTTATTTATTTACGACCACTTACTGAATGCCGATCGCGATTTCAGTTGGCCAAGCGTGGCTCCGGCGCTTTCCGATGGGTCGCGCCCGACCATCAAGCGACTTAAGGACGGGATCGAGCGCTTCCTCATTACCGATATCAATAACCCGGCTGGCTCCGCAAAGGCCCAGTCTGAAATTGCGGCAATGTGGGACACCATTCGGACTTCGGGGCCTGCTGGCGCAGTTTCGGAAGGTGGCAAGGACTTCAACCATCTACCCGGAGGCGCGAACATCCTGTTCATGGATGGCCACGTGGAGTTCAGCAAGTATCCGTCCGATGACGGTTCGAAGTATTGGGTGACAAGCCGGGCTATTCTCAGCGATGGTCAACAGTATTCACCCTGATTTACCAGGGCGAATCGAAGTGAGTCTTGCGTTGTCCTTCGAGGAGAGGTGAAATGCGTAGTGTAATGATAGCCGCAGCCATTGTAGTCGGCGTGTTCGGATGTAACCGCGTTCCCAGCGCTGGAGAGAGTTCGATATTTTCGGCTGCCAGTCGTGGGGACACGGGTGCCGTTGTTGACATCATGCGACGCGGCTACGGGGTGAACACCCCTGACGAGAATGGGATGACGGCGTTGCACCACGCAGCGGCGGCCAACCAGACCCAAGTCGTGGAAATGTTGCTCAATGATTACGGAGCTAACGCGACCATTCAGGATAAACAAGGCCGTACAGCCCTGGATGTTGCTGATGAGTCGGGCAGCGCAGAAGCAGCCGATATCCTCTGGCAAGAATCCGGATAGTTGCGCTTGCATCTATTGTTATCGTGGAGGGGCCGCACGTGTTATGCGTGGCGGCCCCTTCATTCGTCCTCGCCCTGCTCGGGTGTGATTCGATCCGCAAATCCGCTATCCTCCCGAGGTAGAAAGAACTCGCGGGAGGATAGCGTCATGCTCACGGGGTTTGGCTCGTTCGCGATCCGCGTGCTTTGCGCGCTCCTTATCGTTTCCCCAGCAGTTCTTGCCCAGAGCAAGCTGGGGTCGCCGCGTTGCATGCAGGGGCCGATGCTGGGGCCGGTTACGGAAAGTGGTGTGACGGTGTGGGCGCGGCTTTCCGGCGAGTTCACGTTTTGTGTGGGGTGCGCGTTGGACGCGGCGTTGACGGACCTCGTCTGGAGCGAACCCGTCACGGCGCAACGTGCAAACGACTTCATCGTCGTCGCACGCGTGGAGGGTCTGAATCCCGCCACGCGGCACTTCTACCGGATTGAAGTGAACGGCGGCGCTCCTGCGTACCTGGGTGACGAGGCGCTTGGCTCGTTCGTGACCGCACCTGCGCCGGGCACATCGGGAGAGTTCAGCGTCGCCTTCGGATCGTGCGCGCGGCTCCAACGCGATCCCGTCCAACCGATCTGGACTACGGTCGCCAATCTCGCGCCTCACTTTTTCATCTGGCTCGGGGATAACATGTACGGCGATTCGCTCGAACCCAGCATCCTGGCCGAGGAATACCGGCGGTTGCGAGACGTGCCGAACCTTCAACCCGTGAACCGGAAGATCCCGCAGTTGGCCGTGTGGGACGACCACGACTACGGCCTCAACGATCACGATCGCACCAATCCCATCAAGGACGAGGCCCTGGCGGTGTTCCAGCAGTACTGGCCCAATCCGGCGTATGGATTGCCCGATGCGCCCGGTGTGTTCTTCGCGTACTCCTACGGCGGCGTCGATTTCTTCTTCCTCGATTGCCGGTACTACCGCGATCCCAACAAGGACCCGGATACCACCGGGAAGACGTTCCTCGGGGAGAAGCAGTTAGCGTGGCTGCAAGACCACCTAACGGCGAGCGCGGCGCCGTTCAAGATTCTCGTGAGCGGCAGCGGCTGGTCGTCGGCCAAAGGCGAGGGGGGTGACTCGTGGGCGGCGTTCCTCCACGAACGCGACGCGCTGTTCGAGTTCATCCGCGAGAACGAGATTACCGGCGTCGTGCTGCTCTCGGGCGACACGCACGTGGGCGAACTCAACGCGATTCCCTGGTCGGAAAAGGGCGGCTACGATTTCTACGACCTCGTCAGTTCGCCCTTGGCCCAACCCGCGTCCGCCAACTGGCGCAATCGAAGCCCCGAAGTGCGCCTGAGGCCCGGCTTCGAGAAACCGAACGTGGGCATCATTTCCTTCGATCTCACCCGCATGCCCACGCTGACCTTCAACCTATTCGATGAGGAAGGCAAGCCCGCGTGGGCGCCATTCGTCATCACGGCCGACGAACTTCGGAACGGCGTGCAATCCTACCCGGACAAGATCGCCATGAATTGAGCCCGGGGGACCGTCGAGCGACCAAAGTCGAAGTCCAACGCGAGCAGGAACGCATCTACACCGCGGAATTCCACGCCGCCAACTCGTGCGATCTATCCCCAGTGCGCGCCTTGGCAGTCCGGGCTTCTTCAATCGTGCACTTGTTTTCGCACCGTATGATAGACACCGCGTAGCCGCGCTTGCACGAAAAAGCCCGGCAGGCTCTTCCGCCGGGCCAAGATGGCATGTCCAACTCTCAGCACTACCGCCTGCTCACTTCGTGTGAATCGTCACCTCTTCGCCGATTTGGAGGACGTGGCTCTTGGACCAATTGTTCCATTTGAAGAGATCATTGGTAGAGACGCCGTACTTTTGAGCGATGGTCGAAGGGCTTTGACCGGCGGTGGTCTTGTGGACGATGGTTTTGGATTCCGATTTTGCGGTGGAACCTTGGCCAGACACGGTCAGTTCTTGACCGGCCTTCAAGACGGAGTCCTTGGACAATCCGTTCCACGCCAGCAGGTCGTTTGTCGAGATGCCGTACTTCTGTGCGATGGACCACGCGCTTTCACCGGATTTTACAGTGTGCTTCTTCGATAGGCTCGGGATGGGCGAGGTCGTGCCGGTTGGGCCGGAAACCTTTAGAGACTGGCCGGGACGCAACACGGCGTCCTTCGGAAGCCCGTTCATCGCAAGCAGATCGCCGAGGTCCATGCTGTACTTCGACGCGATGGTCCAAGGGCTTTCACCGCTGGCCACTTTGTGCGTCGCGGTGGACGCCCCTGACGGGACTGTGGCCGCGGTTTCCGCGCGCGAACCTTGCTGCGTCACGACCACTGTCTGCCCGGCTTTGAGAACGTCGGACTTAGCCATGCCGTTCGCCTTCAAGAAGCTGTCCAGGCTCATCCCGTACTTGGAGGCAATGACAGAGGCGCTTTCACCCCGCGCGACGGTATGCTTTCCGGTCGCACTGGGCGCGGCGGTCTCGACGGACTTCGCCGCGGTTTCGATGGCCTGGCTCGTGGGCTTCTCCGGGGTGGACGTTGTAGCGACCTGTACCGGCTCCTTCGTGGTCCCCGCCGACTTGGAGTAGACGGTCAACTCGTCGCCCACACGGATGATGGAGTTCTTGCTGAGGTTGTTCCACGCCAGCAGGTCGTCCAACTTTACCTGGTGTTGCTCCGCGATCTTCGAGGGGAATTCTCCGGGCCGCACTTTGTGCACGGTCTTTTGCCCATCCGGCGCCGCCGAGCGACTCGATCCGCCGCGCGGGCCGGAAACGTACAACGACTGACCCACGTGAATGCGCGCGCGCCGGTCCAGCCCGTTCCAGGCCTGTAAATCGTCGAGAGAAACGTTGTTCGC
>CAZWDH010000358.1:3684-6181 GCA_964632865.1 uncultured Nitrospiraceae bacterium
CGATGTCGTACAGCGTGTCGCCGCGTTTGACGCGGTACTGCTCGCCGCCCTCCGCCGGTTTGGCCGACGCCGTCGCGGGTGCGGCAGGGGCAACGGGGGCGGACGGTTTTGTTTCCTCAATCGAGTCCGCGACCTCGGGAACTCCATCACGTCCGGGGATGACGAGTTTCTTCCCGACGGGCACTTTGCTGGCCGACCGGATCCGGTTCGCGTCCATCAAATCCTTGACGGGCACGCCGTACTTGCGAGCGATGCCCGATGGGGTCTCGCCCCGCCGTACCGTGTGCGTAGCCCCGCTTCCTGTACTTGTGCTTGCGTAGGTGGCGGCTGGCTTCGGACTCTTGTAGATCGTGTCCAGCGCCGCCAGGAACTTCTCGTTCGCCTCGGCAGGCACTCGGAGTTCATGCGCGCCGCTGGGCGGGGTAACGCCACGAATGAGGTCCGGGTTCAGGCGTTTCAGGGTGCCGGATTCGAGACCGCTTTCCTTATCGAGCATCGCGAGGGAATACGAACCTCGCACGGGAATCCGCACGACGTTCTCCGCTGGTTGCGGATTGCGCCGAAACCCGTACCGCTCCGGGTTATTTCCGACGATTGCACTCGCCAGGAGCTTCGGATAGAACTTCTTCGTCTCCTCCTTCATGTGGCGAGACGCGGGCGGCGTCTCGAGGAGTTGCCACAGATCCCGTTCGCCCCCATTCATGGCGATTGTCCGGCTGATGCCGCCTTCGCCCATATTGTAGGATGCCACGGCCAGCGGCCAGTCACCATCGAACATCGCGTTCAGGTCCCGCAGGTACGCGATGGCCGCGTGGGTCGCCTTCTGCCAGTCGCGCCGCTCATCGATATAGCTATCGACCTTCAGGCCGTAGCGGGTGCCGGTGGCGCGCATGAATTGCCACATACCGGCGGCGCCCGCGCGCGAGGTAACGCTCGGGTGGAATTGGCTCTCGACCATGGCCAGCCACACAAGGTCTTTCGGAAGGCCGGCCTTTGCCAGTTCATTTTCGATGTAGGGACGATACAGGTAGGAGCGGTCAAGCCCCCATTGGAAGTTCTTGGGGTAGAGTTTCTGGATCTCCTCGATCTCGGTGATGACCCGCTCGTTGATGAATCCCTTCGCGAACAACTCGCCGCCTACGCGCGCTCCGGAATCGGCGAACTCTCCAATGCCGCTTCGTTCGAAGAGATTCGTCGTTTCCGTCGTGGAATCCAGGATTCGCTCGAATTCCGTCCGGAGACTGTAAAACACGGAGGGATCGAGGTCGGCCTCGATCAAGAGTTGAAGCATAGTGTTGTAATGCCGTAGCGCCGCTTGCTGGTCGCCTTTTTCTTGAGCATCGTTTGCCCGGCGAAAGGCTTCGTCTGCTGCCTTGAGCAGTTCGGTCGCCGTTTTGGTGCTCACGGGGTCGAGGTCCTGTGCGCCAACCTTAGCGATTGGGACCGGTTCAAATTGGTGGGTTTTGTCCGTGGTGGTTGAGCATCCCGCAATCAAGACTAAGCCCACGGTAAGGAAACCGATGGTCAGCCTGCTCGTGTTGTTATGCACTGGGCAGTGTACTCCTTCCTTGGGCTGCTCGGAAGCAACCGCTATGAATTCCTCTCAATATGAGAGTTTAGACAACTACAGGTTGCGTGTCAAGATAAGAATATGGCTAGATGTTGTGATTTTTCAGAAAACTCGACCCCCATGGGACACCATACAATGTCCGTTTTTGAGGCCTCGGCGCCTGGCAGAATCGACCCCATTTGCACCATCAGGTTCCCCGATAGCCGGTGCGCACACCTGGGACGGCGGGTGGGCCAGTTACTACGGATACCGTCCCCGCGTGCTGTCGCGGACTGAATTCTAGAGGAACCGGAGCCGAAAAAGCAAAATCCGCGTGCGGGTATGTGCCTCGCCCGAGTTGGACCGGCTCACGTTACCGGGATGGCGGATCGACACGTTTTGGCACGGAACGCGCTCCGAATTGTAGATCTCATGTCATGGATGCGCCATCTTTCGGTTTTCGCACTTTGGTTGTTGCGCCCTCCCGATGTGCTATAATCCTTTCGCGCCGGACGGGGACCGATCAAGTCGTCCATCATGCCAGGACGCGGAGAGGGGGATCTGCAATCGGATAAAGCGAAGTCGTGCGCGGACTGCTCGGGGTCAGTGGAGTTCCGCCGGACACCTAGGATAGAATGGTGGCATATAGCACACTAGGGATCCAAAAAGGACGAGAAGTCAGATGAGCAAACCGCGTTTGTTGGTAGTTGACGACGAGGAACATATCCGTTTTGCCCTGCATCGCTGGTTTGAAGCGTGCGGATTTGACGTAGACCTTGCGGAAGACGGCGATATCGCCGTCGGCAAATGCAAGTCCAAGAACTACGACGTTATCACCATGGACTTGGTGATGCCCCGGATGGACGGCGTGGCGGCGATCGGCGCTATTCGCGATATCGATCCCCACGTGCCGATTCTTGTCTTCTCGGGTTACCACGAACGGGCGGA
>CAZWDH010000359.1:0-6160 GCA_964632865.1 uncultured Nitrospiraceae bacterium
AAGAGGACATTTCTACTTTGCACAGGGCGGACATTATCAACTTGCGCTTACAGTAGATTCCGTCCTGGTTTTCAATGCCCCCCCGTTTCGTGTATACTCAGTCACGCAAGAGATTACCCGTGGACCCCACCATACGAAGAGCCATCGTTAGCCACGGGAGGCAGCCGGGAAATGGAGAAGAATGACCGGTGCTGAATTTTAGCGCGTACGATCCCGAAGGTTTCTACGATGAACTGTTTGCCGGCAAGGGCCAGGCTCGGCCTGGCGCCGAGGTGCTGGTTCATAAAATCAATTCGCTTCGGGACGAGGAACTCCGGCAACGCCAGTCGGCCGCCGAACAGGCCCTGTATCACATGGGCATTACCTTCAATGTCTATGGAGACGGCGCGGGTACGGAGCGCATTTTTCCCTTCGACTTGATTCCCCGAATTGTGGAAGCCCACGAGTGGGACTGGATCGAGCGCGGCCTGAAGCAGCGTATCCGCGCGCTCAACCTGTTTATCGACGACATCTATCACGATCAGAAGATCCTCAAGGACAAGATTATCCCCGAACACGTGATCCAATCCGCCACGTCCTTTCGGAAGCAGTGCGTTGGACTGAAGCCTCGCCACAACGTCTGGTGCCACGTCACGGGAACCGACCTCGTCCGCGACAAGGACGGGCAAGTCTACGTGCTCGAAGACAATCTGCGTTGCCCGTCCGGCGTCTCCTACGTACTGGAGAACCGCGACATCATGAAGCGGACGTTTCCGCAGGTGTTCGAGGCCTCCAACGTCCGGCCTGTTGTGGACTACCCGATGCGCCTGTTGGACATGCTCCAGCACATGGCGCCGCCGAACGTGGCACGCCCGAAGGTCGTGGTGCTGACGCCCGGCGTGTACAACTCTGCCTATTTCGAGCACTCCTTCCTGGCGCAGCAGATGGGCGTCGAATTGGTCGAAGGCCGGGATCTCATTGTCGACGACGGTTTCGTGCAGATGCGCACGACCAAGGGGTACGAGCGCGTCGACGTGATCTATCGCCGCATCGACGATGACTTCATCGATCCGCAGACCTTCCGGGCGGACTCCATGCTTGGTGTCCCGGGGCTCATGGAAGCGTACCGGGCGGGCCACGTCGCGCTCGCGAACGCGCCCGGCACCGGCATCGCCGACGACAAGGTGGTCTACGCGTACGTGCCGAAGATCATCCAGTACTACCTTGGAGAAGAGGCGATAATCCCGAACGTTCCGACCTACGTATGCTGGGACGAGAAGGAACAATCCCACGTGCTGGCCAATCTGGAAAAGTATGTGGTCAAGGCCGCCAACGAATCTGGAGGGTACGGCATGCTCGTGGGGCCTCATGCGACCGATGAAGACCGCGCCAAATTCGCCGATCTGATTCGCGCCAATCCAAGGAACTACATCGGACAACCCACATTGTCGTTGTCGCGGGTGCCCACCATCGTGGACGATCACTTCGAAGGGCGCCACGTCGACTTGCGGCCTTACATCCTGTATGGCGAGGACATCTACGTCTTGCCCGGCGGTCTTACGCGCGTTGCGCTGAAGAAAGGGTCGCTCGTGGTGAATTCCTCGCAAGGCGGTGGAAGCAAGGACACGTGGGTCGTCAACAGCGCGTCTTCCGCAACGTCATGACATCACCGCACCGGCTTTTAGGGCCGGCGCGCAAGGAGATTCCAATCCATGTTGAGCCGAGTAGCCGATTCGATCTACTGGATGAGCCGGTATGTCGAGCGGGCGGAGAATGTGGCCCGTTTCATCGATGTGAATCTGCACCTTCATCTGGATCTGCCCACCGGCGAACAGTGGGAACCCATGGTGTACACCACGGGCGACTATGCCGTCTTCAAAGAGCGGTTTGGCGAGGCCACGCGCGAGAAAGTCATTCACTTCCTGGCGTTCGACCGAGACAACCCCAACTCCATCTGGTCCTGCTTCCGGTCGGCGCGTGAAAACGCCCGGTCCGTGCGCGAGATCATTCCTTCCGAAATATGGGAGCAGGTCAACACGGCGTACCTGATGGTCGACGATGCCGCCCGGCGCAACGCGATCATGGAATCGCCCCACGAGTTCTTCACGCAAGTGAAAATGGCGAGTCACCTGTTTACGGGGCTGACGGTGACCTGCATGCCCCATGGCGAAGTGTGGCACTTCTGCCGCCTCGGGCGATTGCTGGAACGCGCGGACAAGACTTCGCGCATTCTCGACGTGAAGTATTTCCTGCTCCTGCCGTCTGCCGCGGACGTGGGAACCACCTTCGACTCGATCCAGTGGTCTGCGTTGCTGCGGTCGGCAAGCGCCTTCGAGGCCTACCGGAAGCGCCATGGCCGCATCGCGCCGGAACGGGTAGTTGAGTTCTTGTTGTTCGATCGCGAGTTCCCGCGCGCCGTGTTGTACTGCCTCGACCGTGCGCAGGATTCCCTGCATGCGATCTCGAAAGTCCCGGAAGGCACCTATTCGAACATCGCCGAAAAGCGATGCGGCCGCTTGCTTTCCGAACTCGCCTACACCGACGTAGCGGACATCATTGCCTCCGGATTACATGAGTTTTGCGATGGTTTTCAGGCGAAGCTGAACCGCGTCGGCGAGGCAATTTTTGAGACGTATTTCGCCTTGCACCCCGTCGGCGTTTCATCGAATGAGTGACGAGGGGTAAGCGCATGATCTTTCACGTCGAGCACAAGACACATTATGCATACAGCCAACGGGTCGTGCTGGAACCTCACGTGGTCCGGTTGCGTCCGCGAAGCGACGCGGGCCAGCGATTGATACAGTACACGGTGGCCGTCGATCCCCAGCCGCGGGGGATGACGCAATGCGTCGATCTGGATGGCGACACAACCACGCACATGTGGTTTGGCGGTGAAACGGACTCCTTGACCATCGTGGCCACCTTCTCCGTGGAGACCTTACGCAACAACCCCTACGACTTTATCGTCACCGATCCCGGCGCGCTGCGCCTTCCCATGAGGATCGACGGCAGCCTCGGTCAGGCGCTCGCCCACTACCGCAAACGGCCACGGACGAGCCGCGACGTCGATCAATTTGTCCGGGACGTGACTGCGAAGGCGGGGGAGGAGACCATTCCGTTTCTCTCAATGCTAAACGCGACAATCTCCGAGCGGTCGCGCAAGATCATTCGAGAGGTCGGACCTCCGCATCCACCGGATCAAACCCTCGTCGATCGCGCCGGCTCCTGCCGGGATCTTGCGGTTCTTTTCATGGACGCCTGCCGCGCGGCCGGGATCCCGGCGCGATTTGTAAGCGGGTATTGGCACGCTGAAACGGAACGCGAGAAACGTCATATGCATGCTTGGGCCGAGGTCTATCTCCCCGGTGGCGGGTGGCGGGGATTCGATCCGTCCAAAGGACTCGCCGTCGCAGACGAGCATGTTGCCGTCGCGGCGGCCGCCGAACCCGCCGATGCAGCGCCAGTATCCGGATCCCTTCGCAGTACGGGCGCGACCGCGACCATGTCTACGGAGTTGAAGATCCACTACGACTAAGCGCGTCCGGATTTTTTCTTCTTCTCGTCCAATCAATTCCTGCTATAATGATTCTTGCCGAAAGAGTCGAGCCATCGTTCAACGGGGAATCGGGAATCCCGGTTTCGGCAGGGGGGCAGTCGCATGACGATTGAGCGCGCGCTTCGCGCAATCGCGGGGGCATTCATTTTGGCGAGTGTGATACTCGCCGTCCTTCATTCTACATACTGGTTATACTTCACGGGGTTCGTCGGACTTAATCTGTTCCAGTCGGGATTCACGAACTGGTGTCCTATGGTCTGGATTCTGGAAAGAGCCGGGCTGCGCCGGGAGGGAGCGCAGGCCGGTTCGCAGCCCGCTTGACCGAGCGTTTTTTGCCCTCCCTCTCCCACTCCCGGTTAACCGAACCCCCTGGACTGGCCGGGAGTACCCGGAGCGCAACGCATCCGGGCGGAGGGTTCGCGGGACGGGACCGCACCAGAGAGGACCTCGCCGTGCGAGGGATCTTGTGCGGTCCCGTTCCGCTGTTTACCGGCAAGTACCTCCTGGAGCCTTGGCGGAGTATGATGTTTTGAACACCGGCATGACGTGTATGAGTTTTCATACTAGAATTTTCGGGCGCCGATGAACCGGGTTCTGCGGTAAAGAACTGGGGTCCAGTCAATTGCAGATTAGTGAGGAAATCTCTCGCTATGGCATCAATTATGCTCTATCTTGCGCGGACCGACATGTGAATTGACGACGTACGTTTGGAGAAACC
The DNA here is from genome assembly GCA_964632865.1 of uncultured Nitrospiraceae bacterium. GTDB lineage: Bacteria > Hydrogenedentota > Hydrogenedentia > Hydrogenedentales > SLHB01 > JAHDWY01. Next base: position 4,254 of record CAZWDH010000359.1, read on the forward strand.
AGGATGAAACTCGGCGACACGCTGACCCACTACGCGACTGAACATCCGCGATCCGTGACGGGCTTAATCGTTGCGATTGCAATCGTTCTCGCGACCTTGGCTGCACTTCCCTCTGTTTGGCCTGCGAAGTTTCCTTTTCTGCACCCCGTTGACGTGGACACGGATCCCGAGAACATGCTTAGCCACGACGAAGCGGTGCGCGTCTTTCATGACGATATGAAGGAGCTCCTCTCCCTGCACGACATGGTGGTGTTGGGGATCGTGAACGAGACCCACCCGGACGGCGTATTCAACCCGGAATCGCTTCAAACGATTTACGACCTCACGCAATACGCGAAGACCCTCCGCGGCGAAACGCTGGGCGTCAAGGATCCCGGCGCTGGTGTGGTGGACGTGGACGTGATCGCGCCGTCGGTTGTGGACAATATCGAGCAGGCCGGACCGGGCACCGTGCGATTTGAATGGCTCATGGCGGAACCTCCGAGCACGCCGGAGGAAGCGCTAGCCGTTCGACATAAGGCGGAGCGCATTCCGTTCTTGAATGGAACCATGATCTCCGAAGACGGAAAAGCCATCTGCCTGTACCTGCCGCTGACGTCCAAGGATCTCAGCTACCGCGTCTACTCGAAATTGCGCGATCGAATAGCGGAATTCGAAGGGGACGACCAGTTCTACATCACCGGCCTGCCGGTCGCCGAGGATACGTTCGGTGTGGAAATGTTCATTCAGATGGCCATCTCCGCGCCCCTCGCCATGCTTGTCATCTTTTTGCTGATGTTGTTCTTCTTCCGCAAGCTCGTGCTCGTGATCGCGCCCATGATCGTGGCGATGTTGACTGTGATCTGCACGATGGGCCTGCTCATCGTAACGGGCAATACCATCCACATCATGAGTTCCATGATTCCGATTTTCATCATGCCTATCGCGGTGCTGGATTCCATTCACATCTTGTCGGAGTTTTTTGACCGCTACCAGGAAACCCGGGACCGCAAGAAGACCATCTGGGCGGTTATGGACACGTTGCACGGACCCATGCTCTTCACCTCGTTGACCTCCGCTGCGGGGTTCGGTTCGCTGGCGCTTACGCCGATTCCGCCCGTTCAGGTTTTCGGTGTGTTTGTGGCCGTGGGCGTGATGATGGCGTGGCTATATACGGTCGTGCTTGTGCCTGCCTACGTGATGTTTATCCCTGACCGCTCTCTCGAAAACTTTGGTATGAAGCACGCCTCCGGCGAGGACGACGCGGCGCCCAAGACTGTGATGAGCCGATTCCTTGCCTGGGCGGGTGAACTGACTTACCGCCGCGCCAAGCTCATTCTGGTAGTCTCGCTCATGGCGGTGATCGTGGCCGGGTACGGGATCAGTCAGATTCAAATCAACGACAACCCCACGAAGTGGTTCCGCCAGTCCCATCCGATTCGCGTTGCGGACAAGGTGTTGAACGAGCACTTCGGCGGCACCTACATGGCCTATCTTGCGCTGTATCCGAACGGTGTCGAGCCCACTGCGCTCGTCGCGAAGGCCCCTGAGGATGCGCCCAACGAGCCGGAAACGGCTGGTGCGCCGGCCGATGCAGCACCCGGTTTACCTGCGGGACTTGGCGATAGCGCCGCGGCGCCGGATCTTCCGGCGGGTCTCGGCGAGTCCCGCGAACCGGGTTTGCCCGCAGGACTGGGCGGCGCGGAGACATCAGAACCGGCTTCGGCGGCGGCGGAGGAAACTCCAGCAGCGGGCGGCCCCGAGGTGTTCAAAGATCCCGAGGTGCTACGGTATATCGAAGGGTTGCAGGAATACTTGTTGACCACCGGCGTCGTGGGAAAATCGAATTCGCTGGCGGATATCGTGAAAACGGTCCACCGTGAACTCATCGACGGCACCGACGAGCAGTTCCGCATCCCCGATTCTCC
>CAZWDH010000360.1:0-6147 GCA_964632865.1 uncultured Nitrospiraceae bacterium
CGCGACCGCAGCGGCTGAACCGGGGTGATCGAGCTGGATGACAAAGCTTGCGTGCGGCATTGATTTCGGCACATCGAATTCGAGCGTGGCCGTTGTGGACGGCGAAGACGTTCGAGTGCTGGACATCGACCATTTGAATGATAGCCCGAAGTCCCTCCCGTCACTGCTGTACATTTCGAGCGGCGGCGAGACGATTGTGGGGCGGGCCGCGGCGAACGCGTTTATCGACCGGAACGTGGACCGGGAAGTCGTCCTCCAGCAGGTCGACCTGGGGATCGATATCGAAGGTTACGTTGCGTCGGAACCGGATAAGGCGGACGGGTACCGCCCGCGAGAGGACGGCGATACCCTTCGCGAGGCCGTCCGAGCCCGGGCCACGGTCGAGGTGAATTCGCCCGGCCGCCTGTTTCAGTCGATCAAGAGTTCGCTACGTTACCGCGACTTCAAGGGCACCGAGGTCTTCGGCGCAACCTACCAGATCGAAGAACTCACCGCCATGATCCTCCGCCCGATAAAGGAAACCGTCGACCGAGTCGCGGGAGAACCGGTGGAGCGCGCGGTGTTCGGAAGGCCGGTCCACTTCTCGATGCGTCCGGGTGAGGACGATGTGGCCGAGGAGCGGCTCCGCCGGGCGGCCAATCTCGCCGGCTTCAAGGAGGTGGTCTTCTTTTACGAACCGGTAGCCGCCTGCGTGGAATATGCCATCGCGCGCGCCCGTAAGCAGGGGATTTTGGTGGTGGTTTTCGGGGGCGGGACTTGCGACGTTTTTATCATGGTGTTTGGCGGGGCGCCCGCCGCCGCCACGCGACTGGCGGAAAGCCGGATTCTTGGCGTGGCGGGCGTACCGATTGCGGGCGACGCGATCGACAAGGAGATCATCCGGGCCAAGGTGTTCCCCTGCCTGGGCAGCCGTTCGCGGTACGGTCCATCGAAACTGCCCATGCCGCAGCACGTGTACAACTCCATCATCGATTGGCAGAATCTCTACAAATTGAATACGGAAGAGATCATTAACTGGCTCATCGCCACGGAGGTGAGTTCCACTCAGCCGGGGGCCATCCGCGCGCTGCGCACCCTGATTCAACGGAACTTCGGGTATCCCGTTGTGCGAAAGGTCGAGGCCGCCAAGAAACTGCTGTCATCGGAGTGGGAAGCCCATTTGGAAATTCACAAGGAGGCGATTCAGATCAGCGAGAAGCTCGGGCGGACCGAGTTCACGCACATCATCGAGCCTACGCTCGAGGACATGTTCGCCAGCATTGACGAAGCCGAGAAACTGGCCGGGGTTGCCTCCGCCGATATCGACTGCGTTTTGACAACAGGCGGAACCAGCCTCATCCCAGCGGTCCGCCGCATGCTGACCAGCCGCTTCGGCGCCGGGAAGATACTCCAACGAGATACCTTCACGAGCGTAGCAACGGGCCTCGCCGTCGTCGCGCAATACGCCTGAAACACCGTAAGGCATTGCGGTACCCCGTTCCCAATCGATTCGAGTACGAGTCGTCATGAGAGTGTCTTTCGCCCTGAGATGATGAAGATGGGTATCCGTCTCGTACGGAATTCGAAGTGATAGTGGCCCAAGTAGGACGGGAATCATTCCCGCCCAGGAGAGGCTTTAAGGCTGAGTACAGCCAGAATACCAATGGGTGGTGGCCAAGCACGTAGCCGAACCGATGATTCAGGACGGGAATCATTCCTGCCCTACAAGACACTCCGATTTCGAGTCGAGGCTTTCGGAGTAGCACGACGGATGCCGAATTGAAGATCGACCGCCGGCTATAGTCTCAAGCGCGCTACCGTTCGCAGCTTGGCTTCGGGGAGAATTGCCCCCCAGACTGGCTGGCGTGCTACACTGTCGCCCAGGTGTGAAGGCATCCTGCCGGAAGTCTTGGGCTGGACCGGTACGTTTTCTAACTGCAAGGGAGGTTCGTGATGAGCCATGTCAAACCGTTGAGCCGGAAAGCTGCGATTCCGGCTCCCGCCGACAACAAGACGGAAGATCCGTGTGGCGGGCTGACAGGAATTGAGTTCAAGAAATGCGAGAAGAAGAACAAGTCGGTGCGTGCGTAGGGAATCCGGCACAGTCCGGACACTCGTGAGAAGGCCGCGAGCACCTGCGGCGGCCCGTGTTGCGGGGGCGGTGAGACACGCGGGCAAGTAACGGCGCCCCGTGGCTGCTTGTAGGATCTTGCGAAGCCCGGTTCACGAGTGTCGAGATGTAAAGGTAGGCTTAACCCATGAAGACGAAGCACCTGAAGTTGAAATCGATCCCGAGAAGACTCCCGATTCGAGCTGCGGCAAAAGGCGGCGACATCATGGACCCCTGCGCGGATTTGACCGGGGTGGAACGGAAGAAGTGTGAGTGCAAGGCGTATAAGGGCGGCGTGGTCTACTGAACACCATTCTTTGGGGGGCTGACTCGATGAAGCACGTGAATGCACGCACGAAAGCACGGCGTTTGCCTATCTGTGCGGTGGAAACATGGGGTTTTTCCATTGTCGTGCACTGCGATGGAGACACAGCGGAAGACGGCAAGAAATGTGAGGTCGAAGTCAAGAAGCCCGACGGACAAGCATAGACGCTCATTCGCCAATTGGCGCGCCGCGTTGTGGAACGTGGCTTTTGGTGGAAGTCAGCGCACGCTACCAACGCGCGACCACGCGCTGCGGAGAATCTCCAGCGCCGACGCGATTTCCGCTTCCGTGATGATAAGCGGCGGGCTGACCCTCAATACCTTCTCGGCCAGCGGTCCGAGGAAATGGACGCCGCCGTTTTCCACGCCCTGGTAGGCTTCGAGCACGCAACGGTTCGCAGCCTCCGCATCTTGCATTTCGATGCCAAAGACGAGCCCTTCGCCTCGGACATCCTTCACGAAATCAAATTCCTCTTTCAGATCCTCGAGACCGCTCCGCAGGAGAGGCGCCACTTTCGCACAATGGTCGACGATTTTCTCCCGCTCGAAGACGTCGAAGGTGGCGCAGACGGCGGCGCAGGCATGGGGATTGCCGCTAAACGTGTCCGACGCTTCGCCGTAGTTCAACGTATCGATGAGGTCCGCGCGCCCGACGGTTGCCGCTGCCGGTTCGCCGTTGGCCAGGCCTTTGCCGAGCACGACGAGGTCCGGTTGAACGCCGTACGTCTCATACGCGTACATGTGACCGGTGCGCCCGTGACAGGACTGCACCTCGTCGAAGATGAAAGCTATGTCGTGCTGGTTGCACCACTTCTGGAGCAGTTGGTGGTACCACGCCGGGGGATGAAAGGAACCCTTCGCGCCGAGGTAGGGCTCGGTAATGAGCAGGGCGATCTTGTTCGGAAACTCGCGCGCCAATGCGTCGAGTTCCGCCTCGTAGAACGCCGGAGGATGGTCCTCCTGCATTGGAAAGGAAATGAACCGTACGTTCGGGTTCGGGCTTTTGTCACCGGTTACGTCGCCCGCGAGTCCCTTCTTGCCGTGAAACCCGAAGCGCGTTGCCAGCAGGATCGGACGGTCCGGGTGCTTGTGCATGGCGGCCCACATAGCTTTCTGGATGCCCTCCGAACCGCTCGCGGCCCATAGCACCTTCTCCGCGCGAGGATTCGCGGCCATGCTCTTGACAAGCCGCTCCGCCGCAACCACCTCGAGCTCCGTCACCATGTTGTACGACGTGCGCGGCAATTCGGCGCAATACTCCCGGTACTTCACCTCGAAGCCGTCATGCGCGTGTCCCAAGTTGGAGACAAGCACGCCCGACGTGAAATCCAGCAGCTCCCGTCCATCCACGGTCCACAGGCGGCAGCCCTTCGCACGCTCCACGACGATCTGGGTCGGTGTATAGGTGCGCTGACCGATTCCCGAAATGGCCAGGAGCCGTTTCCGGATTGCGTTTGCCTTGGGTTCTCCGTCGTGAGTGATCTCGTGGTTCATGGTTGCTTCCTATCGTTGATTCGCCGTCCGCCCGAGACGAAGTGGGTATTGGCGGCATGGACTTAATGGACGGCATGGACTCTATGGACACGAATCTTGATCGCTGTCCTGCCCGAGACTGTATTTGTCCATATGGTTCATTCAGTCCAGATCGTCCATCAGCATCCTGAGGCGCTTGGTCTCAGGGCTAAATGTAGTACATCGATCCCTTCGAGGCTCGATTCAGAATGTCGCGCACCGTGACTGCCGCCAGGCAGGACTCGATGCCGCCCGCAATCTCCCGCCAGGACAGGCGCAAGTCGGCCCCGCCATCGTCTTCCACGGGCAGCGGATCCAGAATGGGGCCATCAATCGCTTGGACCAGATCCAGCAGGGTGATATCGTCCGGCGTTCTGGCGAGAAGGTATCCGCCCTGGGCGCCGCGAACGCTCTTAACCAAACCCGCCCGTTTTAGCTGCAAGAGGATGTGGACCAGATATTTCTCCGGAATCCCCCGCCGCTCGGCGATCTGCACGGCCGTGGTTGGAACGTCACTGTTTTCGTGACGCGCAAGTTCCACGACGGCTCGACACGCGTATTCGCACCGGGACGAAATGTTCATGAATCCCTCATTCCTGACTCGGAAGGTATTATTTCCGAACGGTCTGGGCGAAGTCAAAGTGATCGGGGCGGACTCGAGGCGGCCTGGGCGCCAAGGCATTGGCGTAGGCGCAAGGAAATTATCTCTTGACGGTTAATCCACGAATACTGTGATTTATGCAACAAGAAGTCAAGGACTCCTCGAAAACCTCTCCATCGCTAAATTTGGTATTGACAAGAAAAGGCACCACAGTATATTGTGGGATCTACCGCAGGAGGCCCCGCTTTTCAGGGCCTTCGCGCGCAAAGGACCACGACCTCGCAGGGGCTGTCGGGGCGAGTATTCTTGGGTGTCCTTTGCCTATCAACGAGCTGTACAAGCAATTAGAACGTGTTGTCTCGGGATGACCGATCATATCGGCATTCTTGATTCAGGCGGGCAAGAATCTGGCTTTGGGGTGCGTGGAGCGGGAACGGACAGCGGTAACGAGTGTGAGAGGGCGTAGTTGGAGAGGCGGGGGGACGCCGCGACCATTGCAGGAGGTGCGCACAGGTGATCGAGGCGCAAACATCACAGACCATTACCAAACGGGACGGCCGGTCGGTCGCTTTTGAATCGGAACGGATTTATAAGGCGATTGAGAAGGCCTTTCGCGCCGAATTGGCCTTGGACATCGAGGAGAAACTGGATCAGGTAACCGCGGCGCGCGTTCGCGAGATTACAGAGGCGGTGGTCGCGGAGGCTTTCCAGCGCGCGGCTGGCGGCGAACGCATTGATGTCGAGTCCATCCAAGACGCCGTGGAGCGGCATCTTATGAAACACGGCGATTACGCCGTGGCGCGACGTTACATCGTCTATCGTGAAGAGCGAAAGAAGGCCCGAGCGCTGCGTGGCGATACCGACATGCAGGGGGCGGCGCTGGCGGAGATGTTCGTCCACCTGCCCGACGGGACGCGCGAACGGCTTTCATCGCAGCGGATCCGAAAGACCTTGGCCGAGGCAAGCCGCGGATTCGAGGACACGGTAACTCTCGACCAGATGCAGAACGAGAGCCTGTCGTCGCTATACGACGGTATCACGCCCGCCGAAATCGCGAAGGCCACCATATTCGCAGCGAAGGCGCGTATCGAGCGCGACCCGGCGTACAGTTACGTCGCGGCCCGGCTGTTGTTGAACGTGATCTACAGCGAGGTGCTGCCGGACACGGTCGAGGTTGGATCGGTCGCGAAGGTGCATCGCACGCACTTTAAGAACTATCTGGCACGAGGGGTGGAGCTGGAACGGCTAAGCCCGGCGCTGCTCGAGTTCGACATCGATCAAATCGCGGATGCGCTGGACCTCGAGCGGGACCGGCAGTTTACCTACATAGGATTGCAGACCCTCTACGACCGCTACTTGATCCACCACAACCGGCGGCGGATCGAGTCGCCGCAATACTTCTGGATGCGCGTCGCTATGGGCCTTGCCCTGAACGAAGGCGAGCAGAAAAACGAGCGGGCCATCGAATTCTACGAAGTCTTGTCCAAGTTCTTGTTCACGTCGTCGACGCCGACGCTGTTCAACGCGGGCACGCTCCATCCCCAGCTCAGCTCGTGTTATCTATCGACCATCGACGACGACCTCGAACACATTTTCAAAGTCATCGGCGACGATGCGCGCC
>CAZWDH010000361.1:0-6143 GCA_964632865.1 uncultured Nitrospiraceae bacterium
CTCAAGGAAGATGAGTAGGCGCATTCGTTCCTTCGCGCCGGACACCCACGGTTTGACCGTCTTTCCGGATGTTATCTGCCGGCGCCGGCCCTGATCGCAGTCCTCCAAGTTGTTGTCTTTGTTTGCGAAGGCGTTTATGCGGTGCCTCCGGGATTTCTTTCGCCCCGTCCGGGGCTTGGCGAATAGGGAAATCTTGGACCCAGGGTTCCGCTCGTGCCTCGCTCCACCCTGGGCTACAACCCTCCGCCCCTCCGGGGCTAATACGGTTAATAGCGCGTGGGGTTAGCCTATCCTCCGGGGGTGATCCGGCGAATCGCACGTGGGGTTAGCCTATTCAACGGGGCTAATAGGGCCAACGGCATGCGGTCGTTCTGTTCTAGTTCCCCTTGCGACGCTGCTTGAGTCTTGGTTTGCCGCTGTGTTTGTCTTTCGCCTTGGCCCAGCCCTTGGGCTTGTCCGGGCGCTTGGGTTTGGGGATGGACCGCTCCTGTCTCGCCGGTTTGCGCTCGCCCTTTTTCATGATGAAGAGGTAGTTGAAGCCCCGCAGGAAGTAGTTCCCTTTCACGGCTTCCGTGTGCCAGTGCCGGCGCTTCATGGTGCGGTTGTGGCGCACGACGCACACGACGTCGACGGGCTCGAAATACTGTTCCAGCATCGAGAACAACCGGAATCCGATGGGTTGGAAGGGCTGTTTCTTTTTCCAGGAATCGCTGACGTACAACCCCAGGTAGCGGCGGGGCCGGAGGATGCGGTGAATCTCCCGGATCACGTCGCGCATGGCTTCGTAGTATTCGCCGGTGGCCGCGTCGAGTTTGCCGATACACGCAGGATCGTCTGAATACTCCAGATGCGTGGAGTAGGGGGGATCGACGAAGACGAAGTCCGCCTTCTCGTCCTCCAGCGGGAGCTTGCGCGCGTCGGCCCGGAAAATGTCCTCCCGGAACGGCGCGAGGTCGTAGCCCAAGGCGCGCCGGTTCAGGTCCCGCGCCACGTCCAGCGTCGTCCCGCTGCCGCACATGGGGTCGACCACGAGGTCCTTCTCCCGCGTGTAGCGTTGCAACAGGTTCCAGATGACGTACGAAGGCGTCGCGCCGATGTAGGCCTGGTCCCCCTGCATGGTCTCGCCATAGTGCTGCGAGGGGTAGTCCCACAAGGTCGTCGATTCAATGGTGAGTGAAGGTTTTTTGTGCATGGCGCGGATCATAGCATGGACGAGTGGGAAGGTGCGATGGGGATCGGCAACTCGGATGGGCGACCGATTTTGGTGTCCAATCGGAGCCGTTGGCCGCATCGAAATTCGAAATCCGAAGCACGAAATCCGAAACAAATTTGAATGATCGAAATCCGAAATGAATTCAAACAACCAAGAACCGGTCAACCGTGATCAACTATGGATCTGCGTTCTCTCGCTCTTATTGAAGCAAGTGATTTCGGGGGGAACCGGGCCAGGGTTTCATCTTCGGCGTCCGGGACTGATCGTACCTCTCGGTTCGCCCAAGTAATGCTGGGGATCTGCCGAGACGCTATGGATTGTTTCGCCAATTTTTTCGAATTTAAGTATTCGGATTTGTTTCGGATTTCGTGCTTCGGATTTCGAATTTTGAAATGGACCAACCACCGCGCTTGGTCAAATCCGCTCCGTCACCCCCTCAACACGACCTCGCGGCCTTTCCGCGCGCTCTGGTAGATCGCATCCAGGATCGTGATCACCTGCAACGACTCCTCCGCGGGCACCGGCGATGGCTTGCCCTTTGCCACGGCCTCCGCGAAGGCCATGCATTCCAGCATGTGGGCCTCGCCGGTTCCGGCGCTACGCAGGGTGATGTCCATGTGTTGGCGTGTCTTGTTGCTGGTCACGTGGATCGTGTTGTTCGGCCAGTGCGCACCTCCTTTGTCGCCGTACAACCACATCTGCATGTCCTCGTCGGGGTGGAAGGGATGGTTCAAGAGCCAGCTTACTTCCAGCACCAGCGATGCGCCGTTCTCAAACCGCACGAAGGCCGCCGCGCATTCTTCCACGTCCCACGACTTCGGAATCCGGTCGCCCCAATCGCTGTACGCGCCCGGCAACTTGCGCAGGCGGTCATGGGTCGTGCCCGACACGGCGACCGGTTTCGGGTTGCCCATCATCCAGAGCGTGAGATCGAGGATGTGCGTGCCGATATCGATGCAGGGTCCGCCGCCCGCGTGGCGTTTCTCGATCAGGCCCAATCGCGTCGGCGCGCCCGACCGCCGCAACATCCAGCTCCGCGCGTGGTACACGTTGCCGAGGATGCCCTCGTCGATCTCCGCCTTCAAGGCACGTGCCGTGCCTTCGAAGCGGAAATGCTGGGCGGTCATCAGCAGTTTCTTCGCCTTGTTCCGCGCCGCGATCATCTTGCGAATGTCGCCCGGCCGCGGCGCCAGCGGCTTCTCGCAGATGACATGCTTGCCCGCGTTCAACGCCGCAATCGATAGGGGCGCGTGGTACATGTTCGGCGTGCAGATGTCGACGATGTCGATGTCCTTGTCGCGAATCAGGTCTTCCGCCTTTGTGTAAAGCCGGGCGACCCCTTCGCGCGCGCCGACCTCTTTCAAGACTTTCGGCGACACATCCGCCAAGGCCACCAGTTCGGTGTATGGACTCTCGTGCCACCCCGGAAAATGCCGCCGCGCAATCCCGCCAACGCCTATTAACCCGACTTTCAACGTCTTCGCCATACCGCGTCACATCCTTTCCGCTGTTTGGAGTCCCCCACTTCGCAGAACCGGATCATCGGGGAGCCGGTTCTGCAATTCAAGTCGGCTCGCATCGCCACCGAGTACAGCACCGGGAATACGAAGGAGGTGTGGGATATCCTGAGCGATCTTATGGTCGAATTGTTCGATCTCCCAAAGGAAGACGTGAACCCCGAGATGCCGTTGGCGCACTCTGCGTGAAACGAGAGAGCAATTGGACCGTCCGGTGCCCGAGTAGCTAGAATTCCGCGTTATGCTTCTCAAACTTATAGCCTGCGAAGTATTCACCCGCGAAATCTGTCATTGCGTGGCGACGAGCCCGCATGTGATCGACCTCGAGTTCACGCCGAAGGGCGCCCACAACGAACCCGGCTACCTGCGCGGTCTTATTCAACGCAGCATCGATGCCGCCAACGATTCCGGCAAGAACTACGACGCCATCGTTCTCGGACTCGGCCTTTGCGGGAACGCGACGGTTGGATTGGTGAGCCACGGCGCGCCGCTGGTCGTTCCGCGCGCACACGATTGTTGCACGCTCTTCCTCGGCTCGAAGCAGCGGATGAAGGAACATTTCGCGGACAACCCCAGCCAGGCCTTCAGTTCCGCCGGGTACCTCGAACACGGCGGCGACTTCGTTCGCGAGACGGACAAATTCCGCGAACGTTCCGGCTACGACGTCCCCTACGAGTCCTTCGTCGAACAGTACGGTGAAGAGAACGCCAAGTTCCTGTGGGAAACGCTCCATCCCGACTATCCGCAGGACGGCAAGGTCGTCTTTATCGAGGTGCCGGAGTTCAAGCACCTGGGCTACGCGGACGCGTGCCGGCAGAAGGCGGAAGCGCAAGGCAAAGACTTCGTGGTCATCGAAGGGTCGACCGATCTCATCCGCAAGATGGTCAATGGCGACTGGAACGACGAAGACTTCCTCGTCCTCAAGCCCGGCCAAGCAATCGCCCCGGTCTACGACCACGACGAAGTCGTCCGCGCGGACAAACCAAAGCTGCAAGACCCGTAGCGCCCGGCTTCCACGCCGGGCGTCTTTCGTACAAGTTCGATACGGGATGAAGAGCAGTTCGTGGCTCCGATCCCGTCCGGCGTGGAAGCCGGACGCTACAGTGCCGTTTTCGTGATCGCTACCACCACACGGCTCGTTTCAGAAGGCTTTTGCATTCGCCTGACATTTTCCTCACAACTCCGGACGCCGCTTCGTCCATACTGTCCATAACGTCCATATCGTCCATAGCATTGGCTCGGCACGCCGAGTCCACGAAGGAGATTCAGCAATGCACTTACCATTCGGTCGCCTGTTTGCGGTATCCGCCGCGCTGCTCGCTATTGTGTTTTCCGCCCACGCGGATTCACCCGCCGACGCCTCCGTTGCCATTCAGAAAGTCGCGCTCTTCAAGAACGGCCTCGGCTATTTCAACGCTTCCGCGAGCCTGCCCGAAGGCGCGAGCACGGTCCGGCTCGGACAGCTCCCCGTGCCGTCGCTGGGCACCTTTTGGGTGGCTTACCCGGAAGAACTGAAACTGCGTTCCCTCATCACGGGTATGGAAGACTTCGAAGACCAGCGCGCCGCACAATCCGTCGCCGATCTCCTTTACGGGAACGAGGGAAAGCGCGTGACGCTCTACCTTCCGCAGGAAGGACTGGACCCCATTCACGGAACGATCCTGCCCTTCGCCGACGTGAAAACCTCTACCGAAGGAAACCCGTACTTCATGGGCGGACGCTCGCCTGATCCCGCCGAAGCGCGGTTCATGCCCCCGGCGGGCGGCGGACAGCTCGTCATGATTGAAACCGAATCCGGGATTGTCGCCGTGAATCCGCATACCGTTGTCAGCGCGCACGTGGAGGGCGGCGACGTCTCTGGGACGGTGCCGGTCCCGCAGAAACGGCCCGCCATTCGCATGGAACTCGATACGCCCTCGGCCGGCGAACAGGTCTCGGTCAGTTATCTGGCCCGCGGCATCACCTGGTCGCCTGCGTACCGCATCGACCTCTCCGACCCTGAGACGGCGCGGTTCAGCGCGCGCGCCTTAGTGATTAACGAAGTGGCCGACCTCGACGACGTTGAGTTAGAACTGATTACCGGTTTTCCGAACATCAAGTTCAGCGACGTCGTCAGCCCCGTTGCCCAGAGCCAGAAACTCGCCGAGTTTCTCGAAGCCTTGACGCGCGGCGCGAGCGAATCCAATCGCAACGTGGTCATGCAACAGGCCGTCATGTCTAACGCCGCGGTCTTCTTCAGTCCGAACGATGTGCCCTTGCCCGCGTACTCGACGGCGGCTGAAGGCGCTGATGCGGAAGACCTCTTTCTTTATCCCGTCGAGCGCATCACGCTGAAGCGCGGTGAGACGGCCTGGATTCCGCTGTTCACGGCCGACATGCCCTACGAGCATATTTACACCTGGAAGATTGCGGACTTTCTCAACAGTGAAGGCCACTATCAGAGTCAACCCACCGCGCCGGACGGCATCAACCCCGAAGAGGTCTGGCACTCCTGCCGCATCGTGAATCCGTTGGACATGCCGCTCACTACCGCGCCTGCCGAGTTCGTCACCAAGGGCGCGTTCACCGGCCAGGACATTTGCTACTACACCGCGCCCGGCGCCGAAACGACGATCCGGATCAACCGCGCCATGAACGTCCTGGCGGAACAGGCGGAGATCGAAACGGATCGCGTCATGAACGCGACGAGCTTCCAGGGTTGGGCCTACGACCTGGTCACGTTGCGCGGCGAACTCCGTGTGCGCAATCGCCACGGCAAGGCCGTCACCATGGAGATTACGAAAGAGTTGTCGGGCAAAGTTCTCAACACCACGCCCGTGGCCAACGACGTGCAAACCGGCAAAGGCCTCAAACAGACGAATCCGAAACATGAGTTGACCTGGAAGATCGAACTCGCCCCCGGCGAAGAGAAGAACCTGACCTACGAGTACCAAGTCTACGTTCGGAAATAAGAGGAGGGCGGGTTTTCCAACCCGCCGCCGGCAAAGCATAAAGCATGCGTGCCTGTGCGGTGACCGGGTCAAACAAAGTGACGCGATCGGAAGCGCATCTCGGATCCGGCAGGTACATTCATCAATCAGTTCTTGGCGCGGCGGGTTGGAAAACCCGCCCTCCTATCAACACCAGTTCGATTTCATAAATGAGTCCCGGTAATCTTGATGTTCAGGACAACTGTGAAAACGATGGAGTAGAGATGTGACCAAATACGAACCGATCCCCCGATGCCTGGCGTGCGAACGCGATTCCGATGCCACGCCGTTGATTCCTCTTGAGTACCGCGGTGAACGGACGTGGATTTGTCCGCAGCACTTGCCGATTCTCATTCACAATCCCGCGCAACTCGCCGGGAAACTCGCGGATGCCGAGAATCTTCGGCCCGCCGATCACCACGACTGAGGGGGAAATGGGCCACC
>CAZWDH010000362.1:0-6141 GCA_964632865.1 uncultured Nitrospiraceae bacterium
ATCCCCGCGTGATGGAGAAGTCCGGCCGTCGCTGGACGGTGGCCGAGCTTGCGCGCGACTACGGCTTCACGGACGTCGACGGGACGGTGGCCGAAGCGCGTCGGTACCTGGAGTAGGCGCCTCGTCCTCCGGGCGAACACCATCGCCGAGGTCCTCCGTAATGCGGGGTACCAGACTGCACACGTCGGCAAATGGCACTTGGGCGACGCCGAACACTATCCTGAAACACAAGGCTTTGATGCCAACATCGGCGCCACGCTCTGGGGCGCGCCCTTCACGTACTGGTATCCCTACCACGGCGAACGGCTCACCGGCAACGGGACGCGCGAGCATCGTTATGTGCCCGATCTTCCCTTCGGCAAGAAAGGCGAATATCTCACGGACCGGTTGACCGATGAGGCAATCGCATTGCTCGACCGCATTCACGACAAACCCTTCTTCCTGCACATGTCGTATCACAGTCCCCACACGCCCATCGAAGGCAAGCCGGAGTTGGTCGCGTACTATGAAAAGAAGATTAAGGAGGGCATGGATCACACGAATGCCCGCTACGCAGCTATGGTCCACTCCCTGGACAAGAACATCGGCCGCCTGCTTACAAAGCTGGACGAACTCGGTGTCGCCGACAACACCTTGGTCCTCTTCTTCTCCGACAACGGCGGATTCGACCAGGTCCGCGACGAGGAGCAGGTCACGAGCAATGAGCCGTTGCGCTCCGGCAAGGGTTCGCTCTACGAAGGAGGGATCCGCGTCCCCGCCATCATCCGGTGGCCGGGTGTGTCCCAGGAGGGGAGGGTATGCGAAGAGCCGATCATCTCCACGGACTTCTATCCGACGGTGCTCGACGCCCTCGGCTTGGACGCGGACGATGTCGGCTGCGACGAACTGGACGGCGTCAGCTTGCGCCCAATCCTGCAAGACCCCGAATCGTCGCTCGAACGCGAATCGCTGTACTTTCACTACCCCCATTATTACTTCACGACCACCCCCGCCACCGCGATTCGCCATGGTGATTGGAAGCTCATTGAATACTACGAAGACGGCCGTCTTGAACTCTATAATTTACGCGACGACCGGTCTGAGGGGAAAGATATGGCAAGCGATAGACCGGAGATCGTCAGGGACCTGCACGAGCGGCTAAGCCGATGGCGCAAAGATATCAACGCGCAACTCCCCGAGACCAACGTTTAGGCGGGCTGGAATGCGCACTACAGAGAGAACGAGACATCAATCAGTCAGGACTCGTAATCACGGGTTGCGCCGCCCCGCCGCTCCAGGCTTCGTGAATCGAATTGAACTCCCCTTCGATACTCGTTAGCACTTCGATTAGTCGCGGGTCAAAATGCGTGCCGGCGTCGTTGACCATAATCCCCATGCTCTTCTCGTGGGAAAACCCTTCCTTGTAGCACCGCTTGGACCGCAACGCGTCGTACACATCCGCAATCGCCATGATACGTCCCGGCAGCGGAATGGCCTCGGCCTTCAATCCCAGCGGATACCCCATGCCATTCCACTTCTCGTGGTGCGAAGACGCAATCGCGATTCCCATGGCGAGGAACGCGTTGTCCGGATACTGCGCGCTGACACGCCGAAGTGTTTCGGCGCCAAATTCCGCGTGTCGCTTCATCGTCTCGAATTCTTCATCCGTGAGTTTGCCCGGCTTCCGCAGAATGGCGTCGGAAATCGCGACCTTGCCGATATCGTGCAACGGCGCCGCCTGGTAGATCGTCTCGACGTAGCTTGCATCGACTTCCTCAGGATACAGCTTTCGCTTCAGCAAATGGGAGGCGAGGATCTTGCAGTACTCACGCGTTCGTTCGATGTGTTGCCCCGTGTCGTCGTCCCGTGCCTCGGCCAGCTTCGACATGGCCACGATGGTTGCCAGTTGGGCTCGGGATACGCGCTCCTTCTCCCGCAGCACTTCCCGCATCTTCTCCTCAATCAGCGTGTACAGTTGCTGGTTGTGCAATTGCAGCTGGATTTGAAGATCCCGCAACTGCAAATGAGTCCGCACCCGTGCCTGGATTTCTGCGAACTGGAACGGCTTTCTTACGTAATCGACCCCGCCAACTTCAAAGCCCTTCACGATGTCATGGACGTCAACCATTCCGCTGATGAAAATGATTGGAATGTCTGCCAATACGGAATCCTGCTTCAGGAGTTCGCACATCTTGTATCCGCTCATGCCCGGCATGTCGACGTCCAGAAGAATCAGGTGAGGCGGCTCCTCCCGAATAGCCGCCAGCGCCAGCTTGGGGTCCGGGTACGTGCGCACGTGGTGGCCGTTTCGAGTCAGGAATGTGCTCAGCAAACGAAGGTTCTCCGGCACGTCATCGACTATCACGATATCTGTGGTCGAATCATCGATGGGATCCACGAGTGTTCCCGCCTTTCCACTTGTTCCGGCATGTGCCCGTATTCGAACTTGTCGGTTCGGGTCCGTTGCGTGCGCTAAGACGCCGCGGCGACTTTCACGATTTCATCCATCTGTTGGAAGAATCCATCCGTCGAGACACTACGATGGTTTCCAAAGGGAACCGGAAGGAGAGTTGAGATACAGCGATGGTGGCGATTCCGGCTGGAAATGAAACATTCCCCGGACCGCCAAACCATGTCGCAACGAGGAACCGACATCTCGCCAATCACACCTCCGGGTGCCGTCCCGGTCCCGGAAAAATCGGTACTTCGCATTACCAATTAGGATTACCCGCGCCTCCTCGAGGACGAGGTTCCAACGTCGATCGATCCGTCATACCCCACATGACGCGCAACCACGCATCAATACTACTAGTGATGAATCGCGAATGCAATGGGTGTGCGCTGCGTGTGCATCGAATTTCATTGTTGCAACGCGCGTTAAGAATTGCCGTTGTTTGCCGTCGACGCCCGACCTGCCGCCTCATGGAATTGTAACTTTGATTTTCCCCGATGGCCGACGGCGAAACGCTCGCGCTGCGGCACAGCCGGAACCAGCCAGTTTCATCATAGACCAAAAACAGCGACCTGTCTCAAAGGCGTTCGGACTCCGGTCGCCTCGGCTTTGCCGTGAATGCCGACGTGGTCGTCTCCGTCACAACATTAACCCGGAACGGAAGTGCGATACGCCTGAAACGCGTTGGTGAGCGCTTCCACCCGCTCTGGCGATTCACCGGCCAAGTCGTTCTCCTCAGCCATGTCGTCAGCGAGGTTGAAAAGTTTCCAGGGCGCGTCCGGGCTTTCCCGCACAATCTTCCAATCGCCATTCCGGAACGCGGCGTGTCCCTGGTACTCGAAGTAGAACGACTCATGCGGTGTTGCCGCACCCTCCGTCAGTACCGGCAAGGGATTTTCCCCGTCCAGCACAACATCCGGTCGCGGCGCGCCGGACAGTTCCGTGCACGCGATCATCACGTCCGGCGACCACAGCGGCGCATCGATGACCGTCCCGGGCGCAACCTTCCCCGGCCAACGCGCCATCGCGGGAACGCGGATTCCGCCTTCCCAGCACGTCACGCCGCCGCTCCGCAAAGGATCGTTCGACCCCACGTCCAAGCCTTCGCGCCCTAACCGGAAGGCGCCGTTGTCGGACATGAAGAACACGAAGGTATTCTCCGCCACCTCCGCAGCTTCCAACGCCTCGAGAACCCGTCCAACTGCGGCATCCAACGCCGTTACCACCGCCGCGTAGCGCTTCTCCGGGTCTGGTTCGTCGGGCGCGTAGCCGTACTCAGCCAATGCCCAGTCGGGCGCCTGCCAGATGTTCGGCTCGCCTTCGATTCGATTGCCGGGAGAAGGGAAGTGGGGGGCATTGAAGGGGAGATAGCAGAACCACGGCTGTTCCGTCGCAGATTTCCGCCGGATGAAATCGATGGCCGCATTCGCGAAAAGGTCCGTCGAGTACTCGCCTTCCCGATGCAACTCCTGCGTGCCTTGGTAGAGGTCATGCTTCTCGCGATAGTTGTGCCGGTAGTAGTCGATGTTGCCCGAGGCGTTCCCGATGAACTCGTCGAAACCCCGTTCCGTGGGCCGGGACCCCTCCGCGAATCCGATGTTCCACTTCCCGAAACATCCCGTCGCGTACGGCGCGGGCGCTTGCTTCAACACCTGCGGGATCAGGATCTCATCCTGATTCAACCCAACGCCATAGTTCCCCTCGACCCCGCCCAACTGCTCCGTCAACCCATGTCGCTGAGAAATCCGTCCCGTTAGCAGACAGGCCCGCGACACCGTGCACGTCGGCGACGCGGTATAAAAACATCGCAACCGCGCCCCTTCCGCCGCCAGGCGGTTCAAGTTTGGCGACTGGATCGTAGATGCGGGGTTGTAACAAGAGAGATCCCCATAGCCGAGGTTGTCGGCGGTGATGATCAGGATGTTGGGCGGTTGCGAGTCACGCTCGGCCCCGATTGCCAAACTACGTCCGAAAAGGCCGGCGAGCGCACCGGATGCGCCAAGGAATGTCCTACGGGTTATGGTCACCAGAGTTCGGAAAGCTCCTTTCGCTTGCCTCGTGCCTCCAGCAGTTTCTTTGCTACATCGCGCGCAATTTCCAGAGTCTCGGCGACAGTTCGGCCTTGAGCGACCAAGCCCGGCAACTCCTCGGACGTCGCGAGAAAAGGTCCCTCGGGGAGCCGCTCGATGTGTAGATTTACAATTCGTTCCACGGACACCTCCTAAATATCTGCCAGGCAAAATCGGCAACCGAGATGGCTTATGTTTGTACCCATATTACCAAAGAACGTCTCACTGAGAAACTCCTGCCCTGCACAATTCTCGGTGCCGGGGTGTTCATTCGTGGGTAGTTCGATCGCTTTCGATTGGAAACTCGCTACTTGCATAACTAAGCGCTGTTAGGCGAAGATAGGAAACACTAGGATCGGTTTCGCAATCACCGATCGCTGTACGTACAACTGGCAGGAGTAGTGGCAATGAGAACTCCCGTACGTGTCTCCGCGCAAAGTCTCCGCAGCGCTATCTCCGATTCGTTTCCGGTGCCGGTTTTGGCTATTGTATCCATTCCAGTATTTCTCGCGGGCTGCGCACTCTCTCCCAGCGCCTACACGATTCACACCGAAAGCGTTTCATCCACGGTCTACTCGTACCATTACGATGAATTGGAAGCCTGCGTTCAAAAGTATCTGCCCGGGAGTTCTCTGCTGGACTACCCGGTGCGCAACGAGACGGGGACGGAATTGCGTTTTCTGTGCCTCGGGCCGGAGGCCATTGCCGCAGGTAGGCGTTACCCGGCACGCGCCGAAGATCTGTGCATTCTGTCTATTGCTGTATCGGGCGATGGAACGGTCTATGACACCATCTCGGAGGTCCACAACGTTCCGGGGTGCAACATGATTCTATTCGCGGCCCGCGCTTCCGGCGTCGAGAAACCAATCTACTTCGCCAAAACACAGAGGAGTTTTGTCCTCATTCCATCCGAAGAGTATTTCGTGTTCGCCAATGTCGATGGCCTCCTTGAGATTCGCTCGGTTGAGTCGCCATGGAAGACCCTATGTACTACTCAGATTGAAGCCATATCCAGAACAATACTCTTCTCGCGTTCCGGCGAAGCACTCGTTTTTGGCTGGGACCAGCATCCGGACGTTGGAGATAATGCAGTTCGCGGCGAAATCTATACTTCTGATGGGGAATCTTTGGACCTAAACCAGCGCTTTGCCATCGAGCCGCCGCAAGAATACGCGGGATTTGAAGTCTGCGACGTAGACCCAAGCACGTCAAACATATTCCTTGCCACTTGGCACGATACGCCCGCAGAGTTCTTGGACCATTTATACGTATACACGCCGGAAACTGGACGTCTCAAGGAACTGCGCGGCGCCTCCCGCTCGTGTCATTTCGTTCTGCAGGACGACATAGTCCGAGTATGTTTGAAGAGAGATACGCGTCTTGTGTCGCTTAGCGGAATCGCATCACGTAGCGCCACTGGATCAGAGTTTTTACATGGCACGCATCCCGTCTAGGGCCAACCCGCCGGGCTAT
Source organism: uncultured Nitrospiraceae bacterium (assembly GCA_964632865.1). GTDB lineage: Bacteria > Hydrogenedentota > Hydrogenedentia > Hydrogenedentales > SLHB01 > JAHDWY01. The sequence continues at coordinate 5,974 of CAZWDH010000362.1, forward strand.
GCGGCGCAAGACCGGACGCTCGAATCACATTCCCCCGGTAAAGCGCGAGCGGCGGGACCCCTTTCGGGATCCCGCCACTCGCGTACTACTCGCGCTGGGGATTCTACAAACGCTTAGTTCAGCGGAGCCGAGGTGGCGCCAACCGCGGTACCGTCTGCGGTGAAGCGA
>CAZWDH010000363.1:0-3536 GCA_964632865.1 uncultured Nitrospiraceae bacterium
ATCCCCCTTGATCCCCCTTCAAAGGGGGAGTTATTCACAACGCTTTGCGTTGCGCGGGCACTGCCAGAGACTTTGGACAAGGGAAATGCACTACACCCGACCCAAACCAAGAATTGGGCGATTCCCCCTTTGAAGGGGGATCAAGGGGGATGTTCTTGTGTTCTATGCAGAGGATAATGGGAGTGGTCTTGCCTCGCCAAAGGCTGCGGGTTCGTTGGAGCCGCTTACCTTTCACCACCGGCGAAATCCTAGTGCTTTCACTCATAGTTCTGAAGGGCACGAGAGTCACACCTCCGTGAGGCGGGCTCTGTTCATGTGAACTCTCAGCCGCTCGAGTGGCCACTCTTCGAGCGCATCGATGACGAGTCGTGCGTGATCCAGGTTGAGCAGCCGCGTCACGGGATTGGGGACCGCGACGCTGTAGATGCCCGCGCGGTTGGCGGCGAGGATGCCGTTGGGCGAGTCTTCCAGCACGATTGCGTCTGTTGGTGCGATGGCCAGATCGCCGAGCACCGCGTGGAATAGATCGGGTGCAGGCTTTCCTTGCAGGCCGCTTTCATAACAACGGATGCAATCGAACCTCTCGCGCAAATCGAACCGATCCAGGTGTCCCTCCACCCAGTCACGCGTGGCGCTCGATGCGACGGCCATTGACACACCTTGGTCCGCGCAGTCGGCCATCAAGGGTTCGATACCCGATCGTAAGGGCTGTTCGCCGACCAAGTTCAGGAAGCGAAGCCTGCGCTGCGCCGCGATATCCTCGCGGTCCAGGGTTTCTCCGACGAGCCGTTCCAGAAAATGGACGGGATCGAAGACCCCGGCGGGTGCGCCGATACAATTCGCCCACACGGAGAGGGGCAACTCATGCCCGAACTCGGCGTAGACCTCTTGCCAGGATTCGTAGTCGGGCGTTTCCGTATCGAGGATGAGACCATCGAAATCGAAAATGACCAGCTTCATGTGGTCTACGGTTGAATCGTGGGTTCGCGCATGCAGATGACCATCGCGCCGATGATGCCGGGGATCCATCCGAGCAGGGTCAGCACGACGACCAGGATAATGGAACCACACCCTTTGTCATATACGGCGAGTGGCGGGAACAGAATGCAGACGATGGCTCGTAGAATGCTCATGTTGGTTCAGTCCTCCCAATTGGGTGCCAACTTGCTTGCTACATCCCCCTAAATCCCCCTTCAAAGGGGGAAATGGTTACCGGTGCGATTGATCGTTTGTTGCGGATGTTCGTGTCGCACTGTAGTCTCCTCCGAATTGAAGATGCAATGCGAAGCATTGCGAACATTCCCCCTTTGAAGGGGGATCAAGGGGGACGTTCTTCGACTTGAACAGAGACTATAGAGTTGATTCAATTTACGGGGTCGCGCGCGCCGAAATTATCGCTATGCGCCGCGCATATCCGAGATCTCCGTTTCAGACCCTTCGACGCGGTTTCCCTCGATTGTATTTTCGGCGGCCTCCGCTCCGATTCGTATGGCCACCCGCGATGCAGGACCGCGCGTTTCGCGGATCTCGTTTCGCGCTATGGTGTTGCCCCTAGTAACACCCTGGATGTCCACTCCAATTCCATCTTCTGCACCGCTGTCGACGATCCGGTTGTTTTCGACCCTATTCCCGGTGGCGGTGTAACCCTCGCCGCGCTCGGGTCGGAATAGCACGCCGCATACGCCGCTGCGGAAGACGTCGTTGTCGCGCACGATGTTTTCGTTGTCGCGATGACCGATGGAGATGCCGACGGTGGCAATGTCCGAAATAGCGTTCTTCTCTGCGAGGCCATACTTTACGCCCCAGCAGAAGAAGATGCCGATGTTGTTTCGTTCGATCCGGTTGTTGCGAATGATGGGGCGTTGCGAGCCCGAGCCGGGGTGCATGCCAAGGTCGGCGTTGTCGTGGCTGTGGCAGTTCTCGACCAGTACGTCGTGGCAGATCTGCCAACTGAACCCGTCGCCGTTGTAGTTGCGCGAGGTCACGCCTCGAAAGACGAGTTGACTGCAATCCTGCATCCAGATGCCGCCCGCGTAGTTGCCGTTCAGGTTCGGGTTGTTGGCGCGATTTCCGTCCAGCGCAATTTCTTGAATTACGATGTCGGACGCGTATTCGGCCGTTAAAAGCGGAAACAAGGTTGATACCGTCGGCGTTGTGTCCATCCAAAAGTTTTCGCGTAGCGCTTTGTCCAACTTGAACCGGTTGCCGCTGCGTGCGACCAGTGTGCGCTTGACCACCTGCTGCCCGCCGTGGTGAGGGTTCTTGCATTGGAGAGAGATGCCGTCGCCTACTTCAAACCCCGACGCATCGGCGAGCGTAATCTCCTGGTCGTACCAGTCCGAGTCCTCGGCGATGGTAGTCTCGACACAGGATTCCTTGATGAGGACCGAATCCAATCCGCTTCCGTGAATTCGAATGCTGGAGGGGATGTACACCGCGTTCCGCATGCGATACTCGCCGGGGAGCACCTGTACCGTCCCGCCGCCCATCCGCGCCACGTAGTCCACCGCTGCCTGCAAGACTTTGTCGGTGGCGCCGATGAGATCGGCTTTGTCCGGACCGACCGTGATCGTCAGGCGTTGCTCCCAATCGGGCTCCACAGCCGCGTCGCCGGAGGTGGCGCGGGGGCGGGTCACTTCCGGCATGTCGGCTGCGCCGGCCAGGTCGGCCCACGCCACGCCCGCCGCAACGCCGAAAAACGTACGAAGCATGTCGCGGCGGTTAAGCTGATTGTGCGGAAGGTGCATTTCAGGTTTCCTCGCGGTTCCTTTCCGGATGATACTGCATGAGGATAGCGGATTGTGCTCCTCCGTGCTAGAATCATTTAATGCAACCGATATGGGTTGTCTGGAGGAATCCATGGCTTCGCTAAAGTATGTGTATTGGGAAGACGCCGAAATGTGGCTGGGGTATCTCGAAGAGTTTCCCGATTACATGACTCAAGGCGAGAGCCTGGAGGAACTGCAAGAGAATCTCAGGGACATCTACAAAGACCTTTCCAGTGGTGAGATTCTCATGGTTGCCTCGTAGCCACAGGTGCTCGAGTTTCCAAGTGACGATTCTTGAGCCAAAAGTTTTTGGATAGCGCGAGTACAAGGGGCACGGGCGTCCCGCCCGTGGAGGGGTGGGCAGGATGCCCACGACATGGCCTGGAAGGCCATGGCACCTCGAAGATCCCCAATATTTATCGCGATGACCAGGCTTGGCGAATGAACTCGCCTCGGGTGCTCGGTTCGCCCAAAGTCTCGACACTGAGACCATTCTCTCTGGCCAGCGCAATCCACGCTTCGCGCGTGTGGTTATCCAACGGCGCATCGAGATCCACTGCGTGGTTCGGGAAGGCTTCGTAGTATTGTCCGATGACCGGTTCGCCGCGTTGGCCGTACTTGACCGTTTGGCCTTCCTGGGATTGGTCCAGCGCGATGAAACCGCCGAGGCTGCCCCACCATTGCACGGCGGCGAAGTCGGGGGAATCCTCCGGGATGTCCGAGGTGTAGATGGTTGCGGCGCCGGTTTGATGTAAGCGTTCGCGAATG
>CAZWDH010000363.1:3546-6110 GCA_964632865.1 uncultured Nitrospiraceae bacterium
TGGCTGCGGGTGAAACGTCCGGCAGCGTCTTTCCCGATTCCAATGCGAGACCGATTGCTTCACCGGCGGCCTGACCTAGGGACATCCAGATCGGTTCGAGGCGGAGCGCGCAGAAGCCCACATGCGACGCGGAGCAGGCGACCGGTACAGCGAGGTTGTCCAGGTTTATCGGCAGTATCGTGTCGTAGGGGATTTGGTAGGGCGCGGTTCCCTTGTAGAACTCGCCCGTATGTTCGCCGCCGTAGCGCGGACCTTCGTGATCCGTGCCGTGGCAGTTCAAGCCGTAGTCACCCATGGCGATGGCCTCGGGTTGGAACACGGCGCGGGCACCCTCGCTGCCCGTCGCGCGATCTGTGTCGCGTTGGATGAACACGTGGCGGCCGAGCATGCGGCGCGCCTCGCGCACGTACAGTTGCTCGGGCAGATGCTGGTTGTCCACGTATTCGTCGCGGCAGAAGCCCCACTGTCCCGCTTCCTCGCGGAATCTCGCGGGCACGGCTTCGTCGTGTTGCAGGAAATACAGCATGCCGACGTTGTGCCGGACGTGCTCCGCGAAGATGGCGTCCCGCGTGGCGGCGTCGCCCTCGGGCCATGCGTCGTTGATGTCCGGCAAGGAGAGCCGCACGACGCCCCGCGACACGTCGTTGATGTCGCGTTTACCGTTGGGCAGTTTCGGCGTTTGGCGCTTGTAGATGCCGCCCGGCATGTCGTCAAAGGCATCGCCGAAGATGCGTTCGATGCTGCCGTCTTCCAGTAACGGAATCAGCGCGAGATAGTCTTCGCGTCGGTAGCCGTCGGGCATGGGCACGGGCGCGCGGTTCTCCGGCACGTCTGTCATGGTGAGCCGGAAGTTGTAGCCCTGCACTTGGCCGTCCGCTTCAGGGGGCGCGAGCGACTCGTCATACTCGTCGCGCCCTTCGCGCCCCACGCGGTACGGGACCCCTGCCGCCGCCATGAGATCGCCTTCGTAGGTGGCATCTACGAAGTACTTCGCGGTCAGTGTGACGGAAGAGTCGGGCGTCGTGAACGAGGCCGAAACGATCCGGCTATCGCTTGTCTCCACCGATTCCAAGCGATGCTCCGTGAGTAGGGTGATGCCCGGCAACGCGTCCAGCATTTCGCGGAGCACGATATGATTCACTTCGGGTTCCGCATGCGTACCGGACAGGCTGTCCTTCACCTGCTGCGAATCCGGGCCGTACTTCTCGGCGTAATGCCGTTCGACCCCCTGGTTCACTTCGAGGAACAGGCCGGTCCGCCCTTCAAAGGTCCGGAAATCCGGGTGGGTCAAGCCATTGGTCATCAACCCGCCAACCCGCCGGTACCGCGTCACCAGGGCCACCCGCAGCTCCGGATCGCGCCGCCCAATCGGAACCGCCGCCGCAATCCCCGCCGGCGTCGCGCCGTAGATGACGACGTCGTAGGCCTGTGTTTGGCGCGTTTGTGCCCGCGCGTTGAATAGAGGAAAGCTGGACGTCAATGCCACCGCAATAACAGCGGCGAATCGAATTCGTAGGCTTCTGCTGATCGAGTCGGTCCAGTCACGCATCGAGGAGTTTCGCTTTTTGTTTGCGCATCGTGCGACTAAGTCGAACGCCACGGTTCTCGAGATAGCGATATGATGCGATAGTAGAAAATGCCCCACTGATGCATCCATCCGAATATAGAATTTGCCAGTCCTCAACTTCGGATTCCATCACCACTCGCTCTATTTCGTAATCGCACCGCGTCATACCCGGATTGGGCAATACCGTTACTTCTAGTTTGCCATGTTGAACTTTACGGACGTGTGCCCACACGTGCTCTACTGGTCCTGCTCTCGTGACGAGGGCAAAGCGGACATAGGCTGGATCTGCGTGCTGTTCGACATGCGCCACGAATCGTGGCAATTGCGCCCGCGCTTGAAGTACGGAGTCCTGCAACTCCGGGGAATTGGGGTCGATGCGAAAATCCTGAATACCCTTGTATTCTCCCCGTACCCAATACCAGCCAACGACAATCATGGAGATTGGGAGGCCAACGCCAAAAACAATACGCGGGATGCTTGACACACCCAGTTGTGAAGTAGCGATAAGATAACCGGCAATTGCCAGAATTGCGAGTCCGATACTTAGGACGACCATGCCGAGCATGGCCTGCACCGATCGTCCGATGAACCCGGAGCGGTCTTTCAACCAAAGGATAAAGGCCGCCAGGGCGAAGGAACCCAGGATGAGGATTCCAGTGATTACGAAGATCTCTAGTAGGGATTCGTCTTGCATTGGCTTATCTCGAAGTAGGCGTTCTCACTATCATGACAAGTGGTTAGGGAACTTATACGTGTAGACTGATAGCTTCATCAAGCTCGCTACTCGCATGAGCACCGCGAGCTTTGGGACAGTCCAAACAACCGTACGTGGCCGCCGTATCCGATTGTTCGAGACAAGCGCTTCCCGTCACCCTCGCGAACGCGGGGGCCCATCTTTCGTGTGTCACGCCGCTTGACCTGGACATACATTCGCTCTCCGCCATCGCGAAGGTGACGGGGGATGACGGCGTGGGCAGATGTGAAGTATTGGGTTTAT
>CAZWDH010000364.1:0-6109 GCA_964632865.1 uncultured Nitrospiraceae bacterium
GATCGACGCTGTCCCCCGACTGCGGCCAGATCATGCCCGGACAGCCGCACCAGTCCACGTAACGCGCCTGGTTGGCCAGGGCGTCGAAGTCCACTTCGCCCGAGTCCGTGAAGGGCGTCGACAGAATTAGAAACGGCCCTTGGACCCGCGGGTCCGCAGTGTCCGCGCCGGCAAGCGCGTCCGCGCCCTGCCGGGGTTCCTGTGCGCTCGCGCCGATCGCGACCCCCGCCGCGCCGGCCATAGCCAGCCCGATCATCCGTCGTCTCGTCATATGCCTCTCGTCGGTCATCATCTTGTCCCCTCGCGATTCGAGCGTGTTTCAAAAATGGTCCGGGCTACGTTCAACACAGTTTGACCAACTTGTGGTGCAGGCTTCCAGCCTGCGCTCGATGTACGCATCTCCTTGGAGATTATCGGCAAGAGCCCACCTCGTGGAACACATCAATGGAGACCCTATGGAGTGCGGGCGCTTGCGACTGCTTTTCTTTCGCCGGATCAGTCCGCCCTAACTGCGCCGGAGTGCTGCACGAATGAATAGACTGCGCACATCTGGAAGCAGGCATCACAAGCCACGCAACGTCGCGGTCCCCCGTAGATCTATACGATGCCATAGCCATCAGGATCGGCCCCTGACTGTCTTAGGTAAACCTCATCAGACCGGAGAAAAGCTTTCGCAAGCGACCGCACTCCATAGGGGTTCCCTTCATTTACGGCGGCATTCTGTTTTGACGATTCAAGGGGGTGTACCCGATTGCGGATTGCGGACTGCGGATTGCATATTCGTTGCCCTTCTTCTTGTAAACGTGTGCTGGGTAAGCGGTTGTGCGGAATTGAGGCGGAGACCGGGAACCCAGCGGCGCCGGGGGTGTGGTCGATCTTTTTTTGACGATTCAAGGGGGTGTACCCGATTGCGGACTGCGGATTTCGGATTGCGGATTTTTTCCGGGCAAGATGACGGAGGAGCAATGATGAATGCGGAATGATAAATGATGATATGGTGTGGCATGGGTGGTGTTCTCCGTACTCTTAAGGGTCCGGGCGTTGCAGTGGGGCGGAAGTTTGAAGTGGCCGGAACCGTGGGCCGTCGACGTGGTCCGCCCAATTCCTTTCCTGTGACCACGAACGCGTGTTCCTGTTCCGGCGCTGAAGGCGCCAAACATACCAGCCTGGGGCAAAGCGAAGCGCCGCCCCAGGTTACGGGGCCCCCGATTGCACAGCCCTGCAAGGGCGGAACATTGCATCGCCGACTCCGGGCATCGATTGTAATGGGTGAATGCTCATCGATCACCGCGAGGAGGCCAAGTCGTGCCGATGGGGCTCCGGCATCGGTCAGGTTTCCAGACCGGTCAAACGCGGTTCCGTATCCACTAATTGCTCGCAAATTCGTGGTCTGTCCCTTCTTTTCTCATAAGGTTTGGTGCCATACAATCGGTGTCGATGTAGACCACGCCACCGCTTCGGTTTCGCACCGATCAGTTGGATCTCACCGTACGGCTCCATCGGAGAATAGTCAGCAACCCAGATTTCGCGGAAGCCCGTTTCGGCTAATTCATCCATGATTTCTTCGTCGAGAAACTCGACCATTTCTTCGCCGTCGCTTCCGATCAGTAGAATGGCCAGGATGGTGGAACGCGGGTAGCGCCATCCACGGGAAGCACGCTTCGCGTCCTTGACGTAGACGGTCTGCTGGACCAGCAGCGCCCCATCCATCCCGTGCAGATGCCCGTCTCCGCCGAGGATGATATCCCACTTGCGTTGCACCGGATCGCGCATCGCTCGGACGAGTTCGAGTCCGTAATATCGGCCGCGCTTCACACACACGAAGTCCGGACGCTCGCCCGCGCCGACGAGTATCAGTTCTGCTCCGGTGACGCGGGTGTACTCTTCGACGAACCGTTGTGCCTCGTCCCGCTCGATCATCTTCTTGGTATCGTCATTGGCAATCGGAATCATGGATCGCGTCCTGACGGTTGCCCCAGCAATGATCTTGCAATTGGTGCAATGCCGGGAACACCGACTCTGTAACATCGCTGTCTAGCGCTGTTTGGGCTTTATCTTTCGCTTTGTGCTCCGCTGTGGCTCCTCGTCCGATAGTCCCTTCACATCCCCAATGGGGGGCAATTCGACCCCACCCATAACGGATTCTTGTGCCTTTTCGAAGGCGTCGTGTACGTCCTTGAAACGACTCGGGTCGAAATCCCACGCCAAGGCCGGGCCACATTTGTCTCGAAGTTCGCTGTATACGTCAAACCAACGCGAGTCAACGTCCGCTATTGTGGCCTGCACGAAGCAATGCGTAGCGTCGCATCCACTGAGCTACTCACGAATCAAGGGCATGTGGGGTCGTCCGCCATTTGGAAACGGTCTCTTGTGCCAACACCACAGCCAGATAGGCCGCAGCCATTGCAAGAAATCCAGCAAGAATCTGGAACTTGAGGCGTTGCGCATCCAATTCTACGGATGAAAACAGTGCTATTTCATCGGGGAAAAACCTTGGATCGTCACTATTGATACGTGGAGGTGCGTAGATCGGAGCGTACATATAGAAGAACTTCTTCTCGCCTCCGATTGCAGAAGGATTTGGGCTTTTTATGTAGTATGGTGGGTAGACTACCATAAAAACGATTACGGTTGTACCAAGCAGCAATACGAGGCGATGGATGGCATTTGGTGCCCACAGTCTATCAGAGAGTTTTTCCTTTGACACTTCTTCTTCATTTCCTCCTGCTTTGCGAACGGAGTCCGAGGCCAACGGGACGGTGAAGGAAAAGCTCGGGCAGCCGCCTGGGCACTTCACTTGAAGCTTCTTGCCTATTAATGAAGGTACGCGAAGACGGCGGCCACACGTAGGGCACACAACGTCAACCCTATCTTCTTGTCGTTCACCTTCCACACTTTCAAATTCAAATCCGCAGTCGCACCGCATTGCAGACGAAGGATTGTGCAGCCCGCATTTCGGACACTTCATCCGAATTCCTCTCCATGTTTCCTAAAGCTCGGCGCATTCGGAACAATCGCAATGCGCGTTCCGCGCATGAGACTATCCTGGGAAAAGTATCCCATACTCAAAAGAAGAAGAAACTTGTGAAGCCGTAACCGAAAAAGAATGCCAGGATGAAATTGATAATGAAGGCCAAGAGATCCATTGCAGATTCCCTCCCCTCCGATGGCGCGCGAACAATCCCCAAGGCTGAGAGTAGTAAAGCATGTTCCGATGTAAGTGTCAACTACTCCTATTCGTGTACGCCACGCTCTGCCACAGGAGTAGCAGTATCACTAAGCATACTTCAGGTTCGGAATCAAAGCTCGGTATTGGGGTGAGTAGAATGTCAATTCGTGTCGTAATCGCGCATTTGGAGGAATCGTCCAAGCCGAGGTGGAGCGGGATGTGAAGCAAGTAGTCGCCGTATAGCTTCCTGGAATGCGTTCGAGTCAAACGGGGCGCGTGCGACAAAGTCAGCACCCGCTCTGTATAGCCTATCCGGGTAATCGACGTCATCCGGACATGCGAAGAACGCAAGTATTGGCGCGTCCGTCGCGGCGCGAAGATCTCGCATAAAACGAAGAGACGCAGCAGTCAAATCGAAACCGGTGCGGCCTCGGCCGTCGTACCAAAGGTTGTTCATGAAGAGCACATGGCAACCAATGCGAAGGGGGCCTGTCAATTGCACGATGTCGTTGGCGTACCACATTATGTGGAAGTCGCCAATGGGTCCGTCGAAGGTATCCCGGATGAGAATTCTTACAGCCTCGGTAAAGCCGCTGTGGCCGCTCTCCCCTACCAGTAGATTCAACCTCGCCATCACTTGTACCCCTGATTTCGCCCTCCACATACGTTTGTACAATGATACACGACAAGTCAATGTAATGAACGTTAAAGAGTGGGCCCGGTAGGACTCGAACCTACGACCAAGTGATTATGAGTCAAATGCTCTAACCAATTGAGCTACAGGCCCGGGGACGGGTGTCATGGTAATCGGCACGCTGCTTGCGGTATTCCTTTGGTTGCCCCGCCTGTCATTCTGTATCGACATATGCGTCTCGAACTTCTTCCCAAGTACCACATTTGCGCCCGACCGCGCGCTTGAAAGCTCGAAATAACTCGTAGCTGTCAAATTGGGCACCGGGCAAGACCTCCTTGATCGCCGCTTCCAAGGCGCTCCGTATCTCGCTGCTCAAATCATCAATGACCTCTTCAATCTTAACTCTCGCCACGTTGCGGTCTCCTTGGTTTGGGCTTGTGCGATTACTTGTGCAGACTGCGTTTACCGGCATAAGTTCGGCATAATCGAGTCACTCGTCGCGCCTCAAATCCTAAGGCGCAATCGGAACAGGCTCCACTCACAAGCCAACCTTTGGTTGTTGTTTGTACGCGTAGGTTAATGAGCATCTCATTCTATTGGACCTACTTGTGGACCCAGCATGTCGGGTAGGATATCCCTTGGATCCGGAGGGACATATTGATTTACATCAATTAGAACGCTATTATCCAATCGTGAATGGTGTATACCTAAACGGATTTCTCGGCTTGGGAAGATATACCGGATAAAGTACGTCCTATTTGGTTTGGAGTAATCCAAAAGCGTAATGCATTCCCCCATGTCTTTCTTTGTTTGCTCATGCAAAAGCTTGTAAAGCTGAATCCAGCTCTCTCCGGTAGCAGTATCCCATCTTTCGCGAGACATCAACGCCGCCACCTCTCCATCTCGAAATACGATGGTTCCCAGCCAATGCACCCGTTCCGGCTTGTCAGTTGGCTCATACACCATAAAAGTTTCGTCCCCGGCAGGGTTAAAATCGTAGAACCTTTCGAGTTCCTCCCGCGCAATCTTTTCATTCATACCAAGTGACACGGAAATATTACCGAACATGATCGTTTCACTGCTTGCGGTTCCCTGATCCCGTATTGTTCGGGTAACCGAAGGCAGCCCATCATTCATGGCTTTCGGATCATGCTGGTTCGCGAGGAGATAGCGTAAGAAAGACACAGGCGTTGCAAAACTAAGGTTCTGGCCGTCTTGGATATAGGCCACTGAGATGCCGATAATCTCGCCGATTGCGTTGAGAACGGGTCCGCCACTGTTACCGGGAGAGATCGGGGCGGTGACTTGAATGATTGATCTACCGTCAAATTCACGCTTGGCACTGACCATACCGGCAGAAAACGTGCCCTCCAGTCCAAAAGGGTGACCTATTACGTAGACGGGATCACCGGGAACCAACGACTCGTCATTTCCGATGCTCAACGGGGCCAGACCGTGCGGGTCTGTTTTGAGAATAACGAGATCGTTAGCTTCGTCCGCAGCCACGTAACCTTGAAGCGCCAAGCTACTCTGACCCTCAAGGCTTCTTAGCCGTATATCGTCGGAACGAGAGACCACATGCAGGCTGGTGGCAACGAGGTCATCCGCGATGGCAAAACCTGTGCCCATCCCAGTCAATCGGCCCGATGAGCCGTAGGTCTCGATGACCACAATTGAGGGAAAAGCACCGCTGGCGATCTGCTTGGGTTCGAGTGCGTGAGCGGCTGAGATGACAGCGAAGAAGATTAAACAGGTTCGAAGGTGCGCCATGGTTTCAAAGCCTCCCGGTTACCCCTAACCAGGATATACTGTCCTAATGCGGTTGGCAAACTTTTTGGACTACGCGGGTTTGAAAGGGTTACTTGCGAAAGGAGAGGGGAATCGAAGAAGTGGGCCCGGTAGGACTCGAACCTACGACCAAGTGATTATGAGTCACCTGCTCTAACCAACTGAGCTACGGGCCCAACGAGGGGGCGCGGGGGATTTCGGGGTTTGGGGTTTGGGGTTTGGGGTTCGGGGTTTGGGGTTCGGATGCGACTGTGCGTTGCGGCGTTGATCGCGATAGTGCCGCGCCCCAAATTCGAAATCCGAATTTCGAAATCCGAAACAAATTCAAATGTTCTAAATCAGAATGACCGAAACTTCGGTCAGTCCAAGCGGTCTTCGTCTCTCCCCCGTTTTGAATTTCGGTCCTTCGAACATTCGAATTTGTTTCGAATTTCGGATTTCGTGCTTCGAATTTCAGCGCGCCGCTTCTACGTCGGCCCTGATGACGCCCGGCGTGGAAGCCGGGCGCTACAGGGCGT
>CAZWDH010000365.1:0-6080 GCA_964632865.1 uncultured Nitrospiraceae bacterium
CGGCTGATCGAGTTGCGCGCGCCCGAAGTCATTCTTCGCAACGAGAAGCGCATGTTGCAGGAAGCCGTGGACGCGTTGTTCGACAATGGCCGTCACGGCCGCACGGTGCTCGGTGCGGGGAATCGTCCGCTGAAATCGCTGAGCGACATGCTCAAAGGTAAGCAGGGCCGGTTCCGCCAGAACCTGCTGGGTAAGCGCGTGGACTATTCGGGCCGCTCCGTGATCGTGGTGGGTCCCGAGTTGAAGCTGCACCAGTGCGGCTTGCCGAAGAAGATGGCGCTCGAGTTGTTCGAACCCTTCATCATTCGCGAGCTGAAAGAGCGGGGCATCGCCACGACGATCAAGGCCGCGAAAAAGATTATCGCGCAGGGCCGTGAGGAAGTGTGGGACATCCTGGAGGAAGTCATCCAGGATCACCCCGTGTTGCTGAATCGTGCGCCCACGCTGCACCGCCTTGGCATCCAGGCCTTCGAGCCGGTACTGATCGAGGGCAAAGCCATTCGCATTCACCCGCTGGTGTGCGCGGCGTTCAACGCCGACTTCGACGGCGACCAGATGGCCGTACACGTGCCGCTGATGCCGGCGGCCCAGTTGGAAGCGCGCCTGCTGATGCTGGCGTCGACCAACATCTTTTCGCCGTCCAACGGCCGCCCGATCGTGACGCCGAGTCAGGATATCGTGCTGGGCATTTCCTACATGACCAAATTGCGCAAGGGCGCGAAAGGCGAGTGGAAATCCGAGTGGACCAAGGACGGCGTGCCGACCGAGCCCGGCCGGATTTATCCCGACACCGCCTCAGTTGTACTCGCGTATGAGATGGGCACGGTGGATCTGCATGCGGGCATCAAGGTGTGGAACGACGGCAAAGCCGTTGACACGACCGTCGGCCGCGTCATGCTGAAGGAAGGGCTGCCGCCGGAAATCACACTTGACGACGTGAACCGCGAGCAGGAGAAAAACTCCATCGGCGACATCATTGCCAAGGCCTATGCCGAGCACGGCCACAGCAAGACCGTGGAACTGCTCGATGCGCTGAAGCGGGTCGGTTTCAAGCATGCGACACTTGCCGGTATTTCCATTGGCGTTTCGGACATGCTCGTGCCCGAAGAGAAGAAGGCCCTGATCGAACAGGCCACAGCCGAAGTAAACCGCATCGACGAGATGTACCAGAACGGTCTCATCACGGAGGGTGAGCGGTACAACAAAGTCATCGACCAATGGACGACGACGACCGAAGCGGTGTCGACGGCCATGTTGAAATCCATGGCGGAGAACGACCAGGGCTTCTCGGGCATATACCTCATGTTGACGTCGGGCGCCCGCGGTACGAAACAGCAGATTCGTCAGCTTGCCGCCATGCGCGGGCTGATGGCGAAACCTTCGGGCGACATCATCGAATCGCCCATCACGGCGAACTTCCGCGAAGGGCTGACGGTACTCGAGTATTTCATCTCGTCCCACGGCGCGCGCAAAGGTCTTGCCGACACGGCCTTGAAGACGGCCGACGCCGGTTACCTGACGCGCCGTCTCGTGGACGTGGCGCAGGACGTGGTCATCGAGGAAATCGACTGCGGTACCTTGAACGGTATCTGGGTCGAAGCGCTCATGGACGGCACCGAAGTGGTGCAGCCCCTCGAAGAACGTATCGTGGGCCGCTTCACGCTTGACGACGTGACCGTGCCGGGCGAGGCCGAACCCATCGTCGGCGCGAACGAAGAGATCACGGAAGAGAAGGCCAAGTTGATCGTACAGAAGGGTTTGCCGGGCGTGAAGATTCGTTCGGTGCTGACCTGTCAGTCCAAGCGCGGCGCGTGCCAGTGCTGCTACGGATTGAACCTTGCGACCAACAAGATCGTGGAGATGGGCGAGGCGGTCGGAATCATCGCGGCCCAGTCCATCGGCGAACCGGGCACGCAGCTTACGATGCGTACCTTCCACATCGGCGGCGCAGCCAGCCGTCAGGTGGAGGTGAGCGAAGTCAAGATGGTGGAGAGCGGCACGGTCGAGTTCCGCAACGTGCGCACGGCCGTGAACCGCGAGAAGAAGATGGTCGCGGTAAACCGCGGCGGTGAGATCGCTATCCTTGACGCCGAAGGCAAGGAGTTGTCCCGTTACGGCGTGCCGCCGGGCGCGGTGCTTCATGGCGAGGACAGCCAGAAGATGCGCAAGGGCCAAACCCTGTTCGAGTGGGATCCGTACAACGTATCCATCGTGGCGGAAGCCTCGGGTACGGTCCATCTCGAAGGGATGGTCGAAGGCGTGACGGTGCGCAAGGACGTGAACCCGGACACGGGTATCGAAGAGCGCGTCATCACCGAGCACAAACAGGATCTGCACCCGCAGATTACGATCCTCGGAAACCAGGGCGAAGTGCTGGCGTACGCGACCGTGCCCGCACAGACGCACGTCATCGTGAACAACGGCGACAAGGTGCTGGCGGGCGACCTGCTGGCCAAGACGCCGCGCCAATTCAGCAAGACCAAGGACATCACCGGCGGTCTGCCGCGTGTGGCCGAGCTGTTCGAAGCGCGCCAGCCGAAAGATCCGGCCGTCATCAGTCACATCGACGGCTTGGTGGAATTGGGCGGCGCCACGAAAGGCATGCGCAAGGTGCGCGTTGTGCCGCCAGTCGGTAAGGAGCGCGAGTACACCATTCCGCCGGGCAAACACCTCAACGTGCAGGCGGGCGACCGCGTGTACGCGGGCCAGCGCCTGACGGACGGTCCGGTGATTCCGCAGGACATCCTGGAGGTGCAGGGCGAAGACGCATTGCGCAAGTACCTGCTCGACGAGATTCAGCAGGTGTACCGCCTGCAGGGTGTGCGCACCAACGACAAACACATCGAGGTGATCATCCGGCAGATGCTGCGCAAGGTGCGCATCAAGGACGATCCGGGCGACACGCCGTTCCTGGCCGCGGAAGAGGTGGACAAAATCCGCTTCCGCGAAGTGAACGAGCAGACCCTCGCCAAGGGCGGGCGCCCCGCAGAGGCCGAGCCAGTATTGCAGGGTATTACCAAAGCAGCACTGAGCACGGAGAGCTTCATTGCGGCGGCCTCGTTCCAGCAGACCACGCGCGTGTTGACGGATGCGGCGCTTTCGGGCAAGCGGGACTTTCTGCGCGGCCTGAAGGAGAACGTCATTATCGGCCATTTAATCCCGGCCGGTACGGGCAGCCGTCACTACCAGAACACCCATGTGGATGTGGTGGAAGACGTGTTGCAGGATTACGCGGAGGACCTGGAAGTGGGTCCGTCGACGGAGGAGCACGCAGAAGACGTGACGGCCTAAGGGGGCCGTTCGTATCCTGTTGATGGCATAAGGCGCGAGCATCGGCGCGATGCTTGACATGCCATTGGAGTTATGTTAAGATTTCGGGCCGTTGTCTTTGGGGGAGAGTTGTGTCCGCAACATCTTTTCGCGGGCACCATTGCGCCCTGAGGAACAACGAAGAAAGATTGAGCTAAGGCCCTCTCAGAAAGAGGGTTAGGAGTCAAGGAGAAAACTCTTGCCAACCATCAATCAACTGATGCGCGGTTCGCGAAAAAAGCGGGTCAGCAAGACCAAGTCGCCGGCGCTGTTGCAGTGCCCGCAGGCGTCGGGTACGTGCACGCGCGTGTACACGATGACCCCGAAGAAGCCCAACTCGGCATTGCGTAAGGTTGCCCGTGTCCGTTTGAAGAACGGAATCGAGGTAACCGCGTACATTCCGGGCGTGGGCCACAACCTGCAGGAGCACTCGCAGGTAATGATCCGCGGCGGCCGCGTAAAGGACTTGCCGGGCGTGCGGTACCACCTGATTCGCGGCGTGCTGGATGCGACGGGCGATTGTGGCGGTACGGCCTCGGAGAAGGACGAGGGTGGCAAGAAGATTCACAATGGGCGCTGGGTGAGCCGTTCCAAGTACGGCGTCAAGAAACCCAAGCGAAGTTAACAGGAGCGGGTGATCAATGCCACGTCGTCGTGAGGTTCCCAAGCGCCAACCGCTTCCGGATCCGAAATTCAAAAACGTAACCTTGGCGAAGTTCGTCAACACCGTAATGGTGGATGGCAAGAAGAGTGTCGCGGAGTCCATCGTGTACGGCGCGCTGGGAATTATCCATACGCGCCTGCCGAACGAGGACACGATCCGCATCTTCGAATCGGCCGTAGACAACGCGAAACCGATACTCCAGGTGAAATCGCGCCGGGTAGGCGGGTCCACGTACCAGGTGCCCGTGGAGATTCCGCCGGCCACGCGGACAGCCCTGGCGTTTCGCTGGATTATTGAGTTTGCCCGTAAGCGCGGCGAGAAGTCGATGGAAGAGCGGCTCGCGGGTGAGTTGCTGGATTGTTTCAACAAGACGGGCAACACGATCAAGCGTCGGGAAGATACGCACCGGATGGCGGAGGCCAACAAGGCCTTTGCTCACCTCCGTTATTGACCTCGGCTCAAGAATTCCAGGGCCAACTTTGAGTTGACTTACAGCTACGCCCTTGCGCAGCAACGTGGTGCGCGAGGGGTTCGCATTGTGAAGACACCTTGTTTCGCGCGGGTTTGCGCGGCAAGGCGGGATGTTGAAGGACACAGGTTAGTACACGAGATGAAAGCCAAGTACACACAGAGCAGCGCGACGTCCGGTATGGTCGCGGGTTTCGGGAAGGCGAGCCATGTCTAAGCGCCGCTATACCCTGAACAAGACGCGCAATATCGGCATCATGGCTCATATCGACGCGGGCAAGACCACGGTCACGGAGCGCATTCTGTTTTACTCCGGCCGCCTGCACCGCGTGGGTGAAGTGCACGAAGGCACCGCCACGATGGACTACATGGCCCAGGAGCGGGAACGGGGCATTACGATCACCTCCGCCGCGACGGCCTGCGAGTGGAAAGAGCACCGCATCAATATCATCGATACGCCCGGTCACGTGGACTTCACGGCCGAGGTAGAGCGGAGCCTTCGCGTGTTGGACGGCGCGGTCGCGGTGTTCTGTGCCGTGGCCGGCGTGCAGCCCCAGTCCGAGACCGTATGGCGCCAGGCCGACAAGTACGGCGTGCCGCGCATTGCGTTTATCAACAAGATGGACCGCGTCGGCGCGGATTTTGAAAAGGCCGTGACGAGCATGCGCGAGCGTCTTGGCGCGCGGGCAGTGCCGCTGCAAGTCCCCATCGGCGAAGAAGAGAACTTCCGTGGCGTCATCGACGTCGTCGCCATGCGGGCCATCGAGTGGAAAGGCGAAGGCGCCGCCACGGAGATGGTGGAAGTGCCGATTCCGGACGACTTGAAGGAAACGGTCGAGCACGTGCGGCACGAGGCCCTGGCCGCGGCCGCCGAGTGCGACGAAGCCCTGATGGAGAAATACATTCTCGAGGAAGAGATTTCCGCCGAGGAGATGAAAGCCGCCCTGCGCAAGGGAACGGTTGCCAGTATGATCTGCCCGGTATTCGCGGGCACGGCCCTCAAGAACAAGGGAACCCGGCTTCTGCTGGACGCGGTGATCGATTATCTGCCGTCCCCGGTGGACGTGGCGTCCATCGTGGGGATGGATCCGGACGCCGATCAGAAGGAAATCGAGCGGAAACCGAGCGACGACGAGCCCTTTGCCGGTTTGGCCTTCAAGATTCTGACCGACCCCCACGTGGGCCGGTTGACCTTTGTGCGCGTGTACTCCGGCGTTGTGAAATCCGGCGACATGGTGTTGAACGTGCGCACCGGCCGTAAGGAGCGCCTGGGCCGTCTGCTGGAAATGCACGCGGATCAGCGCATCGACTTGACCGAGTTGCGCGCCGGCGATATCGGCGCGGTAATCGGCGCGAAGAATACGACCACCGGCGACACCCTGTGCGATCCGAAGAAGCCGGTGGCGCTGATGGCGGTGACCTTCCCGGATCCGGTGGTTCACATCGCCATCGAACCCAAGACCAAGGCCGACCAGGACAAGATGTCCGACGCCTTGAACAAACTCAGCGAAGAAGACCCGACTTTCCGCGTGCGGGCCGACGAAGAGACCGGCCAGACCATCATCGCGGGCATGGGCGAACTTCACCTCGACATCATCGTGGACCGTATGCGCCGCGAGTTCAACGTGCACGCAAACGT
>CAZWDH010000366.1:0-5997 GCA_964632865.1 uncultured Nitrospiraceae bacterium
CGCCCCAGTGCCGCAATCGACATGAAACGAGGCCGCAAGCGTTGCTTGCGGCCTCGTGACAAGTACGTTCGGGTTGGGTTAGTGGACCGAGCGGCGCCACTTCCAAATAGGGTCGCGCATCTCCTGCGGCTTCACGTAGTCCTTGAGCGCATCGCGCTGCGAATTCGGTACGCGCGGCGTCGCGTCGAGCTTGTCGAACTCGCGCTGGTGCGACGGCGTCAAATCCGCCATCGGATCGTGCAGTACCCGGCACGTCAAGAAGATCAGCAGTTCCGTATTCACCTTCTCCACGTTCGTGTTCTTGAACGCGATGTTCAGCAGCGGAATGTCGCCGAGCACCGGCACCTTGCTTACCGTGTGCGTGTCGGACACGTTGCGCAGGCCGCCGATGAAGATGGTCCGGCCATCCTCCGCGCGCAGGGTTGTTTGCGCTTCGCGGAGGTCTTCAATGGGAACGCCCGTTTCCGTGAGACCGCTGACCGAGCTTTGCTTCGCCTGGATCTGCACGATGGTGTCGTTCTCGTGGGTCACCCGCGGCGTCACCATCAACGTCACACCGATGTCCTTGAACTCGGTGGTGGCAACCGGCGGCCCCGTCAGGCCCTGCGTGATCTCCTGGTAGGGGAACTCCTGCACGATGGCGATCTCGGCCGGCTTGTTCTCGACCGTGACGATGCTCGGGTTCGCGAGGATCTCCGCGTTGCGGCTTTGCACTTCAGCGGCAATCACCGTATTGAGCCGGATGTCATTGGTCAGGATGCCCAGGGTGATTGCGCCCGCATCCAGCGCGGCAGGGAGGAGCCCGGCGTTCGGCAGGCCATCGGCCCCAAAGGGGACGCCCAAGTTGCTGCGGAAGCTGGCTTCGGACACGTCGCTGATCAGGTCGCCGTTCGTGCTGTAGTCGCGAATCGCATCCAGCAACCACGACACACCCGTCTGCGAACCGTCCCGCATGACCGCGTCTACAATCATCGCCTCAATGGCCACCTGCTTCACCGGCTTGTCGACGTCGTTCAGGACCAGCTTAATCTGCTCCACGACCACCGGCATATCCGTCACCACCAGGTGACGGCCCTGTGCGTCCATCTCTACTTTCCCGACCTCTTCGGTCAGCAGCGACTCCGCGATAGGCTGCGCGTCCGCCGGTTCGAGGTAGTTCAACTTGATTGCTTCCGTGACCGTGGGCAGCGCGGGCTCGGACACATCCAACTGGCGTGCCAACGACTCAAATTCGTTCACGCGTTCCTCTGGACCCGAAATGATCAACACGTTCGTTGTCGCATTGGCCGACAAGGTCACCAGTTCGGCATCGGGCGCGCCTAACAGCACACCGTCGAGTGTGTTCTTCACCTCTTCGGACTGGGCCTTCTCGAGCACGACCATTCGCGTCGTGCGACGGGCCGCTACCGCTTCTTCGTAAGGGACGATTCGGAAGATGCCTTCTTCCTCCACGATTCCAAGGCCATTCATCCGCAGCACCATGTCCATGGCTTGCCGCAGCGGAATGTTGCGAATGTCCGCTGTCACGGTGCCGATAATGTCCGTGCCGGCGATGACGTTGACTTGCGCTTTCTTGGCAAGGAGTTGCACGACGGCGCTGAGATCCATTTCGCGAAAGTCGATGTTAACCGGTTGATCGAGCGGATCCATGCCGGCGGGCAACGTCTGACGCTCCACATACGGCATGGGTTCAGGTTCCTGAGCCTCTTCCATCGGCTCCGCGTCCTCGACCACCGCCACCGGCGCTTCTTCCTCTGCCGGCTCGGCCTCGTCGACAACTACAACCGGCGTTTCCACGACAACCGGGGCCGCTTCCGGCGCGGCTTCTTCTGCGACCTCTTGTGCGGGTTCCTGCGGTGCCGCAGGCTCTGCCGGGGCTTCCTCGGCCGGGGCTGCCGGTGCTTCCGGCTCCGGCGACGTTGCCTCAGGCGCCGGTTCGGGTTGCGCGGGAGGTTCCGCGGCAGCGGCATCAGCATGCTGTGCAAGTTGGGCCGCAGCGAGATCAAGCGGGACAGACGTTACCAACTGCATCCCGGACGGAGGCGTCTCCGTGCTGCCGGAATCAAGAATCGGCACGATGGGCCCCTGCAGCGCCGCCAACGCGTTATCGAGCATGTCTTCTTCGGATTCTTCCTCGGACTCGGGCACAAGAATCTCGGCCATTTCGATAGGCGATGCATCTGGGTTTTGCGGCGC
Source organism: uncultured Nitrospiraceae bacterium (assembly GCA_964632865.1). Lineage (GTDB taxonomy): Bacteria > Hydrogenedentota > Hydrogenedentia > Hydrogenedentales > SLHB01 > JAHDWY01. The sequence goes on from CAZWDH010000366.1 coordinate 2,197, forward strand.
CATTCCTTCCAGGGCCGCAAGTTGCCGGCTCAACCCTTCCAGAGCGGCCACCACAGTGCGCTCAGACATCACGGGCGCCGGTTCCGGAGTGGGGGAGGGGGCTTCCGACACCGCCTTGGCAAGGCGCGTGAACTCGTCCTGTGACCGCTCATAGAGGGCGCTCAGATCGCGCTCGAGCGCGGCGAAGGCCTCGCGATCCCCGGCGCCGCCCGAGCGAATCTCCTTCGCGAGTCCTTTTACGGCGGATGCGCCCGCTTCCGGTGCGACACGGCCGTTCTCAATGGCATTGTGCAATTCATTCGCGCGGACACGCAACGAAGCGATTCGCTTGGCCGATTCCGTCTCCCGCGCGTCTACAGTGTCCCAGAACGCCCGGTTTGACGTCTCGTCCTGATGGATGAACTCGCGGAGCGCGCGTTGTGCGGGCGAATCTTCGGACGGGGAAGCGCCCAGGCTTATCGCGGGCCGGCCGGCTTGCGCATTGAGCGCAGCTTCTTCCAGGCGTTGTACTGTGTCTTCGGTTTCCGCCGCCTGCGCGTCCAGTTCGGCGAGCATCTCCGTTACACTGGTTGGCAGGGGCGCGTCTGGTGCAGGCGTCGCGGGTGCGGGCGCAGATGCGGGCGTTTCTTCCGCAGGGGCCGGCTCCGCAGATTTCTTGAACGTCATGCCCGGTGCTGCCAGTTGCAGCTCGATGCCTTTTTCGACTTCCCGGAACAGCGGAGTGGCATCGCCTTTCATGTCGATCACGATGCGCGAAACGAACTCCGGTTCGAGCGCGAACAAACTTGTGCGAACGCGTTCGACAATCGGATCGCCTTCCGCTTCGAGCACGTTGCCTGACTCGAAGTTGATGGTGTTGTGGAAATCGACGACCAGTTTCGCCTCGCCATCCAGGAAAAACCAGTCATACTCGGGCCGGCCTTCAGTGTGGATCGCCAGCATCGAACCGTTCGGCGTATCGCCCAGCTTCAGGCTCACGATAGCCCCTGCCCGACGCGCCGAGTCGAGCAGCGTGGCATCCGGTTCACGTCCCTGTTTTTCCAGGGCGACGCGAACGATGCTCTCCTTGCGCTCCTCGATGGCGCCCGGATCGGCTATAGCCGACGCGGCGAGTAGCGCGGCCAGCATGGCCACTGTGCAGGTTCTATTGCGTGGTAACATCGCCTACCGCTCCTCTAGCTCGATGGGGATCAACATGCCGTCGACATTCAACGTCACCCGATCGGTTTCGATATCGTGTACCGTCACTCCCATATCCGGGAATTCAAACCCCCGGGTCACTACTTCGCTGATCAGTTCGCCCTGCACCGGGAACCGGACGACCGCCATGGGATCGAATTGGTCCCACATGATTCCCGTCACCGTGAGATTGCGCACGAGCTTCTGAATATCCTGCCGCTGGGCGATCGACTCGGGGCCGTCGGCAGATTCCCCTTGCGCGATTTGCTGGGGCGCAAAGGGGCCTACCAGCGGCGTCATGGGATTCACGTCCGCGGCCACTTCGTCGTAATCGAAATCCACTTCCTTGATGCCCGCGATCAATTCATCGATATCCACGTCCGCTCGCTGAAACGCGCTGCCCTGTGCTGGCGCTCCCGCTGCGGGTGTGGCTCCGGCCTGCGTTGCCGCCGGAGTCACGGCGGGCGTCCCCGCGGGGGCTGCGGGCGCACCAGGCGTCGCAGCCGGTTGGGTCGCGGCTTTCTCCTGGTTTTCCCGATACTGCCGGTCGAACTCGGATTCGGTGAAAAACTGCCAATAGAGGACCCCGAGTGTGGCAATGCCAAGGACGACCAGGATAATCACGTTTCTGCGTTGCTTCGGATTCACGACGCTTCCCCCGTGCCCATGGCCGCGGCATTGCTCTGCGTCAACGCCAGCGGATCTTCGCCCAGGAACCGGAAGGTGCTCAGCGTGAAACTCGCCTTCGATACGCCAGCGTCTTCCTCCTCAATCTTGAGATCACTAATCTTCAGATAGCGTTCAAATCGCTCAAGGCGATTGATGAAACTTGCCGTCTGATGGAAATTGCCGAAGGTCGACACGCTGTACGGGATCGTCTCTTTCGTTTCGTCCTGCAAAGACACTTCCGGCTTCAGCGAGTGGGAGAGACCCACGTCGTTCGCCATGGACTCAAATTGACGCACCAGATCGGGAATCTCGCGCTCCGTCGGGAGACGTTTGTTGAAATCCAAGACCAACTGATTAATCTTTTGCGTCTCCTCGCGAAGATTGTCGATTTCCGCGGCGCGGCGGTTCGCTTCATCCAGATCGCGCTGGACCGAAGTCATCTGCGAGCGGACCGTGTCCAAGGCTTCCGTCTGGCGCTTGTGTACCAGGAATACGTACACCGCAACGATGGCGGCCATGATGCCCAGCATGACCCCGACGGCCATCCAGTCTTTGGGCGTAACCGTTCCTTTCAGGATGTCCAACATTACGAGCCCCCTCCCGCCGTTATCAGGAACTCCAGCGTAAACCGCTTGACCGGGTACCCCTCGAACTCGTCGGACGAGAACGACGGTTGCTCCAACTGGAACATACTGGAAAACTCCTCATCCTGCGTCAGCGCGTCCGTCAGCGGACTGACGTCCTGACGGCCGTCCGGCGAATCGATGACGTATCCGGATAGGCGAAGAATCGGCCGGCTCACCTGAATGGTCTTCATTTCGATCCGCTTCGTCGTCGGATTGACCTTCGGCTTCCCCGTCTGCGGATCGAGGACCGGCTCCTGCTTGGGATAGTTCTTCGTCGTGACCTCGATTTCGCTGTACCAGAAATTCGGCGGCGTCAGCTGGGCCAACAACCACAACTGGCGCGACCAGATAATGCGGTCCTTGACAATCTCGTCGATGGTATTGATCTTTCCCGCCAACTGAAGCTTGAGCTGCTCCAGCCGATTCGATTCATTTACGACGTTCTGGAGGTTTTGCAGCTCCGTCTCGAGCCGTCTCAGTTCTTTTGTTTCCGCCATCACCGTCGCCTGAGTGGTGACGAAACTACTGAATATCCCCAGAAGGAGAATCACGAAGAGTCCCGCGCATGCAATGTACGGCAAGGGGGTGCGCTTGATGGGACGCAGATGATGGGGGAGCAGGTTAATCCGAATCATAGGTCAGCCATCCCCCTCGCGGCCAGGCCGACAGCGACCATGAACTGGGCCGGCTGTTCCAGCATGCGTGCCACATTGTGCTCCGGTCCGAGGACCAGGGCGCTCCGTGTGGGATCCGCGAGTTCCACGGAGACCCCGAGTTCGTCGGCAACCGTTTCCCGCAGCAAGGGGAGGTGGGCCACCCCGCCGCTCACGATCAGCCGGTCCACCGGGTGTTCGTACAATTGCTGCTCGTAATAATCGAAGGACCGGCGAATCTCGCTGACCAACCGCGCCAACGGCGTTGCCAATACCTCGCCCACGTCCTTGTCCTCAACGGCCTGGGCCGCAGGCGCGGAACTCGGCGAAGGCGCCGAATCCAAGCCGGACAGCTCCTCTTCCAGCGGATCGAGCAAGCCCCCGCCCAACTCGTCGAGTCCGCCAAGCCGGGGTTCTTCAGGGGGCGGAGACTCGGGGATGTCGTCATCCATCTCCGGAAGGGGCGGCGGCTCCGCCGTGGCCGGTTCTTCCGATGCGCTCTGGAAAAGCAACTTCTCCGCGTCGGAAATCTCGACCCGCCGGGCCTTTGCGATAGCCTGGATTAGCTCGCGCGAACCCCAACTGATGTCGCGGATGAAATTGGAGATGCCGTCTTTCACGAAGTGGATGCTCGTCGTCGTCTGGCCAATATTGATTAGCGCGACGGTTTCCCC
>CAZWDH010000367.1:0-5972 GCA_964632865.1 uncultured Nitrospiraceae bacterium
AGCACGATCCGGGGAAATGGGAGGAATTCCGCAAACGGTACGCAGAGGAACTGGCTGATCGAGGCGATCGCGTTCCTCAAAGATACGAGCCGGCGCGGAACGCTTACACTCGTGTATGCCGCAAAGGACCCCGAGCACTATAATGCGGCCGCTCTCAAACGGTATCTGGAACGGGGAGTATCTTCAGGCACTTCTATGCAACCGGCCAAAGGGTGTTGAGTTTTCCCTTCCCCGCGTTCTGAATGAGGCATGATCCGGACCGGCTCAATAAAGAGGGAATCGCGGCGATAGGTCTGAGGCCGCAGACCGATTTCGTCGTCTCAGAGTGTCTACCGTGGATTACTTTCTTTTCTTTTTGCGTTGCTTTGCGGCCGATTTTGGTTTTGTTTCGCAGAGCGGTTGGCCGGGGCGGGACTCAAGGCTTAGATCCTGTAGCGAGGATTCCGCCAGTGTGCGTCGAATCGTGGCAAGGGACTCATCCAAGCGCCGGTGCAAGGGGCACAGGTTCAGCCGATGTTCCGTGAGACCAAGAGGGCAATGCTCGATTCGATGAATCGGATCGACCGCATTGATAACGTCCAGAAGGCTGATTTCTTCCGCCGGCCTGGCAAGGACGCATCCCCCATTGATCCCGCGCATGCAGCGGACGAGCTTCGCATCGCCCATCAGCTTCAGTATCTTGGCGAGGTAGTCTTTTGGAATCTGTGCGCGCTCCGCGATGGCGGCCGTAGTGAGCCTTTGATCGCCGGCCTGTGCAAGCCATACGGCAGCGCGTAAAGCGTACTCGGCGGTTTGTGAAAACAATTTCCGCTTCCTTCCTTCAGCTCTCGATCCGCGCAGGCTTTCCCCAACGACCGACTCGTTCATCAGGACTCGGCGTTCGTACTCCATCCTCCGCACAACAGGGTGCCGTGTAATGCGCTCGCCTCGTTTCGTACGGCCCGAATTATACGATTGCCAGCATGGCTGCCACAATCTGCGAAGATGGTACCGTGTTCCTTCCGGACCGTGCGCGCAGTACGCAAAAGGACATTGACCATGCGGGACCGATCGGTGTCGTTTTGACAATCAACTGCCGATAATTGTAGAGTTCTCGATAGGGAACTCGATAATAGGTATCGTGTGGACAGAAAAGGCCCAGCATTCGTTCCCGATGTGGGCAAGTTTTCAACTTGCAGGATCATCACACAACGCACATTTGCCTTTACCCTCGGGTGATACCCGCGAAACTGGCCGAATCGTCCCGGATCTTTGAGGAGACCGATCATGACCGTTGCAGAAAAGTTCACCACTATCTTCCGGCAGGAGCACCGGGCGGTTCGCGACACCATTCTGGCGTTGGTATCTGCCTTCCAGAGTAAGGACAAGGAAACAATTTGGCCCCTGTTAGAGGAACTGGCAGGCCTGACAGGTCCGCACTTTCGCTACGAGGAAGAATCGCTCTATCCGGAGTTGACCGCGTTCTTTACGGACGAGTACGTGGCCAAACTGTACGGCGACCACGACATGGCCATCGCGAATGCGAAACGGCTCATCGCGTTGGCCAGCGTCGATTCGCTTTCCGATGAGCAATCCCGGGACGCCGTGCGCATTCTGCAAAGCATTATGCCGCATGTTAGTGACTGTGACGGGCTATCCATTCTCATCGAGACCCTGCCAGAGAAGACGATTCAGGCTGTCTTGGATACACGAGAGGCGGCCCGTGAAGAGAACCTGCCGTTGACGAAATGGGCGGATGGTCCGCGCAACCGTCCGATTCCATCGTAGCCATCCAGGTGACAGCGCGCCCTGGGTGCCGCGCCCTCTGACCGCGGAGTGTTTGGCGTGTCGATCTGCCGCCATAGCAATGATGCGCTAGAGCCATGACACGTTTTCCATTCTGAGGACCGTCGGACGACATGGGGGGTAGTGCCTGGCTGCGCGGCGGGATGTCATGTGAGACTCGGGGGATTCGAGGCACTTGACAACGGCGCGCGGATATATTAGAGTTACGGATAGACATATCCATAATTGGGCCCGGAAATCGGCCTCCGCTGTGCCGCGGAGCTCGGGATTCCGCTCGCGAGCGGGCGGTTCCGGGGATAGTCTTGGGGGAGTGTCATATGAAGTGGTTGCCGGATCGGAGGGGCCACCGCCGTCAAGTGCGGCGAGTTGCCCGATTGGTGTTGCGTGCGGCTGGTGGAGCCATACTGGGGGGGCTGTTCTGTGTCCAAGCCAGTTTTGCGCAGGAGACGGCTGCCTTCTTCAAGGCAAACTGCGCGAGTTGCCACACGATCGGTGGGGGCCGTTTAACGGGGCCAGACCTCAAGGATGTTACCCAACGCAAAGACCGGGACTGGCTCCGTTCTTTCATGCTTAATCCGCAATCCAAAATCAACGCGGGTGACCCCTATGCCCTGCAGCTCCTCGAAGACTCGAGGGGCGTTGTAATGCCCCAGATTCCGGGGCTGACCGCCGAGAAAGCGGACTTTCTCCTCGACCTCATTGAGACCGAGTCGGCTTTGGAGGAATCCCAGTTCAAGGGTGTCCAGGTCTCGATGGAGCCGTTCACACCGGACGACATCGCCCGGGGAAGAGCGATTTTCACGGGGCGTCAATCGCTAAGCAATGGGGGACCGGCTTGCATTGCCTGCCATTCCGTTCCAGGGATCGCGGGTTTGGGCGGAGGGAACGTCGGACCGGACCTGACGCGCGTTTTCGAACGTTTGCAAGGGAGGACCGCCCTCAGCGCGTGGATGCAATCTCCGGCGACCCCGACCATGCAGTCCGTTCTGCGCGACACGCCATTGAAACCGGATGAGATTCACGCGCTCACCGCCCTGTTCGAAGATACGGCGAAGACCGGGACGCCCGCGCAACCGGCGGTGGCGCAATTGTCCTTCTTGCTGCTTGGCATTGGAGGCGCCGCGCTCCTCCTGGTGGCGTTTGACTACATCTGGAAGGCCCGGCTTCGCGCGGTCCGCCGGCCCTTGGTAGAAGCCGCGAAACTCTGAGGTGAATCATGGATCTCCGAAACGCCATCAACTGGATTAAAGACGAGTGCAACCCGAAGCTGCGCGGCTGGGAGGAGTTCTACCGCAACCGCTGGCAGCACGACAAAGTGGTTCGGAGCACCCACGGGGTAAACTGCACCGGGGGGTGCAGTTGGGCGATCCACGTGAAGGAAGGCATTGTCACGTGGGAAATGCAGCAGTTGGACTACCCCGAATTGGAAGCCGGATTGCCGCCGTACGAACCGCGGGGGTGCCAGCGCGGCATCTCATTTTCCTGGTACCTCTACAGTCCCTTGCGCGTCAAGTATCCGTACATTCGCGGCGCCCTGCTCGATCTGTGGCGCAAGGCCCGCGCGGAGTTCGAGGACCCGGTTGACGCCTGGAGTTCGCTGGTAACCAACCCTGACGCGCGCAAGCGCTGGCAGGTGGCTCGCGGCAAAGGCGGGTTCCGGCGCACCAGTTGGGATACCGTGCTCGAAATTATGGCGGCATCGAATATTCACACGATCAAAACCTACGGGCCGGATCGCATTGCCGGGTTCTCGCCCATCCCCGCCATGTCCATGATCAGTTATGCGTCGGGTTCGCGGATGCTGCAACTCATGGGCGGAGTATCGCTCTCCTTTTACGACTGGTACTGCGACTTGCCCACGGCATCGCCCGAGGTTTGGGGGGAGCAGACCGACGTGCATGAGTCCGCGGATTGGTACAATGCCAAGCTGCTGGCTGTGATGGGGTCCAACTTGAACATGACGCGGACGCCGGACTGCCATTTCGCGGCGGAGGCCCGCCACAACGGCTCCAAGATGTGGGTGTTCGCGCCCGACTTCAACCAGGTGGCGAAGTACGCGGACGAATGGGTTTCTCTCAACGCCGGTCAAGACGGCGCATGGTGGATGGCAGTCAATCATGTGCTATTGAAAGAATTCCACCACGAGAAACAGACCCCCTACTTCATTAACTACACGAAACGCTACACCGATGCACCTCTTCTGGTTCAGTTGAATCCATTCGACGGCGACGGTTCCTATCGGCCTGGACAGCTTCTGCGCGCCAATCGTATTGAATCCCATAAGGATGTGGAGCATGGCGATTGGAAGTTTCTAATGTGGGACGAAGACGCGAAGCAACCCAAGATGCCGATGGGGAGCGGCGGATTTCGATGGGGAACGGAAAAGGGTAAATGGAACTTGCTGTTAAAAGACGGCAAGGACGGCAGCGAGATCAAACCCGCATTGACGTTTCTGAATGACCGGGACGACGTCGTGCCGGTCCAGTTAGACGACTTCGGCATGGGCTCAGAAGTCGTTCGTTCCGTTCCGGTGAAAAAGCTCGAAACGACGACCGGCGAAACGGTGCTTGTCGCGACAGTCTATGACCTTCTTATGGCGCAGTACGGGGTGCCGCGCGGCCTCGACGGTGACTATCCTGCTTCCTACGACGACGACAAACCCTACACGCCAGCCTGGTCCGAAAAATATACCGGGATGAGCCGGGACATGGTGATCCGGTTCGCCCGTGAGTGGGGACGCACCGCAGAGCTTACCAAGGGCAAGTGCACAGTGATTATCGGCGCCGGGATCAATCACTGGTACCACGGAAACCTCATGTACCGGGCCGCAATGAACGCCCTCATGTTTTGCGGATGCGTCGGTGTGAATGGCGGGGGACTGGCCCACTACGTGGGGCAGGAGAAGCTCGCGCCCATGGAGTCCTGGAACAGCATCGCCATGGGAAAAGACTGGTATCCGCCTTCCCGGTTGCAGAACGCGCCCAGTTGGCACTACGTCCACACCGACCAGTGGCGCTACGAAAAAAGCTTTACGGACTACCACACAGTTCCGCGCCAGCAGCCGCCCGACAGCCTCGCTCAGGGCCATACGATGGATGTGCAGTCCCGCGCCGTGCGGTCTGGCTGGCTTCCCTTTTATCCCCAGTTCAATCGAAACTCCATTGACCTCGCCCGGGAAGCCGCGGAGAACGGCGCGGACACGCCAGACAAAGTTGCGGACTACGTTGTGGAAAAACTCAAGTCGGGAGACCTGAAATTTTCTGTGGAAGACCCGGACGCCCCGGAAAACTGGCCGCGCGTGTGGTACATCTGGCGCGGCAACGCATTGATGGCGAGTTCCAAAGGGCACGAATACTTTCTGAAGCACTATCTCGGAACTCACACCAACACAATTGCCGAAGACATGGCCGAGGATTCGGTTCGCGAGATCACCTGGCACAAGAACGCGCCGCAAGGAAAGATGGATCTCGTCGTCGACCTGAACTTCCGGATGGACACGTCAGCCCTGTATTCCGACATTGTGCTTCCGGCCGCGACCTGGTACGAAAAAGCGGACCTCAACTCGACCGACATGCACAGCTTCATTCATCCCTTGTCGGCCGCGGTGCCTCCCTGCTGGGAGTCCAAGAGCGACTGGCAGATCTTCCAGGCCATTGCGAAAAAGTTTTCCGATCTTGCCGAAAAACATTTTCCTGATCCCGTGCCGGATATTGTGGCCACGCCACTCTCCCACGATACCGCCGCAGAGATTGCGCAGCCGGACTTGAAAGACTGGCGAAAGGGCGAGATAGACGCGATTCCGGGAAAGACCATGCCCGGACTGAAGGTGGTCCAACGCGATTACAAGAACCTGTACCGTCAGTACATCTCCTATGGACCTGGCGTAAGCAGGAACGGGCTGGGCGCGCACGGCACCCATTACGACGTGGCGGATGTCTATGAGGAGGCGCTTAAGAGTTTGCCGATCCAGGATTGGGACGGCGCGCAGTATTTGTCCCTCAAAGAAGACCAGGACGTCTGCAACATTATTCTCCAGTTCGCGACCGTGACCAACGGCGAACTTGCGCACCGTTCCTACCAGAACATGGAGGAACGCGTCGGGCTTCCGCTGACTCACCTCGCCGAGAAATCCCGTTCTGTCCGGTGCACGTACAAAGGGTTGCAGACCCGGCCGCAGCGTTTCGTCA
>CAZWDH010000368.1:0-5972 GCA_964632865.1 uncultured Nitrospiraceae bacterium
CGCGCCGTCGGAAGTGATCCCTGAGGCGTTTCATTTGTCGTGGCAGGCATTGACCCGCACGGTGCGCACGCTTGAATTGCTCGTGACGGGCGGGTTGAAGGTGAATGATATCGGCGGTCCTGTCATGATCTTCCAGATTACGACGCAGGCCGCGCGCATCGGGTATTCCTGGTTGCTCGAAATCACGGCGTTCATCAGCATCAACCTGGCTGTGTTCAATCTGCTGCCGCTACCGGTGCTCGACGGAGGACACCTGGTCTTCTTGACCATCGAGGGTGTGCGCCGCAAGCCGGTAAGTCCGCGCGTCATGGAGTGGGTACAGCAGGCTGGGCTGGTCCTGATTATCGCGTTGATGCTGTTTGTCACGTTCAACGACATCAAGCGCTATTTCTTCGATACATTCTTGCCGTAGAAATCGATCGGGGCATGTAGGTCCCGTTTGCCAATAGCGAGTTCCGCGTTCACGCGGACGACGAGATGGAGTCACACAGTACCGCCATGAGCCAGATTACGTGCAAATTCGGGGGAAGTTCTTTAGCGGATTCCGACTGTTTTCGGGCAGTCGAGAAAATCATCCAATCCAGCGAGGAGCGCAAGTACATCGTGCCGTCCGCGCCGGGAAAGCGCCGGCCCGACGACAAGAAGATTACCGACTTGTTGTACGCGTGGCACGGGCTGTTGCGTCAGGATCTGGATGCGAGTCAACCGCGAGGCTTGATTGCGGCCCGGTTCGAGCAACTTGCGACGGAACTCAAGATTGCGTTTCCCGTACACGATCTGCTCGAGGAGATTGCCAAGGAAGCGGCGAAATATGAAACGCCGGACTACATGGCTTCCCGCGGCGAGTACTTGAACGGCCAGTTGCTCGCGAAGCTGTTGGGCGCGGTTTTTGTGGATCCGGCGGAGTGCATCAAGTTCGACGACGAGGGGCTGCTCGATCCCATTACCTACGACTTGCTCAGCGCAAAGCTAAAGGGCGATACGCGCTTCGTCATACCGGGCTTCTATGGTTCCTTGCCTGACGGACGGATTCGCACGTTTTCGCGCGGCGGCAGCGACGTGACCGGCGCGATTGTTGCCCGCGCCTCGACATCCCGCATGTACGAAAACTGGACCGATGTGTCGGGTTTTCTCATGGCGGACCCCCGGATCGTGCCCGGTGCCAAACGCATCGACGAGATTACATACCAGGAATTGCGCGAGTTGGCTTACATGGGCGCGCAGGTGCTCCACGACGAAGCCATCTTCCCCGTGCGCGATTCGGGAATCCCCATCAACATCCGCAACACGAAAGACCCGGACAATCCCGGAACAATGATCCTTTCGTCCCGGGAGTCAAAAGACATCATTTGTGGCGTGGCGGGCCGATCGGGTTTCACGATGATCATCATCGAAAAGGCGCTCATGAATAAGGAGCGGGGCTTCGGCCGCCGCGTGCTGACTGTGCTGGAAGAACACGGCGTCAGTTTCGAACACATGCCGACTGGCATCGACACCATTTCGCTCATCGTCAAAGACGAAGAGTTGTCCACCCATGGCCCGGCGATCCTGAAAGCCATTGAGCGAACATGCCAACCGGACCGCGTATCCCTGTCTCCGGGTCTGGCGATCATCGCCACGGTGGGCCAAGGGATGGCGGGTCACACCGGCGTGGCGGCCAAGCTGACCGGCGCCCTTGCGAATGCGAGCGTGAATATTCGGGTCATCGACCAGGGGTCCTCTGAAAACAACATCATCGTGGGTGTGGAAGACAAGGATTTGGATTCTGCAGTACGCGCGATCTACTCCGCGTTCACTGAGTAACGATCTCGTCGAGCGCGGTCTGTGCACGCATAGGGGTGTTCCATGCGAAGAACGAAAATCGTCTGCACGCTAGGACCCAGTACAAACGATGCAGAAACCATCGGGCGCCTCATTGACGCCGGGATGAACGTTGCCCGGCTGAACTTCTCCCACGGCAGTCACGAAGATCACCGTCGTGTGTTCGATACGCTTCGGAGCGTAGCCCTGGAGAAAGACGCGAACATTGCCGTCCTCATGGATCTCCAGGGACCGAAGATTCGCACCGGCCGTCTGCGCGACGGAGAACCGGTCGAACTTCGTAATTCCGCAAAGATTGTCATCACCACCGAAGACATTGAAGGCAACGCAAGCCGAATCTCGACGACCTACGAGAATCTGCCACACGATGTCCAAAAAGACTCTCGAATCCTGATCGCCGACGGGTCCATGGAGTTGGCCGTCGAGAGCGTCAAGGACACCGAGGTGTATTGCCGGGTGGTGCGCGGCGGCATGCTGGGACAACACAAAGGCATGAACCTGCCCGGCATTGCGGTGAGCGCGCCCTCCATGACGGACAAAGACATTGAAGATCTCGAGTTCGGCCTCGGCCTGGGCGTCGACTACGTGGCCTTATCCTTCGTCCGCAGTGCGGAAGACGTGCGCGGGTTAAAAACACGGATTGCCGAAGCGAACAAGACAACACCCGTCATTGCGAAAATCGAGCGTCCGGAGGCATTGACGTGCTTCGATGAGATTATGGACGTGGTCGATGGGATCATGGTGGCGCGCGGGGATCTCGGCGTTGAAGTTGAGTTGCACCGCGTACCGCAAATTCAAAAATCGCTTATACGCATGTGCGTCGAACGGGGTATCCCCGTGATCACGGCGACGCAGATGCTGGAGTCCATGATCTCGAGTCCGCGTCCGACACGCGCGGAAGCGAACGACGTGGCCAACGCCATCTACGACGGCACCGACGCGGTGATGCTTTCCGGCGAAACGGCGAATGGCAAGTACCCCGTCGAAGCGGTGCAGGTCATGGCCAGGATCGCAGAGAGCGCCGACCAAGCGCTCGCCACCTCGCCCGACCGGCCCGCGCAAGAGCGGTTTAGCAGCGGCAAGCGGCAGGCATCCTTCAAAGATGCCATCGGACAAGCCGTGGTGCGGATGACGCAAGTGACGGACCTGCGCCACATCGTAGTGCTGACACAATCGGGGTATTCGGCGGAAACGATCGCGCGCTACCGTCCGCGCATTCCCATCACGGCCATCACGCTCAGCGAAGAAACGCGCCGGTTGTGCGCGCTTATCTGGGGCGTGGACGCAATCCAATCGGCGGTCGTGGAGAGCATGGACGACATGGTCCACGTGATCGATCGCATCGTTCTCGAGAAGAATCTGGCTCAACAAGGCGATCCCATTGTCACGGTGGCAGGGACCCCGCTTGGGGTGGGCGGTCGAACCAATCTGCTGCATCTGCACCGCGTCGGCGAGAATGAGTCGCGCGCCGTGCAAGCATGATCCTCCATGGACGTTCCCCATCACATATCGCCGACCTGGTATGCGGACGCCTTCGGGGAGTACTACGAGATCGTGTATGCGCACCGGACGATCGAAGCCGCTCAACCCGAGGTCGCGTTCGCTGCGTCGGTCCTTTCGGTGACCCGGGACGATCGGGTGCTCGACTTATGCTGCGGTACGGGCCGTCATCTCTACCACGTGGCGCAAATTTCAAACCGTTCATTCGGATTGGACTACTCCCCCACGCTACTCGCCCGGGCACGCGTCGCCGTGGACTCCACGGTATCCCTCGTGCGCGCGGACATGAGGCAGATTCCGTTCGCGAATACATTCGACGTCGTCACAAGCTTCTTCACGAGTTTCGGGTACTTTCAAGACGACCGGGAGAACGCTCAGGTCCTCAAGGAAATCGCGCGCGTACTGCGGAGCGGCGGACGCTTCTTTCTCGATCACGCGAACGCGAAGCACGTTCGCGCCACGCTTGTCCCGGCGAGCACCCGCACGCAGGGCAACTACGAAATCCAAGAACACCGATGGATTGACGAGGAACGCTCCCGAATAAACAAGACGACCTGCGTGTTTCGAGACGGGGCCGAAGTTCACAAGAGTGAAGAATCCGTGCGACTTTACGGGCGAGGCGAATTGGCAGAAACGCTTGGGCACTGCGAACTGCATACCGACGAGATTTACGGTGACTATGACGGCGCCCCGTATACGGCAACCAGTCCGCGCATGCTGATTGTTGGACACAGGGAATAGCGCGTGATGGATATCGCAACCGACTATATCCACGAATCCGAGGCCTTGCTCCGCTTTTACGCGGGCCGGCCTGGCTCGCTCTTTGAACGGCCCGGGGAACGGACCCCCTGGGATCCGGCGCTGGTGGAATGCCTCCGCGCGTATCAGAAGGAAGTTGGAAGCGCTGCAGCCTTTGACGGTGACGAGCCGGTTGTCGTGACAGGCCAACAACCCGGGCTGCTTACCGGCCCGCTCTACACGATCTACAAGGCCGTCACAACCATCAAGCTTGCGAAGGCCCTGAGCCAAAGGCACAACACCCGGTACGTGCCCGTGTTCTGGGTCGGCAGCGAGGACCACGATTTCGAAGAAGCCTCCATCACCCACGTACTATCCAAGCTCCACGAGCCGGTAACCTTGCGGTATCAACCCGGGGCGAATGTGGCGGATCTCCCCATGTATCGCGTTCCCCTGGAACCGTCGCTGAAGCATCTCATCGACCGCGCCGCCGATGCGGCCGCGGGGTCGGAACACCGGGACGAAGTGCAGTCGTTTCTGCACGAGTCTCTGGACGCGTCCTCCTCACTGGCTGATTGGTCTGTCCGGATCCTGGCGCGGTTATTTCGGAACACGCCACTTGTCCTCTTCACACCTGAGCTGCCCGTGGCTCGTTCCCTTGCCATTCCCGTTCTGGAAACGTCCATCGCTCAGCCTTTGGAGGACACGCGCATCCTCAATGACACCGGCGCCCGTCTCGCGGCGATGGGCTACGAAGTACAGGTCGTCAAAGACAGCAACTCGTGCAATTTCTTTCTCGAGGTCGATGGCAAACGGCGCAAGGTTGCGTACGAGGATGGCCGTTTCACCGTGCCAGAGGCGAATCAGGAGTTTTCCGAATCCGAACTGCTGAGCGTTTTGCGGTCGGAACCCGAGCGGTTCAGCCCGAACGTGGCCCTGCGCTGCATCGTGCAGCAACAACTCTTTCCCGCGGCCACCTACGTGGCCGGTCCGGGAGAAATCGCCTACTGGGCGCAACTGAAACCGGTCTTCAGACACTTTGGAAAACAAATGCCGGTGGTCTATCCCCGGGCGCGGGCGGTCATCACGGACCTGAAACTCAACAAGCTGCTTCGCAAGCACGAATTGACGATCGACGACCTTCTTACGGAAGGAGACTCGCTGCTTGAGCGTTCGCTTGCCGCAGGCGCAAGCGGCGCTGTGGTCCAACGGTTCAAGTCGCATCGTGCGGAGATTGAGAGCGCCCTCGAACGGTTGGAACGCGATATGAACATGGGCGACATGACAGGGCAGCTTCGAGAACGCATCGGGCTCGAACTGGATCGCTACGAACGCGGGCTCCTGCGGGCAGACGAGTCGGCGCTTCAGGCCACCACCCAGCAATTGAACCGCCTGTGTAATTCCCTCGCGCCCGGCCGCAAACCGCAGGAACGGTTCTACACGGTGTTCTCTTTTCTTTTCCGCCAGGGCTGGGAATTGATAGACCGGCTGATGGACGACCTCGATATCGAAAGATTCTCGATGAACGAAGTAGAACTTTGACCTTGGGGAGAGCGCGTACACGATGAACGCATCACAGCAGGTAGACGCCCTGTGCGTCGGTGCCCATCCCGATGATGTCGAAGTCGGACTCGGCGGACTGGTCCGCAAGATGGTGTTGGCCGGATACCGGGTCGGCATTCTCGATCTCACCCGCGGCGAAATGGCTTCGCGCGGCACAGCCCAGACCCGTGCCGCGGAATGCGCGGAGGCAGCTCGAATCCTCGGCGTTAGCCGACGGGAAAATGCGGGGCTTCCGGACGGGGAGCTTGCGAACACGACCGAGTTCCAGAAGATACTCATTCCGCTGCTGCGTTCGTTTCGCGCGCGCGTGTTGTTTATCCCCGATGCCTACGATCGGCATCCCGATCACG
>CAZWDH010000369.1:0-4649 GCA_964632865.1 uncultured Nitrospiraceae bacterium
CAAAGAGGACATTTCTACTTTGCACAGGGCGGACATTATCAACTTGCGCTTACACCCGAAATCTTCCTGCTTGGAATCGGGCCATTGATGGGTTTAGACTATACGTATGGTCCACGTGGAAGAAGCAGCCGAATCTGATCTCAACGCGCTGTGCGCGATAGACCGCCTGGTTATTGGGAGTAGCGAGCGCCGGAGTTTCCTTTCCGGTGCAATCGCTTCAGGGCACTGCTACAAGGCATCCATCGATGGTGAACCGGTTGGGTTCATGGTGCTGGAAGAGACGTTCTACGGTCACGCGTTTATCTCCTTTCTGATCGTGCATCCCGGTCACCGCAGAGGAGGAATCGCGTCGGCGCTCGTTGAGCACGCGGAGCATATTGCGCCGACGGATAAGCTGTTCACCTCGGCCAATGAATCCAACATGGAGATGCAACGGCTTTGCGAATCCCTTGGATTCATCCGGAGCGGCAACATCGAGAATCTGGACGAGGAAGACCCGGAAATCGTTTACTTCAAGCAGATTGCGCGAGGGAGCGATACGCATTCCACGATGAGCCACTGACAGGAGGTAGCCCGCGGCCGGGGTTGCCGCGCCTCCTTCGGTTTCACCACATCCGATTCTACGAATCAGGAACGGCCGGCCGTGGCCCTTCCCAGCCGCCGCTGACATCTGATTCTCTTCCAGCAGAATACACAAGGGCCGGCCAGCCTGTCTGGGCGGCGGTGGAGATCCTATGCCCGCGCAATTGAATACGCACGATGAGTGGCTAGAAACCGATGGGCTTGGCGGGTTCGCATCCGGAACCGTCAGCGCCATCCGCACGAGGCGGTATCACGCCGCCCTCTTAACCGTGGCCTCACCCGGCTATCGGCGGTTGGCGCTGGTGAACGGCTTTGACGCCTGGCTGGATACGCCCCGCGGCAACTTCCCGCTCACCTCTCAAGTCTATGATCCCGGAGTCGTCCATCCTCACGCCTGGGACCGGATTGACGCCTTCGAAGCGGATCCATGGCCCCGATGGCAGTTTCGCCTGGCGGATGGCACTTGCGTGGAGCATCAACTTTTCGTACCGCACGGTCATTCGGCCTGCATCCTGACTTGGCGCGTACTGGGCGATGCCGAGGGTTGCGTGTTGTCTGTCCGGCCCTACATTTCCGGCCGGGACTTCCATCAGTTGCACCGGGAAAACGCCGCCTTTCGGTTCGATCTCTCGCTATTGGAAGGGCGCGTGATCTGGAGACCGTACCCCGATAAGCCGGCGATCGTGTCCATCACCAATGGCGAGTATGTCCACGAAGAGGAATGGTACCGGAGCTTCTTGTACGAAGAGGAGCGGGACCGCGGCTTGGACTACTTGGAGGATCTCGCGTCTCCTGGCGCCTTTCGCTGGGATTTGAGCCACGGTGAAGCAATCTGGATGGTTGCCGCGGAGGGCCACGAGGCCGTATTCGGCGCACAGGGTGCGTCCACTGCAAAGGTGGTCGACCGGTTGCGCTCGGCGGAACGGGACCGGCGCAACGCGTTCCCCAGCGTATTGCACCAGGCGGGAGACGCTTACGTGGTTCGGCGCGGGTCGGGCAACGCAATTGTGGCGGGTTATCCCTGGTACCAGGAATGGAGCCGCGATACGTTTGTTTCGCTGCGCGGGCTGTGCATCCGTACCGGCCGCATGGAGGAAGCAAAACGCATTCTGTTGGATTGGGCTCCGGCGATCGATGGCGGCATGCTTCCGAACGTCTACCCGGAGCCGGGTGTACCACCCGAGTTCAATTCCGTGGACGCTTCGCTATGGTACGTCGTTGCCGCCCACGAGTTCCTGGAGCAGGCGAAGTCCTCCAAGCCGGTACTACCAGAGGAAGCGCGAGCGACGATCCAGAAAGCCATGCACGAGGTGGTTGCCGCTTACGCCGACGGGACGCGCTACGGTATTCACATGGACGCAGACGCGCTGCTCGCCACCGGCGGGCCGGGTCTGCAACTGACGTGGATGGATGCAAAGGTGGACGATTGGGTCGTGACGCCGCGCGTTGGCAAAGCCGTCGAAGTGCAGGCGCTTTGGCTCAACGCCTTGCGCATGTTGAGCGAATTCGAAGACGAGTGGGGCGCCGTGTACAAACGCGGTCTTGACGCGTTCCGGGAACGGTTCTGGAACAGTGCGCTGGGGCGCCTTTACGACGTGGTGGATGTGGACCATCGCGCGGGTACGACGGATGCCGCGTTCCGGCCAAACCAGATCCTCGCTGTTGGGGGTCTACCGTTCCCGCTGATGGAAGGGGATGCCGCCCGGGCAATCGTGGACGCGGTGGAATCCCATTTGTACACCCCCATGGGCATCCGCACCTTGGCGGCGGCCGATCCCGGCTATCGCGGGCACTACGAAGGCGGAGTCGTCGACCGGGATGGCGCATGCCATCAAGGCACGGTATGGCCTTGGCTTTTGGGTCCCTTTATCGACGCGTGGATTCGCGTCCGCGGTGGGGATGCCAAAGCCCGGGAAGAGGCTCGTACCCGGTTTCTCCCACCGATCGAGGCGCACCTGGAACGCGCGGGAATCGGGCACCTGTCAGAAATGGCCGACGGGGAAGCACCGCACCGTCCGAGAGGGTGTCCATTTCAAGCGATATCCGTCGCAGAGGCACTGCGGGTGGCCGTCGACCATTTCATGGATTGAGGCCGCCCCGCACCGGAGGAATAACGATGCATCGAGCGTTGCCGCTTACCTTCCTTGGAATGCTGGCCGCAGGGCTGATGGCCAGCGGTATCGTCGAGGCCGACCCGCCTGCGGACTTCACGGTCTACGAAGCCGGTGGCGACAACGTATTTCGGTTGTCGGACGCGAAGTCCGACTATGTCGCGCTCCATTTCCTGCTAAAGACGGACTGTCCAATCTGTCTTCGCATCACCCGCGACTATGCAGCCAGGGCGGGTGAGATTCCGGGAGTCACGCATGTGTTCCTCAAACCGGACCCCGAGGAAGCCACTGTAGCCTGGGCTGATGGTCTGAAACCCGCGAGTCCCGATGCGCCTCCTGCGCCCACAATCTACCAGGACCCGGACGCGCAACTTGCGGAAGCCTTCGGAATTCCGGACGGGTACAAATTCCACGGCGAGGTCGTCCACTACCCGGCGTTGATCGTGTTGGACTCCGATGGCAAGGAGGTCTTTCGTCACGTGGGGAAGGACACGCGGGACCGCTACTCCTTCGATAATTTCAAATCCAAAGTCGCGGAACTTCGCCGATGGCGCACGCGGCACCACTACAACGTGGTCGACGGAGAACCGGCGTTAAACGGATTCGATCCGGTAAGTTATTTCCGCGACGGACCGGAGATGGGTGACCCGGCGCTCTCCGAACAGTACGCCGGCGCAACCTATCTTTTCGAGTCGGAGGAGAATCGGAACGCCTTCGCAGAAGATCCGGAGAAATACTTGCCCGAATATGGCGGTTGGTGTGCGACCGCCATGGCCGGCGGCGATATGGTTGAGGTCGACCCTCGCAACTATACGATTACGAACGGCCGTCTGTTTTTGTTCTATTCGGGTCTCATCCAGAATGCGCGCACGCCCTGGATGCGCAACGAAAAGGAACTCACGGAAAAAGCCGACCGGGCCTGGCACGAAATCAGCGGCGAGTAAAACGCGATGCCACGACGCGCGTTCAGATCATCATGATCCCAGCGCGTGGTGGAACGCCTCGAGCGTCTGATGGGCGCACGCCTCCCACGTAAATCGCTTTGCGTTCCGTTGCCCGGCCTCGATGTATCGTTGGCGCTCCTCTGCGGATTCTGACAACGCGCCCAGAATAGCCTCGGCGATCCCTTCTACCGTGGTCGCGTCGAAGTACGTGGCGCCATTTCCGCCGATTTCCGGAATCGACGCGCTATTCGCCGCGATGACGCGCGTCCCTGCCTCCTGCGCCTCCACTACCGGCCGCCCAAATCCTTCATAAAGCGACGGAAAGACCATGAGATCGGCGCCTTGCACGAGGCCAATCAGGTGCTCGTAGGGGATGTGGTGAATGCGCTCCACCCGGGGATGGACCGGCGGCTCCCCCTCGCGCGGCTGACCGCAAATTACCAACCGGTGCGGAATCTGGTCAGCGATTCTCGCGAAAGCCCCTACCAGTCGCGGCGCATTCTTGTGCGGGTAGGTATTCGCGATGTAGAGCAGGTAAGGCTTCTCGACCGGACAAGGCTGCGGGGATTCGAAGAGTCCTGACAACGCCGAGTGGGCGACGAAGATCTTCTCCTCCGGCACGCCGAAATAACGGGCGATCCGGCCTCGCGAAAACGACGACACCGTGGTAATCGCGCCTGCGACGCGCGCCCCGCGGCCGACCAGTACGCGCTGTGCCTGGCGCGACAGCCAAGGAAAATCCGGCGGATAGTCGAGGAACTGCGTATCGTGGATGGTCACCACCTGGGGGCATTGTGCGCGGAGGGGGAGCGTGTATCCCGGTGAATAGAGTACGTCGATCTCGGCCCTTGTGGCGGCACGCGGCAACGTGACCTGTTCAGCAATCACGCGCCGGACGCGCGATTGAGCGGGCACATCGACGAGCACCCGATCAAATGATGAAAAAGAGTCGTGGGGGGGGGGGGGGGGGGGGGGGAGGGCCCCCGGGAGCGGGTGTGCAGCTTAGGAGGGG
>CAZWDH010000369.1:4659-5960 GCA_964632865.1 uncultured Nitrospiraceae bacterium
CAGCCAACAACACAATTTTAATAATTGGGTGTTGTTTTTCCTGTGTTCTACACCCCCACGACTTCGATATCCGTTTCAATCGATTGTAGCGCGGGCAACACGCTCCGCACGTAGATCTCGGTCCCCCCCACTTCCCGGGGAATGAGGAAGAGCGTGTTAACGCCTACGCGCATGTGCCGCGAACGCTTCGCCTATCCTTCGGATTCGGCCAACACCTCAGTCGCGGGCGGTTCACGATCGACGTCTTTATCCGTGAACAGAATGGCGAACAGCACGACCACAACAGCGGCCATCGCTGCCGGAATCAGCCACGTCTCCTGCCAATGGTGGCCCACAACGGTTTCTCCGTCCATGATCTGATAATGCTGGGTGACAAATCCGGAGACCCAGGAACCAATGACCATTCCCACACCATAGGTAATCAGCGCGATGAATCCCTGGGCGCTCGCGCGGATTTCTTTCGGTGCCTTCTTGTCCACGTAGATCTGTCCGGTCACGAAGAAGAAGTCATAGCATATCCCGTGGAACAAAATGGCGAGATAGAACATGAACACGAGACTGCCGTTGTTGCCGAACGCAAACAACACGTACCGGAGCACCCAGAAGATCATGCCGGTCAGCAGCATCTTCTTTACACCCAGGCGCTTGAAGAAAAACGGCATGACCAGCATGAAGAAGACCTCGGACATCTGCCCCATGGTCATTTTGCCCGCCGCATTCTCGACGCCGCTCTCGTTCAAGAAAAGATTCGCGAAGTTGTAGTAGAAGGCGAGTGGGATGCAGATGAGCAAGGAACTAATCGTGAATATCGCGAACGAGCGATCCTTCATGAGTTGCAGCGAATCGGTACCAATGATCTCTCCAAACGATACGGCTTTCCCCTTGGAACGGGGCGGCGTGTTCGGAAGCGTGAAGCTGTATATTCCAAGAACGAGCGAACAAGCGGCCGCGAAGAGCATGGGCTTGGACGTGTGCTCGATATTCAAAAAGCCAATTGTGAGTCCGGCAACGATCCAGCCGATGGTACCGAGCACCCGTATCGAAGGGAATTCCTTTTCCGGGTCGTCCATTTGGTGGAAGGAAATTGCATTGACCAAAGCCACCGTGGGCATGTAGGTCGTCGTGTATGCAATCAGAATCCAGAAGAACAGGGTTGGTTCTGTGGTCCTCGAAACGAGGAACATGAGCCCTGCACCGAGCAGATGCATGACGCCCAGAACAACCTGACCCGGGAAGAATCGATCCGCCACCATACCCACGAGGAATGGCGCGATGATAGCGCCCCAGCCGGTTGTGCTGTA
>CAZWDH010000370.1:0-5941 GCA_964632865.1 uncultured Nitrospiraceae bacterium
AACGGCCACGTTGGACTTCGGATTAACCTTCATCTGTTGAAGCGCAGACGCCGCTGGCTGGGTTTCCGGCGGCGCATCGGTCGTGAGGGACTGTCCATCCCAGATTTCCGCGGTGCGCGTCAGGAACGCGCGCTCGTCGGCGGTCAGTTCCTCCAAGGGGGACGGATAGATCAAACGCTGCTCGTTGTCCAGCAGGAAGTAATTCGTGACTACGGGCGAATGACGCAGGCGCTCCCGCAGTTCGGCGGCGGTGGTTGGGGCGGACTCGAGATCGGCGCGAAGTTCCCGTTGCCAACGGCCCAATACCCCGGCAATCTCGCCGTCGACGCCTTGGAGTTGGCTCTCCATCAGCCGCGCGAACCGGTGCTCGAGCACGGCCTGCTCGTCGCGAACGAGCTTCGCCCCCAGCCATCCGAGAACGGCCAGGGGCACGACAACTATCAGGACGAATATGACGAACAGGCGAGGTTTCAATTCTTCGGTTCCAACTCGATGACCTGTTGTTTCTTCACGCTATATTGGTATTCTTTGCCTACCTTGCGCGAACGGACGTAGTTCTCCGGGTCGAGGTTTTCTGACATGAACTCGTTAGTCAAGCCGTCCTGGCGGAGTTGCTCGCTATTGAATCGCGCAGCGTTGTCCAGAAGGAAGGCCCCGTTTGATTGAAGCATAACGCGCGCTTCATCAATCTTGCCTTCGTCTCGCAGGGCCAATGCCAGGCTGTTCCGCTCGGCGCCGATCTGTTGCACCACGCTCGCCATGATCTCGGGGTCGGTTTTGCGCTCGACCATCTCCTGCGAGTCCGTGAACTGGGCAACGACCGTCCGGGTCTGTTCGATGCGATCGCCGGTGCCCATATCGAGATACCCGATGACCACATCGGCGACCGCGGCCGTAGCGTCCGCTTTGTGCTCGGGAATCTCCATTTCCACAATAACATACCGGGTCTGGCCACTCGCGAGCTGGTTGAGCGAGGTGCGAATTACTTGCCCGTCGATGGTGGCTTCACGTCCGAGCACACGGACCGGACGCACACCCGTGCTGCACGTGAGGCGCATTTCCACGTCCTGCGCGACCACGCTGAGCGCGTCGCCGAACTCCAAGGCGTAGGCGCGCTCCAGATCTACCGCATTCTCCACGAACATGTGATTCCCGTCGCTCGCCATGGCCAGTTTGGTCATCAGGTCCTCATTGTAGCCCAGGCCGAGTCCCATGGTGGAGACCGCGATGCCTTCCTTGCCGAGAGCGGTGCCGAGGTCCCCCAGTTCGCCGGGAGAACTGGGGCCTATATTGGCCAAGCCATCGGAGAGCAGGACGATTCGGTTGACGCGGTCCTTGCTGAGGAATTTCCGGATTTCGCCGGCCCCCTTGCTCACTCCCGCGAACAGTGCGGTCGATCCTCCGGCCTGCACGCTGTCAATGGCCGCGTAGATCGACTCCGTATCGGTGGCGCGCGTCGCGGGAACGAGCACCTGCACCGTGGATTCGTACGCCACGACGGAGATGATGTCATCCGGATGGAGCCGGTCGATGGCCCGTTTCGCGGCGTCCCGCGCGGCCGCTATCTTTTCGCCCTGCATGGAACCCGAGCGGTCGAGCACGATGGCCATGTTGACGGGCGTGCGTTCCGCTTCATCCGGCAGGGGTTCGCCCGTTACGGCAACGCGCAGGTATGCATTCTGTCGTGAGCCTTCCAGAAGTACCGGCGTCGCCAGGGACGCGTCCAGCCGGGCCTGTTCTGCGATGGCCGTCGTAACCGCGCCAAGCATCAACAAGCATGCGGCGCTCATAGCCGCTCCCCGTAGAATTCGAATCGATACGTTCATGATGACCTCCCGTGGGTTCCGTTGGTTCGTGCATTCTCGTGTGCCGCACGTTCACGGTAACCCAGCGCAAAACGGAGCCGGTCAGTTCCCCGTCAAGAGAATGTAAAAGAATTGTCAGCGACAATGCGAGAGTAGGAACGAGAGAGGTAGAAAAACTACGAGCAGGAGTGCTTCGAGCGTTTACCGGCCGGGTACTCGTTCCGGGGTATGGACAGGCGGTTCGCTGATATCGTCGAAGTACTCTTGCGTGGCGCGCTGGGCCTGGAGTTTCCCGGTCCCGTCAATGACGTAGAGGTTTGATTGCGTCTGATCGAGCACGCGGGCCTTGTAGCAATCGCCGACCTGGAGCGCCATCATGTCGGAGACTTCTTGAACCAGCTTGGGGTCGTAGACGGGGAAGGCCACTTCCACGCGCCAGTCCAGATTGCGCTCCATAAGGTCCGATGAACTCATGAAAATCTTGCGTTCCTCCCCCTTGCCGAACACAAACACGCGCTGGTGTTCGAGGTAGCGGTCGAGGATGGATATGGCGCGAATGTTCGGATGCGGCAGCATGGCGTACGTGGTGCGCACGACCAGGTCCATCTGCACGCCTGCATCGGCCGCCTCGCGGATTTTCTTGATGATCTTGGCATCCGTGAGATGGTTCACCTTCATGCAGATGTACCCATCTAGGCCCTTGGCTTTTTCGCGGTTGATAAGCTTGATGAACATCTTCCGCGAATTGAAGGGCGACACGAGCAGGTGCTTGAACTTGGGCGCCGTCAGGGTGTGCATCTTCGAGGCTTGGTCGAGGAAGTCAAAAACCGTAGCGACCTCGGCCGTGATACGCCGGTCGGCCGTGAGCAGCATGCTGTCCACGTAAAGCCGGCTCGTGGCCTCGTTGAAGTTTCCGGTGGAAAGGCCCGCGATGAACGCGCCCTTCCGCTTGATGAGCAGCAGCTTGGAGTGCACCTTCATGGGCGGTACGCCGTAGGAAACGATCGCGCCCGCTTCCGACAGGAACTCGGAAATCTTGATGTTGTTCTTTTCGTCGAATCGCGCCTGCAACTCGATGGATACGAATATCTTCTTTCCGTTCCGGGCAGCGGCCGCGAGTGCATTGACCACCTGGGACCGTGTCGCCGCGCGGTACATGGTCATCTTGATCTCTTCGACCTTCGGATCGATGGCGGCTTCCCGCAGCAAGCGGATGATGTGATCGAAACTCTGGTACGGATAGGTGACCAGGATGTCCTGGTCCCGGATGATGTCCATGATCGGCTTGTTCACGTGGTCCAGCACGGGATGCGACGCCGGTTCGACTTTGGGGAACGCCAAGTCCGGACGGTGGTTCGGGAACCGCATCAAATCCTTCATGTTGTGATAGCGGCCACCGGGGATGAGCGTATCGTCGCTCGTGACGCGGAGTTCCTTGCGCAAAAGTTTTAGCATGCCCGGGGGCATGGTCGAATCATAGACCAGCCGTGTCGGCCTACCGCCCTTGCGCTGCTGGAGCACCCGCTCCATCTTGCGCACGTAGCCCTCGGAGAAATCGTTATCGATGTCCAATTCGGCGTCGCGTGAGATCTTGAACTCGAAGGCTTCGATACTCGCATAGTCGAAGATGTAGAAGATGTCGCCGAGCGAATAGCGGATCAAATCGTCGATATACATGATGTCGCCGTTGGGCAACTGGACAAAGCGCGGCAACTCGTTGGGAATCTCGAGAATAGCGTAGCGGTCCTTTTCGCCGTGCATCTTGATCCCGAAATAGAGCGCCCCGTCTTTGATCGGCGGGAAAGGAAGCCCGCTCTGGATGATGATGGGCACCAGGCTTGGTAGCACGTTCGCACGGAAGTGGTCCCTGAGCCACTCTGCCAGATCGCCCGAGTGGCCGTTGATGTCCTGCTCCGTGAGAATCCGGATTCCTTCGTCCGCCAGCGCGGACTTGATGTCGCCGTACGCCTTCTGAAACCGCTCGTCCAGATCGCGGGCCTTGTCGACCACCACCTCAAGCACCGCGCTCATACTCTTCTTTCCCAATTCCACGCGGCGATGGATACTGGCGACGCGGACCTTGAAGAATTCGTCCATGTTGGACGAGAAGATTCCGAGAAACTTTAGTCGCTCCATGAGGGGGTTCCGGGTATCCTCTGCCTCCTGCAGAACCCGCTCGTTAAAGGACAGCGTGGACACTTCGCGGATCTGGTAGATGTTTTTCATAGACGGCCAATATAGCAAATTACGGAGACGCTGGCTAGCCGAACCCTAACAATTGGAATAGGGGGATTCCCGGACCCTGAATCCGCTCAGGACAATTCTCACAACTTAATGGAAAACAGGGACTTAGGACTTGCAACAACCCACAATCCAGGTGCGGATTCCGTCAAGTAAATACCGTCTATTACTGAGGCCTTCGCCGACAATCCGTTGGTTGCCATGTCCCACTGGTACAGCACGCCGTCACCCAGCATTTAGAGCATGCCATCGCTTCCGCGGTGGGCGGTTCCGGCGAGGTTCGCCGGGATTAGACCGCGCCACAGCACTTCCTTTGAGTGTGTACCCAGTAGGGCCAACTCGCCACCATTTGACGCGACGAGGATGCCTTCCTTCGAGACGCCGTGGACCGTAACGACGTCAGCGCCGGACCAGAGTGTCAGTCGATCGACTACCTCGCGGGTATTTGGATCGAAGGAATAGATGAGCGCGCTTTCCTGCGTGGGTGGATGACTGCGCATCTGGCCCCAGCGGTCCGTGCCGCCCCAGAGCAAGCCGGTGGAAGGGTCGTAGGCCAGCGTCGGAAGGTTCTGGTCCTGGATCAGGTGGTGATACACGTCGATCTGCTCGGTTTCCGGATCGACGATCGCCAAGGCCCCGCCGAGTTTGTTGTAGGCGCTGTCGGAGGTGATGTAGACGAGACGGCCGTCCGTTACCGCGGCGCGGGGCCGGGTTTGTTCGTAGGGAGTGCCCAGTTCGATCAGTTCCCTGGGATTCGTGCGGAACGTGAAGGGCTGCGCGGGATCGTAGACGCTGATAAGCGACTGCACGTAGATTCCGACATAGGCCTTCCCGCCAAAACCGACGGCGCACATGGGTTCGCCCGAAACGCGAGCGACAACGCAGTCCGACTCGACGATCTCTCCGGTATTCGGATTGACGCGAAAGAGATTCTGCTGACTGTAGTTTGCGCCGATGACGCAGTCGGCCGTGACGGTCTCCACGAACATGATGCTGTTGCCGGCGGCAGCACGGTTGTCGACTTGGCCGGTCGTAAACTTGCCGTCCGCGAAGCCGTAGCGGAAAAGGCCACCAAAATAGCTCACGCCGAAGACTTCGTCGTTCGTAGCTTTCAGCCACCAGGTGGTTTCGGCAGGCAAACCCGTATCACCCAACAGTTGCGGCTCGACAGCGGTGATATCCCAAACGCGGCCCGATGGATGGCTGACCGCGAAACGCCGTTCGCCCGCGATAATGCTGGCGATGTACGACTCATCGTCCGCGGGAGGCGCAGGCAATGCCGTTCCGGAGGCGTTCGGCGCCTCAATGGTTTCGAACTCTCGCGCTTCGGGATCGAAGGCCATCCACACTTCGCCGGGACCCCAGGCTTTGAAACGAATGCGTCCGTTGGCGTCTTCGCTGAATCCGGTAACATACTTGGTATCAGGCACCAGGTTTGGCCACAACGTCCACGATTTCGTTTCTGGGTTGTACTCGCCGAAGATGGCATTGGGGTAGGTGCCAAAATAGATGCAACCGTTGGAGCCGCCGAGGGCATCCCAGGTGTATTCGCCTTCGGCCACGTCGGTCGGCAATTGCTCGAAGGTACGCGCCTTCGTATCGAAGCAATAAGCCCGCGCCGTGTTGTACGGCATGACATAGATGTTTCCATCAGCGCCGAGCGCCGCGCCGTGCGACGCGATGTCGTTGTTTGGAATCGCGTGGCGCGTCGAGGACAGATCGCGTCCATCCACGAGGAAGATCCAATTCGCCGGTGCGGAATAGCTGGAGGAAAACAAGGCCATCGTGTGGCCGTCGGGAAGGTGAAGCGGCCGACGCGTGTAACCGAGCAACGTGCGGACCTCGGGCGTGGCGAGTAGCTTGGCCTTGGGCAACGCATTTACGTCAAAAGGCTC
>CAZWDH010000371.1:0-5010 GCA_964632865.1 uncultured Nitrospiraceae bacterium
GTTGATCGTGAACTCGAGGCGGTTCTGGAACGCGCCCAGGTCGCTGCGCAACGAGGTCACGCTGCGGATTGCGCGGTCCACGGTGCTCAAGGCGGCCACGGCGGATGCGGCGTTCGATACGCGCACCGCGCTGATGCCGAGGTCGCGGGTTGACGCCCCCTGCACAACGATCCGCAGGGTCTGTCCCTGCTGCGCGCCCGCTTGCAAGGTCACCGTCTGCGAACCGCTCAACACCCGGAGCCCGTTGAATTCGGTGTCAAACGCGATATCGTCGATCTGGTCGAGGAGTTGCAGGACTTCGTTGTTGAGCGCCGCCTGGTTTTCCGTGCTCTGCGTACCGTTGGCCGCCTGGACCGCCAGTTCGCGAATACGTTGCAGAATGTTGGTCGTTTCGCTCAGTGCGCCTTCTGCCGTCTGCACGAGGCTGACGCCGTCTTGTGCGTTGCGCTGGGCGACCTGCGTGCCGCGCACGACCGATTGGAACCCTTCGGCAATCGCCAGGCCCGCCGCATCGTCCGCTGCCCGGTTGATGCGAAGCCCGCTGGCGAGGCGCTCCAGACTCGTGTTCAACTGGGATGTCGAACGGGCGAGAATGCGAGCCGAGTTCAGCGCAGCCGTATTCGTGTTGATCCTGAGACCCATAGTTCTGTCCTCCGTGAGTGGTTAGCCGTGCGCGTCCATGCGCACATCATCCCTGTGAAACCTGCCGTCCCTTTCGGCCGGTTCCTTCGCGACGGTCTTTCCCTAAAAGACTGCCGCAGTCCGAAGAGACTTCGTGCTTCGTACCCCGCGCACTTCCCTTTGTGCCCGTTCCGGGTCCGTTGCACTACGTCTCGTCATCCCTGTTTCGCGGTTGGTTAGCTGTTCTGCGCGGGTTCCCTTACCCGGCAGATGATTGGTGTGTGTCTCCCCCTCCGGCGCCGTCCCTGCTCACCGTCCCGGGTGTGCAAGGTGGTTGTTCCCGACGGAGCCGCTGGCGCATGTCCCTAACGTGCGCCGCGGTTGACCGAATCGGGCGAAGGTCTCCCCCAATCTTCCGCTGTGACCACATTTCAACTGTTTCCGCGCCGTCCCTGGCGCGGGCGATTGGCTGTCCCTGCCTCTCGCGTTGGCCGGTCTCGACTGGGTCTATTCCGGCCTTTCTACGATTTTTATCGGCAACTTTAGCGGAAACTTTAGCGTTTTTTTGAAAGAAATTTTCGGGGTATTCAGGAGGAAGTAATTAATTCACAGAGCTATGAAAAACCATGGAACGCCTTAATCGCCTATCTCATAACTCATTTATTATCATCTATTTAACTCAAATAGAGTTTTTGTGCTTGACTTGGAATTCCAGATCGATATTTGTCAACTAATTACTAAGCGGCCAAAAATCTTTTCTGCGGATTCCAGAAATTTGCGGATTCGGGAGGTACTGCGGAACTGGCTCCGCGGCAGATCGTGGACATGAAAACAACAGGAGCGCCTCGGTGAGGAGGCGCTCCAAAATGGAACTAACTCGAATTCTCGCCGGATTAACCGCCGCCGAGTAGCTGGAGGGCGGTCTGGGGGATCACGTTGGATTGCGCCAGTACCTGGGTTCCCGCGCTGACCAGGATCTGGTTCCGGGTGAAGGCGATGGTCTCGCGGGCCACGTCGGCGTCGCGGAGAAAACTGTCGGATGCGCTGGAGTTTTCTTCCTGGATGGCCAGGGTCTGAATTGTAAACTCCAAGCGGTTCTGGAACGCACCAAAGGTGCTCCGGAGTGTGGTCACGCTTCGCAGCGCCCGGTCGATGGTGCTCAAGGCGGAAACGGCGGTCGCGACGCTGGAGATATTAACCGTGTTAATGGCGAGGTCGTTAGTCTTGGCGCCATTCACGGCGATAATCAGGGTTTGACCGGCCTGGGCGCCGGCCTGCAAGGTCACGGTCTGCGCCGCGCTAAGGACGCGCAAGCCATTAAATTCCGTGTCCAGCGCGATGTCGTCGATCTGCTGAAGCAGTTGTTGAACTTCGGCGTCAAGCGACAGGCGGTTGGCGTCACTTTGCGTACCGTTGGCCGCCTGCACAGCCAGTTCACGAATGCGCTGCAACATGTTTGTTGTCGTTTCCAGCGCGCCTTCCGCGGTCTGAATCAGGCTGATGCCGTCTTGCGAGTTGCGCTGGGCCACCTGGGTGCCGCGAATGACCGTGCGGAACGACTCCGAAATGGCGAGACCCGCCGCGTCGTCCGCCGCGCGATTGATGCGCAGACCGCTGGCGAGGCGTTCAAGGCTTCGGTTGAGTTGGCCGGTAGAGCGACTGAGAATGCGGGCCGAGTTGAGCGCGGCTACGTTCGTGTTGATGCGTAGTCCCATGACTAATCTCCTCCGTGATGACTACCTACCTTTGCATCCGTGCATCGGTAGAAGCGGCCGCGCACTAGCGGGCTTCATGGACGTGTATCGGCAGACGGGGGAGGAAACTTTAATCCGGTATTGTCGAGGACCGGCGATTCACGCGGTATGTGTGTCGTCGCGTTGTTCGCATTCTCGCAATCGATCCAGCAGAAACAACCGCTCGGTTTTCACTTCCGTCAGTTCGAGGGCGCGTTTGAAATGGGTTGCCGCGACTCCATAGTTCTCCAGTCGCGATTCCAGGTCGCCGAGTACGGCATAGAGCAGGTGATAGGCATAGAGTTGTGACCGATTCGGGATGGACTCAACGGCGTCGATCCCCGCTCTCGGGCCGTGGACCTGGGCGACCGCCACGGCACGGTTGAGCGCCACCACCGGTGAGTCGTCCAACTCGGCCAGACGATCGTAGAGCGCAAGGATCTGCGCCCAATCGGTGGACTCATAGTCCCCCGCCGCACAATGACACGCTGCGATGCCCGCTTGCAGGTGGTACTCGCTCAACTCGTCGCCCGCCGCCGATCGGGCAAGATGCATCATGCCCCGCGCAATGAGCAGGGCATCCCAGCGCGTGCGGTCCTGGTCCTGAAGCCGGAGGACGTGCCCGTTTGCATCCACCCGCGCCGGCAACCGGGCGGCGTTAAGCAGCATGAGCGCGAGGAGCGCGTGTGTGTGCGGCTGGTTACCGACCGGATGTTCTGTTAACAAGGTTGCCAAGCGAATCGCTTCGCGGCACAGGTCTTCCCGAATGAGGTTGTCGCCCGTCGACGCCTTGTACCCCTCGTTGAAGAGGAGGTAGATGGTCTGCTCGACGCTTTCCAATCGGATCAGCGCCTCATCGCCCGTGGGGATCTCGAAAGGGATCTGCGCGTCGCGAATGCGTTGCCTTGCACGGGTAAGCCGCTTGGCCACGGCGGCCTCGGTCGAGAGGAATGCCTTGGCGATCTCCGCCGTGTTGAATCCGCACAGCGTCTTCAACGCGAGCGCCACGCGCGCCTCCTGCGGAATCAATGGGTGACAACACGCGAACATCATGCGCAACTGGCTGTCGCTGATCTCGTCGTCGAAAAACACGGAGTCAGAAACGTTGCCGTTCTCCGAAGTCCATCGCTCCGCCGAGGCGGCAATTCCGGGTTCCTTTTCCCGGAAATTGCTTTCCCGGCGGATGACGTCGAGGGCGAGATTCTTCGCAGTCCGGGTGATCCAGGCCGCCGGATTATCGGGAATGCCGTAGTACGGCCAGGTTTGCATAGCGCGCGCCATGGTTTCCTGCACCACGTCTTCCGCCAGCTGCAGCCGCTCGATCCCGAAGGTGCGCGTGAGGATAGACACCAGCTTCACGGATTCGTGCCGGAACAGGTGTTCCGTCAACTGCGCCGATTCACGCGCCTGCGGGGTTTCAATGGGCTCGGGTTGCGCGTTCACGGCACTACTTCGTGGAGCTTGCCAGCATCTCGCTTGCGCGCTGCATGGTCGAGCACTGCGCAATCACCGGCCGCACTTCGATGGACCCGCCGTAGTTGAGTATGGGGTTTGCCTGGGCAATGGCCGTGGCCTCCTCGCAGCTCTCCACCTGCAACAGGAAGAATCCGCCCACGGCTTCCTTCGACTCTGCATAGGGACCGTCGGCCACGCTGCTGCCGTTCTTGCCGGAAACGAGCTTGCCTTCGTGGGCGAGCGGATGGGCCGTCACGATCTTGCCCTCATTGGTTAGCCCTTCGTGCCAGGCGGTAAACTTGCCCATGAACTCCTGGATCTGCTCGGGAGACAGCTCGTTTTCCCAGTGGGTGCCGCGGATTAGAAGTAGGTAGTGGGTTTTCGCTGCAGTATCGCTCATGTTCAGTGCTCCATTCGTTTCGTCAATGAGGATGTCTCCGACTTCTGTCTCAGGACTCAATCGGAATCCAGATTTCCATACCGCCGGTCCCCGTGTCGGGGCAGAACTCTTCCGTATACCGTTCGAAACACGGCGCCTGCGCCGCTTTGTGCCCGGACGCCGGCAACCATTCCGCCCAGATGCGTTGGATCATGTCGGGCAACGTCGACACGTCGCCGTGATGCGTGAACACCGCGTATCGTTGGGGCGCGAGCCGAACGTGCTCGAAGTCTTCCGGAAGCCCAGACGTATCGGAGACTTCCACGCCGCACAGGTAGTCGAATTCCTTGCCGTCATAGTTCCAACTCACGCCGTAGGAATTCTTGCCCACCTGCCCGGGCACCTTTCCAATCTGCGGTGCGAACCGTGCCCATTGCGTGGGGATGTGCATGCGCGTCTCAAAGTCATAGCGGATGTTCTGGCCCGCGATAATCATTTCCGAACCATCCACAATCCGCGGTTCATCCATCCGCGGCTTCTGCCTCGCGTTCATCGTTATCACCTCCTCCAGTAGGTCGGGAATGATTCCCGACCAGTCCCGTTCTCGGTCAACGGGGCAAGTCCTGATGCCCCAGTTCGTTCCAGGTCTACATACGCGATCGGTTCCAAATCCGATCCAGGATGGGCCGTTCGCGCGCTTCTTTCGCCCTATCCAGGGCTCGATCATGAGTTGCACCTGTGACCCAGGGTTCCACTCGTGCCTCGCTCCATCACGCCTGTGGCGTGACTACAGCCCTCCGCTCCTCCGGGGCTGCGCCAGAG
>CAZWDH010000371.1:5020-5905 GCA_964632865.1 uncultured Nitrospiraceae bacterium
CGTCCAGCGGAGTCGCACGAACTCATTGTTTTAGTTTTGGTTTTTCGGATTTCGAACATTGGAATCTGTTTCGGATTTCGTGCTTCGAATTTCGGATTTTCTTCCTCACATATCGACGATGGTCTTGAACCCGCCGTAGGCCATCCGCTTGAGGTCAAAAGGCATGTCGTCTTCCGTGCACATCTTCGAGAGGCGGGGGTCCTTCATGACCTTCGCGTTGACCTTGTCGCGGTGCGCTTTCGACTTGAAGACGATCCACGAGAACACCACCAGTTCGCCGCGCTTGAGATCGGTCAGCTTCGTGAACGGCAGCCCGAAAGCGACTTTCAGGTCGTCGCCCACGCACTCGCGATACTCGAGTGCGCCGTGTTCTTTCCACACTTTGCCTGCCATTCGGGACATGCGGCGGTAGGCATCGAGCTTCTTCTTCGGGACTGGCAGCACGAATCCATCTACGTACGGCATCCATCGCTCTCCTTGCCTTACGGCTGTTCCTCACCGGGTACAATCACCATCCAACCCACACCAAATTGGTCCTGCACCATGCCGAACCGCGGCGAGAAGAAGGTCTTGCCCAGGGGCATCTGCACCTGCCCGCCTTCGGACAACGCGTTGAACATCTTGTCCGCTTCCGCCTCATCCTTAGCCGAGATCGACAGGGTGAACCCATCGAATTTGGGGGCGCCGTGGCAATAGCCGTCCGAGGCCATCACCTCCGAATCGCCGACGCGGAAGCAGGCGTGCATGACCTTTTCCTCCGACCCCGGGGCGACCTTGTCCGGCGGCGGCGGCTCGGGGCTGTCCTTGAAGCGCATCAGCATGAGTACCTCTGCGCCCAAGGCTTTCTTGTAAAACTCGAGGGCCTCCTCGCAACGGCCATCGAAG
>CAZWDH010000372.1:0-5882 GCA_964632865.1 uncultured Nitrospiraceae bacterium
GCCGAGGCCTCATCGTCTTCCTTCAATCCAGCGAGACAGCGAGGCATCGCTTTCTGCGGAACGCCGTCCCACCAGCAACCCTTCCACGCTGATGTCCTCGTCGAGGTCCGGCCAGTGAATCCCTTCCCCGCCGCCGATGAACTCGAAATGCTCTCTCTCGTGTTGGCCACCATGCAGAAGCCTCGGAAACCATGCGAGCGGCACCGACAACGTCCTGCCGTCATCCAGACATACGACCAATGACTCATCCGTGAAGCGAACCGACTCCGCGAATACGTCGCGTTCAGTGATCAAAGTGCTCATTCCTTCGGGGATTCATTTATGTCGTCGCGCACGGCGTTTCGTGCGTCAGCGACTCGCTGGGCGTAGTCATCTCGGAACGGGTCCAACAGTATTTTCTCGAGTTCGCACTCCAAGTCCCACAATACTTTCTGTTCAGATTGGTCTTCGACGACGAGCGTATTGGTTTTTGAATACCGCTGAAGCAACTCGAATAAAACAAGGGCTTCATCTTTTGAAAGGTCGATTTGAACGTTGACCGCTCTATTCGGTGAGTGGCTATCCATATAGATCTCCCTGGCACCGGACCAAACACTTCGGAACGAGCGCATGCTCCCGATGGCCATACAGACCAGTTAAAAATTGCACGCAGCGTTGAGTAATTCGCTAGTCAGACTTTGACGGAAACAGCATTGGCGGTCACTTCGTGACGGACACCGGTCGAAGCTCGAAAATTCGTCCGAAGCAGGCGGCCGCTTTTACGTCGCCTTGGCGGAGCGCCTCCCGCACATCATCCAGCCGACTAGCGTCCTCGACACTTAGGTAGGGCGACCAGCCACCTTCTTCGTCAACAATCTCCACTTCCATCTCCACCACGTAGGCACCCTCGTGTACGTACTTAAACTTCTTTCGTCGCATATTCACTTCCTCCGAGGAGAATCTACGTGCCAGCAATCCGGGACTGGGCTATAAGCGTTCTTCAAATCCTAGAATCGGTCAAACATCCACACATAGGGTGCGCGCTTGGGGAAGATCGTCGTAAAGAGCGCTCGTGCTTCGGAGGAGATCAGGGAGCGCCGTTCGTCGAGCAGGTCTTCGGCGTAGCGGTAGCCGGTGACGAGGTGCATGAGGTCGCCTTGCGACAGAGAGACTTTGGAGGCGCCGATGCCGGGAGCGATGTCGACAGCCCCGTGGTTGGAGCGGATGCGGTAGGTGCTGCCGTTGACGAGCAGGGTGCATTCGGTGCGCTGGTCGCGGACGGCGCTGTGGCCGATGAGCGATTCCCATTCGGGAACCATGGACTCAAGCGTTTCGGCGATGTTGACGAAGGCCATCATGCCGCCGCTATCGCGGTCGACGCGCATCTCGTGGACGGACCGGAACTGGGACAGGAACCGCCCGAAGGCGTTGGACGGCGGCACGTGGAACCGCACTTGCGCGAGCCCTTCATGCTCGGCCACGTGGCCTGCCGCGGAAACGACCGCGGCAGAGACGCCCGGGTAGTCCACGCCCACCTCGCACACCTGCAGCGAATCGCCGTCGGGCCGGGCGAGGTAATAGGCCACGAGTTTGCCGCGTTCATCTTTGAGCACGCGCCACTCGCTCCACCGGCTCCATTTGTTGCGAATGTGTCCGGCCGAACGAATGAGCGAACAGACCGACGCGCCATCGTTCGCATTGTGAATCTTCTGAATCGCGGCCACGTCGCCCGGTTTCGCGGGATGCTCGCGGAACGGGTTGTCGAAGGACAAGGCTTCCATCGTGTCCATGCGAACGGTGTAGTCGGCAAGGGTCGTGACGTAGCCGAAACGATGGTAAAAATCGACGATGCCGAATAGCATGGAGACGTGGTAGCCGTTCTCGCGCATGTAGCGCATGGTGTCTTCGATAAGCTGCCGGCATACGCCACGGCGTTGATAGTGCGCCGCTGTAGCCACCCATCCGAGGCCGCCCATCTTCAATCGCGTCTCGCCGATTCGAATGGTATCGGTGGTCAGGCGAAGGGCGCCGAGCACTTCATGCCGGCGAATGGCGATGCGGGTATGTTCACGGCGATATCCCGGATACTGCGCCGCACAGCTCTCCAGCCACCGCGTGGCGAGTTCGTCGCCATCGGTGTGCGCCCTGGCCATCAGCTCGATGGCCATACGCAATTCGTCGCTGGATTCTACGGGTTTGACTGCAATTTCCATGGGATTCATTCACGCGTATCATCATTCCTGCGTTGCGTGAATTGTACCACAGAATGGGGCTCGTGGCTGGCGGAGGGCTACTCGTGACGGAGCGCTTCGACGGGGTCCATGTCCGCGGCGCGCATGGCGGGATAGATGCCGAAGATAACGCCAACCAAGGCGGAAATCGTGAATGCGATGGCCGGCGACCACGGCGTCACAATGGTGACGAGGTCGGCGAACTTCGTGATGAAGAATGGAATGGCAAGACCCAGCGCCACGCCGATTAGACCGCCGGTAGCGGATAGCAGAACGGTTTCAATGAGGAACTGAAGGACGATGTCTTTTCGCTTCGCACCGAGGGCGCGCCGGATGCCGATCTCCCGCGTCCGTTCGGTAACGGTTGCCAGCATGATGTTCATGATGCCGATGCCGCCGACCAGGAGCGATATGGCGGCGATCGCGCCCAACACGATGTTGAAGATCCGCTTGGTGCGTTCCGCCTGGCGGAGCAGATCGAGAGGCACGATGATTTCGTAATCTCTCTTCTTGTGCGTCGATTCCAGCAGATCGGAGATGATGTGCCACGTCTCCACAACGTCGTTGATGTTGGCGACTTTCACGGTCGCTTCATGGAGTTGTACGCGCTCGGCATTGAAACTCCCGCTGCTGCGCTGGATGATCAATTCGCCGAAACGACTCTTGGACGCCGTCAGAGGAATGTACATTTCAAACGGCGCGCCGGTACCTCTCGATCCTCCGCCCCCGCCCAGGGCTCCGTTTCCCGTATTCGACCCCATGGTGCTCCGTTCCGACTCGGGCTCCATGGTTCCGATGACGCGGTAGTAATCGCCATCCACGCGAACCATGGATCCGATGGGGTCGTCGATGGGGAACAGTTCCTCGGACATACCGTCACCGAGCACGCACACGTTGAGCTTGTTCTCGAGTTCCTCGTCCGTGAAGAAGCGGCCTCGCGCGACGTAGTGATTCCGCATATCCGTGTAGATCGGAACGGTGCCAATGATATCGCAGTCGATTCGATTCGAACCGTTCCAGACGTCTTTACGGACGATTCGGCTGGGTACAATGACATCCACGGTCGGGATCGTGGCCTCGATTCGGCTCGCATCGTCGTAGGTAACGCCGTACTCCACGATTCGGCTGCGCTCGGCGGAACTGCTGCGATCCTCCGGCGGCTTAACGCTGCGGATGATGATATTGTTACTGCCGAGTTTTCGGATCTGTTCCTGGGCTTCGAAACTCAGCCCCTCACCGATAGCCAACATGGCGATCACGGAACACACGCCAAACACGATGCCCAACCCCGTGAGGAGCGAACGCAGACGATGCAGCCAGAGGCTCTTCAACCCCAGATTCACGGAACGGCGAACGCGTTCCGCGTCGGCGGCCCAGTGCTGCCACGGAAAGCGCATGGTTTTGTTAATTGCGCCGTTCATCGCGTTCCACCTGGCCGTCGCGCAGACGGATCTCCCGTCCTGCCCGCTCAGAAACTTCGTCGGAGTGGGTAACCATGATGATGGTCTTCCCCTGATGATGGAGTTCATCAAATACGCCAAGAATATCGGCGCCCGACGACGAGTCGAGATTACCCGTAGGCTCGTCGGCGAGGATAATCAAGGGGTCATTCGCGAGCGCGCGCGCCACGGCCACACGCTGCTGCTGACCGCCGGATAATTCGTAGGGCCGGTGATCCGTCCGGTCCCCCAAACCCACGCGTTCCGCAAGCCGCATGGCGATCGCCCGGCTTTCGTGTTGGGGCCGGCCCTGGTAGTACAAGGGGACCTCGATGTTTTCAAGCACGGTGAGTTGTTGAATCAGATTATAGGATTGAAACACGAAACCGATGCGCGTCCCTCGAATGGTCGACAGTTCGTCGTCCTCCAGCGTGGAAACGTCGTCCGCTCCCAGGATATACCGGCCTTCGGTGGGTCGGTCCAGACAGCCCAGAATGTTCAAGAGCGTGGATTTCCCACACCCGGACGGTCCCATGATCGTGATGTACTCGCCCGGATAGAAATCAAGCGAAACGCCGCGCAGCGCCTCAACGAGGACCGCGCCCATCATGTATTGTTTACGGACCGAATCAACCTGTGCAATCGGATCGTGCATTGAACTTCAATCTAGCTTTGTCCACCGCGGCCTTCTTCGCGACGGGCACCGCCTGATTCGCTGCCTTGCGAACCGGCTCCGCCCTGGCGTCCGCCCTCGCCTCGGGACTCAGCGCCTCTCTCGCCGCCTTCGCCTTCCTTCTCACCTTCCTTGCCGGTTGCGGCGGCCGGACGCCCCTGCGGCGCACGCAGCAAGACCTGCTCGCCTTGGTTGATACCTTTGTTAATAGCGATGAATTCTTTGTTGAATTCGCCCGTATTCACAATCCGCCGTTCGGTCCGGCCACTCGGAAGGTCGACGTAGCAAACGCGCTGATCCTTCTCCGCCTGGACCGCCTGGATGGGCACGTAAACCACGTCATCGAGTTGGGAAACTTCAATCTCGACCTGGGCGGTCATGCCGGGCTTCAACCAGTCGTAGGTCCCGTCGATGCTTACGGTAGCGGGGTACAGCTTCAGATCCGGATTCATCCAGCGCGACGAGGAGTCGGGAATGACGCTCACCTTGGTCACTTCGCCGGTCAACATTTGGTCGGGATAAGAGTCCAATTCGATCTGAGCCCGCTGGCCCTTCTGGATCTTCTTGATGGAGGACTCGTGGATCTTGACTTTCACGGCCATCTGCGTCATGTCCGGGATGGTGATGATCTCCTGGCGTTCGTATACAGTGGCGCCCTCTTCAATGGCCTCCCGGTTGCGCCAGGGTTCGTCGCTCCCGGCGTAGACCACGAGGCCGGGACGCTCCGCCGGAATCACGCATGCCTCCAACTGATCTTGGAGTTCCTTCATGCGGGATTCGCGCAACTTGTAGTTCGCCTCGCTCGACTTCCACTTGGCTTCGGCCTGCGCTTCGGTTGCAATCCCTTTCTTGATCGTTCTTTCGAGCTTCCGAATTGCCTCTTCATATGCGGACAGTAACGTCTCTGCTTCCTTGGGGAACTCATATTTCACGAACAGTTCTTCGGCGGTCTTTGCGGATTCGAGGCTGATCGCGTTCTTTTTCACGCTCATTTCGTCGCCGTCGAGTTCCTGCTTCGTGACGAAATTCTTCTCGGCAAGACGGCGCGTTCCGGCAAGCTTGACCTCGGCGAGCGCCAACTCTTCCTCGGCGATAAGCCGG
Organism: uncultured Nitrospiraceae bacterium; assembly: GCA_964632865.1. GTDB lineage: Bacteria > Hydrogenedentota > Hydrogenedentia > Hydrogenedentales > SLHB01 > JAHDWY01. The sequence goes on from CAZWDH010000372.1 coordinate 5,424, forward strand.
TCGCTTTCCAGCTTACGCAACTGTTGTTGCGCTTCGCCGTCCCCCAGCCTGTCCGGCGAGGCATACTTCGAAAAGTCCACATCCGGCCGGTCTTGCTGCGTGGCGGAGGCCATCAGGATCTGATTATTATCCGGCTCCACCACAGTCGCCAAATCCGGCGCGGGTTCCGTTACGCTATTCTCGGCTTCAGCGTCGGCCGGTGCCGCGTCGGCATCCGCCGGCAAATCGCCACCCTCGAGGTCGGAACCGGAATCTTCCCCGTCGATGTCGATCGAAGCGGCGCCGGATTCCTCGTCTACGACGATAGTGGCTCCGTCTGCCAAACTTTCCGCGGTCGATTCGCGGGTTTCCGCAATCAACGCGGCCAGATCGATACGGAGATCAATTTCCTCGAGTATCTGATCGGCGAGCAGGTCGCCCATGTACTTCTTGAAGTCCATGAGCGCGAATTTCACTTCC
>CAZWDH010000373.1:0-5796 GCA_964632865.1 uncultured Nitrospiraceae bacterium
GATATGACGATGCCTGTCATGGACGGTGCTGAAGCTTACGCCGAGATTCGCAAACTCGATCCGAAGGTGCCCGTCATACTATCTAGTGGGTACACGGAGATTGAAGCCTCCGAGCGGTATAACGAACTGAAATTGCTTCCGTTCATTCAAAAGCCGTATACGACAGTTGAATTGGTAGAAATGGTTAGCCGTGTGGTACGAGAACGCGCGGCGAACCCGTAATCAACTTCCCGCGGCCCGGTCCTGGAGAAAGCGCAGCCGCTCGAGCGTTTGATTGATCTGCTCGATGTGGGTGAGATGGCCGGAATCCTGGTATTGATCCCGGATCCGAATGAACCGCGTATCCCTCGCTTTGAACGCCTCGATAACATCCGGATCGAAGTGCGTTCCGGCAGCTTCCAGGATGATGTCGCGCGACTTCTCATGGGAAAATGGCTCTTTATAGGGGCGTTTCGACGTGAGCGCGTCGTAGGCGTCTCCCAATGCCACAATCCGCGCCGGCAACGGAATGTCCTCACCCTGCAGCCCGTACGGATACCCGTTTCCGTCCCATTTCTCGTGGTGGTAGTACGCGATGTCGCGCCCCATGGTGAGAAAGGAGTTGCCGCCGGCCTCCTCGTCGGCAGCTTTCAGCGTGTCGCCGCCCACAAGCGTGTGGGTCTTCATGATGTCAAATTCTTCCGGAGTGAGTTTCCCTGGCTTCAGGAGAATCTGATCGGGGATTCCGACTTTTCCGATGTCGTGGAGGGGACTCGAATAATACAGAATCTCGACGAACCCGCTGTCGATGATGCCCTCATACTTTGCCCAAGATCCCATCTCGATCGCGATCTCGCGCACGTAACGTCGCATGCGCTCCAGGTGTTCCCCAGTCTCGGGGTCGCGGGATTCGGCAAGGCGGGCCATGGAAAACATCGTGACCTGTTGGGTTCGCTCCAACTGGGCGGTACGTTCCCGGACTCGTTCCTCCAGGGCCAGATTGTCGCCCTCAAGACGCCGCTGGTATTTGATGATCTGGTCTTGGAGGGCCTTGGACTTCACGGAGGATCGGATGCGCGCGTCAAGCAGTACGGGGTCAATGGGCCGAATGAGGAAATCGTCGACACCCGCTTCCAGCGCGCGGATGTTGGCGTCGTGCTCGGCCACGCCCGTAATGATGATGATGGGAATGTGCCGGGTGTTCAAGTCGCGCTTGAGCCGGTCGCAAACCTCGAATCCGTTCATGTCGGGCATGATCAGGTCGAGGAGAATTACGTCCGGCGGGTCCGTAGCAACCACTTCCAGCGCCGCGACTCCGCCCAACGCTTCGGCGATGGTATACCCCTTCGGCGCCAGTAGACGCCGCATGAGCGCTATGTTCTCCGGCATATCGTCCACCACCAGAATCGTGGGTTGATCGCGACTGATGCCTGCACTTGCCGTATTTAAGGAAGCCATCGCCACCCCGCGCAACGAAAACTCTCGAACCGGGCGAGATCCATCGAATGCCCTTTCTTCCAGGTCAGCATCCTCAGCATGTCCCGGCGGATATTGATTCGGCCGAAACCCGACGCAATCGTACCACAGGCATAGGCCACCCGCAAGTCGCGGAAGCACCTGGAATCCACGTAATCCGCGTGATGCCCACAAATTCCGTGTCACAAATTCCGTTGATTCGCCGTGCACCCATCAGGCATACTCGCCCATCGTTGTTCGCACCAATCCCGAGGAAATATGCCAGGAAAACAGCAGGCGGTCGCCTCCGGCAAAGAGCTTCAAACGGAAGTCGCGTCGTTGGGCGCGGTCTTGGGTCTTGTCGTTGAGTTGGAGGTCCCCGTTGGGCGACGCATCTGGGGAGCGAAGCGGCGGATTGACGTCGTGCTCAAGCATCCCGAGACCCGCGTGAGCTTGGGCGTCGAGTGCAAGTTCCAAGACGGACAGGGAAGCGCGGAGGAGAAGATTCCCGCGACGCTCGAAGACATCCGCGCGTGGCCGATTCGGGGGATTGTTGTTTATTCGGGCCGGGGTTTTTCGAGCAACATGGAGTCGTACCTGCTGTCCACGGGAATGGCGGTGAACTTGACCGACCTCCGGGACTGGTTGGAGTTGTACTTCGGACTATGAGTTACACCCGCCGGAAGCTGGAAGTCCCGCGGCCATTTCTGAAGTGGGTGGGGGGAAAGGGTCAACTCCTCGGACCCCTCATCGCGCAAGTCGAACGTGCGGGCGATTTCGGCCGTTACCACGAGCCTTTTGTAGGCGGTGGCGCGTTGTTCTTCGAACTCGTGAGAACCAACCGGTTGCGCCGGAATTCCAAGCGCGCGTATCTCAGCGACAACAACGAGCGGTTGATTGCTGCGTATCTTGGCGTGAAACAAGATGTCGAGCGGGTGATCGACCATTTGCAGCGCCATCGCGAAAAACACTCCGAAGAATATTACTACGCCCTGCGCGATGCGGTGCCCGAGGACCTCTTTGAACGCGCGGCTCGCATCATCTACCTGAACAAGACCTGCTACAACGGGTTGTTCCGCGAGAACAGCCGAGGCATCTTCAACGTCCCCTTCGGGCGATACAAAAATCCCCGCATCTGCGACGAGGTAAATCTCCGCGCCACGTCGGAAGCGCTTCAGCGGGCTGATATTTCCGTCCAATCGTTCGAGAAGGTCGTGGGCCGCGCGAAAGCGGGGGACCTGGTGTACTTCGACCCGCCCTACGATCCCGTGTCGAAGACCGCGTCGTTCACCGCCTATGACCGTGGCGGGTTTGGGCGCGCGGAGCAACAACGCCTGGCAGAAGTCGCCCGCGACCTGGACGCGAAAGGCGTGAAGTTCATTCTTTCGAATTCGATGACAAAGTTCATTCAGAATTTGTACCGCGGGTTCAAGGTGGAATCGGTCAACGCAACGCGATTGGTGAACAGCCGCGCGGATCGCCGTGGCACGGTGGTTGAAGCGCTGGTGCGGAATTTTTAGGGGCGGGGGGGATTGCGTGCGGCGCGGATTTAGAACAGGCCGCCGTTCTGAATAAGGTGCACGGTCTTGTCCGCGATAGAGGGGTCAAACTGCTCGCCGCGCTTCGATTGCAATTCAGTGACGATCACATCGGGGGCCAGCGCTTTTCGATAGGGCCGGTCGCTGGCCATGGCGACGACGGCTTCGGCAACTCCGAGGATTCGAACGACCAGCGGTATCTCATCACCGGAAAGACCATCAGGATATCCCGAGCCGTCGACCCGCTCGTGATGATTGCGAACCAGGCGCCGCTGCTCCGGGGTCAACATCTCCGCCGACTGGATTATGGTATCGCCGATCACCGTGTGCTGACGTATCTGCTCTTGCTCGTCGTCGCTTAACTCGCCGGCTTTGCTCAGAAGCGCAGGATCTACCCCCATATAGCCAATGTCGTGGAAGAGCGCGACCGCCCCGAGTTGCTCACACTCCGCCGGCGATAGCTCGAGGCTGGCGGCCAGGCGCATCGAAACGTCGCGAACCCGCATGCTGTGACCGGCAAGGTAGCTATCTCGCGCTTCGATGATCTGCGCCATGTGCTCAAGGGTAGCAAGGTGGGCTCGTTCAACGCGGCGTAAGCGCCGCACATTGCCAAGCGCAGCCGCCGCGTGATTGGCGACAATATCCAGCGTCTTCAGGTCCGCCTCGGTGAACGAGCCATTTCCATGTTTACCGCAGACGTTCAATACCCCGAGAACATGGGGTGCGGCGTCGGATCCGTTCGGCGACCCTGACCCCTTCAGAGGCAAGGACACAAATGACGTCTCGGTAAGCCGCCGGCTGATCTTCTCCACTTCGGGCCGTTCCGCCATATTCTCGACCAAAATGGATTGGCCGCTCTCCGCCACCTTGCCCGAGATCCCTTTCCCGAACTCTACGATCGTAGAAACGGCTTCCTCGGATAGGCCTGCGCTGGATGCCACTTCCAGCGTTCTTCCGTCTGCACCGGCAATCATCAAGGAGCCGCGGTAGGCGCCGACCTGGTTGAGGGCCGCCTGTAGCACGAAGTCGAGGAGTCTCCGTTCGTCCTGGATACCGGCCATGGATTCGCTGATGCTGAAGATCTCGGTAAGCTCTCGGAGTCGCGCATTCTCCGTGGCGAGCCGATAGCGTTCGATGGCGTTGGCCACGGCAAGCTTGACCTCGCTCAAGCTGAAGGGCTTGAGCACGTAGTCGTACGCGCCCTCTTTTACGGCGGCGCGCGCGGTCTCCAAGGTGGCGAACCCTGTCATGACGATGGGGATGATGGTGGGACGAATCTTCCGTGCTTCCCGAATCAACTGGATGCCGTCCATATCCGGCATCATGATATCGGTGAACAAGAGAACAAAGTCATCGCGGTCTTTGAGGAGGTTGAGCGCGGAAGGCGCGTTGGGCATGGCTTCTACCGGATATCCATCGTCTTCGAGGATATCCGTCAAGAGTTCTCTAATTACCGCTTCATCGTCTACAACGAGAATCTTGTTCGTGCTTTTCATAGAGCCGCCCAAAGAAGTCGACACATTCGGAATGGTACCACACGGGGGGACGGAATGCCTAACAAACCACTATTGCAGCAATTTACGCGCTGCGCGGATCGCCGCCCGCACCCGTGTCGGGGCGGTGGCACCGAGATTGTCGCGCCGCCTCACGATGGAATCCGAGTCCAGGAGCCGGTGAACATCCGTAGAGAAACGCGGGCTGAAAGATTGAAATTCCTCCGTGGTCAAATCGGGCAGGCGTTTTCCTTGTTTTTCACAGTGCAGCACAATGCGGCCCACCACGCCGTGGGCTTCGCGGAACGGCATTCCCTTACCCACCAGATAGTCGGCCACATCCGTCGCTTCCAGAAAACCTTCGCGAGCCGCCGCAATCATGGCATCGGGGCGAACCTTGATTGAAGGGATCATACGCGCCACGACCGCCACGCAAAGTTGGATGGTATCCGACGCGTCGAATAGCGGTTCCTTGTCCTCTTGCAGATCCCGGTTGTAGGTCATCGGCAACCCCTTCATCAGCGTGAGAAGCGCTGCTAGACTGCCATAGACCCTGCCGGTCTTTCCCCGGACCAACTCCGCCACGTCGGGATTTTTCTTCTGGGGCATGATACTCGAGCCGGTCGTGTAGGCGTCCCCAATCTCGATGAACTTGAACTCGGGCGTGGACCACAGAATCAGCTCTTCACAGAACCGGCTCAGGTGCATCATGATCAGCGACGCGCAAGAGCAGAACTCGATGGCAAAATCCCGGTCCGAGACCGCGTCCATGCTGTTCGCGGAAATCGATTCGAACCCCAGTTCCTTAGCGACCATCTTTCGATCGATGGGGTAGGGGGTACCAGCAAGTGCCGCCGATCCGAGCGGCAGCACGTTTACACGCCGCCGCAGTTCAGTGAAGCGTTGCGCGTCGCGGCTGAACATTTCGAAATAGGCGAGGAAGTGGTGCGCGAGGAGGACCGGTTGCGCATGTTGCAGGTGCGTGCATCCCGGGAGAATCACGTCGATGTGCGCCTCGGCGAAATCGACCAGAGCGCCCCGCAAGGCACGAAGAAGACTGAGCACGGCGTCAATTTGGTCCCGCGTCCAGAGACGTACGTCGGTCGCAATTTGATCGTTGCGGCTGCGGCCGGTGTGCAGCCGCTTGCCGGCATCGCCAATGCGCTTCACCAGGGCGACTTCAATGTTGGTGTGAACGTCCTCCAGCGCGGGATCGAAGTGAAATGCACCCGACTCGATTTCTGTCGCGATTCCTTTTAGCCCGGAGAGGATCGCGCGCACATCCTTCTTGGTCAGGATTCCCTGTTCCCCGAGCATGCGCGCGTGGGCCA
>CAZWDH010000374.1:0-5770 GCA_964632865.1 uncultured Nitrospiraceae bacterium
CATACTCGAAGAAAGCGCGCTGGAAAAGGAAGCGCGTTTGAAGGATCTGCTCCAGGGCTACGGCGCGATCGCTATTGCCTATTCCGGCGGCGTGGATTCGACGTATCTTTCGGATGTCGCGCATGAGACGCTCGGTGCGAAGGCGCGCGTGCTGTTGGGAGACTCGCCGAGTATTCCGCGATCCGAGGTCGCGGAGGCCACGGCCTTGGCGAAGGATCGCGGCTGGAATTTCGAGGTCCTGTTTACCGAAGAGTTCGCGAACGACGACTACCTCAAGAACGACGGGACGCGCTGCTACCACTGCCGCGCGGAGTTGTTCACCAAGATGCGGGCCTATGCGGAGAGCACGAAGATTCCGAAGCTCGCCTACGGCGAGATTACCGATGATCTCGTCGATACGACGCGCTTGGGTGCCAAGGCCGCGAAGGAGTTCGAGGTCGTTGCGCCCTTGGTCGAAGCCAACATGACCAAGGCGGAAATCCGCGTGTTGAGCGAACGGCGCGGGTTGCCTACGGCGGACAAGCCGTCGTTCGCGTGTTTGTCGTCGCGGTTTCCCGTGGGGACGCGCGTGACCATCGAGGATCTGCAGAAGGTCGAGAAGGCCGAAGAGGCGCTGAAGAAATTGGGTTTCCGCCAGTACCGCGCGCGGCACCACGGCGATCTCTGCCGGATCGAAGTGGACCCCGAGGATTTGCCGCGTTTGTTAGAGAGTGACCTTCGCGATGCAGTGGTGGCGTCGGTCCGTGGCGCGGGGTACCGTTTCGTCACCATCGATCTTTCCGGTTACCGCACCGGAAGCACCGCCTGATCGTCCGCATTGTCCTACCGAGGAGGGCGGGTTTTCCAACCCGCCAATGCCTACGACTTCCAATTGTGAAAAGGTCCCCACAAATGCTGTGGCGCTCCGCGTAGTCAATCGTCTTTTGCGGAGACCTCTCTGGGGTTTCGCGGGCGCCGCAAGAAGATTTGTCTTGCCCCTTCAGGGCGGCTCCAATTGGGGTGCCCGGGGCCCCAGGGCGTTGCCCTGGGCTTTCTTGTCTCACCCCTGCGGGGTGGAAGGAGGATCCGAAGGTGGCTTCCCGGCGTATGTCCGATTCTCGCGTCGGAACTTAGGCTTTCCGGTGGCGGGTTGGAAAACCCGCCCTCCTTTTCCTTCGTTCTACCCGATCAGGATCAGCGTGACGGCTTCGTAGACGGCGCCTAGGAAGAGCAGCGCGCCGGACACGACGATGGACGCGATCAGCATGGGGGGAATTTTCATCAGGCCCTTCGCGGGCTCTCCGGACGTCATTGCGCGCGCGATAAAGATCGGATAGAGGCAGATCCCGAAGGCGGCGACGACGTAGGCTTCGACTTCGAGCGACAAGGTGACGGAGTGGTACGTGAAGCGCGAGAGCAGATCGGTCCAGAGGGGCGCCAGCGCGAAACCCGCCACGGCCAGATTCAGCATGGTCTTGAAGAGTCCCAGGAACGGGACGATCAACGAGGGCGCTATGCTGTAGATGAGGGTCTGCACAACGAAATTGTTCTTGAACGTGAACCAGGCCGCGCTGATGACGTTGCCGCTCATGTAGGCGTCGCCGAGGTGGCTCAGTTCGCCCGTGGTGAAGATCTCCGTAACGAAGGTCAATACTTGGAGATTGAGTAGTGGCATGGCGAAGGCGGCGAGCGTGGCGGCGAACAAGGCGCCATAACAGAGCAGGTGCACCGCGACGAAGAGCGTCCAGTATTGCCGCATGGGCGCGATGATAGGTTCGAGCAGCGGTATGCGAATCAAGCGAAACAGGACGCGCACCTGAAACACCGCGCCGCCGATGGTGACCAACAGAATGCCCAGAAATCCGCCCCAGGCGAGGGGCATGGTCGTGGGGATCATGGGCGCGATGATCTGTTGATCCTCAGACTCCAACGCGGCGATCTCTTCGTCCGTGGGTTCGCGGATTTGACCCTCGGGCTCGAGCCAGCCGGTGGTCGCGCCGGCTTCTTCTGTAAAGAGCGGGGCGACCGCTTCGTCGTAGGGGAGCAGATAAGAGAAGGCCATGCCCGCGGTGCCGCGCTGCAGTTCGCCTGTAACGGTGAAGGTCTCGCCATCGACGGTGAACTCTTCAAGCCGGCAGAGAGGACCCGCGAGGACTTGCCGCTTCCCGGGTTCCGGCGGGGAACCGGACGCAGCCAATGCCTGCCATTGTTCCGGTGACAACTCCATGGCGATGATGCGCTCGCGCATTTCGAGGCCGAGCAAGGCGATGACCTCCGCGCCGCCGTCGATATCATGAAGTTGCTCCGCCAACGGCGAGGGTGGAAAGTTGTCGTCGGAGATCTTTCGCGTGTGGAGGATCAGCGCATCGTCATGAAGCGGCTCGCCCGACGCGGCGAGCAGAGCGTTTCGCCAGACCTGGTCCTCATCGATTTGCGTTTCCAGCAGGGCCATCGCGGCAATCACGATAACGCCTACGAGCGCCGTCAATGCCGGTACGAGCAGCGGCTTAATGGGCGGTGGCGGCGAAAGCGGGGGAGGGGATGTGTCCGTTGACGAAGCATCATGCGAGGGTGGGGGATCAGGGTATGACATGGGAACAGGACACTCCTTTGCTTGGAGAAACACGGTGCAAGCGCCGCTTGAGGGTCAGGACTTAAATTCCATGGAATCGACCAAGTGGTGCAGCAGTTCCGTGAAGAAGGCCTCTTGATTGGGGCCGATCCAGGACATGAGATACATCTCGTACTCGTGGGTTTCCGCGCGTGGAAGATCGTAGTATTTCTGAGGCGACACGTAGCCGATGTAATCTCCCCCGAAGCTGAGCACCCACAGGTCGACGCCTTGTTTTTGCGCCCAGGACTTCATGGTGATGCTGATTTCGCCGCTCATGTCGCAAGGCGTCCCGTACAAGAATATGTCGCCAATCTTGACACCGGAGATCCACGCCGTATCATCGAGTCCGACCAATGGGAAGAGGTTCGGCGAAAGCCGCCAGTTCTGATTTAGCCGCAGTTGCAGTGGCGGTGTCTCAAATGAGAATCCTGCCGACGCAACATCGGCGGATTCGGAAAAGGTTAAACCCTCTGCTTCAGCGAGGACCTTTTCCGCCAAGGTCGAACCCAGCGTTTCAGCCTTCGTGAAGCCGTCGGTCCCATCGATGCGCGGACTCATGCTACCTACGGCGCCGGCAAGAAAGACCGCCATGCCACCGGTTTGCGTTTCGATGGCCCGTTCAAGATAGCCAGGGTAGTCTCCGCTGAACTCCATGTTGCTCGAACCGATAACCGTGGCGTGTGCGCCGTATGAGACAAGATGGCACGTGTCGCCGTTCGCATGCTTAAGGACGAGGTAATTCAGTTCGCTGTCGACGGGTCCTTCGTGGGCACGGTTCTTAATGTGGTCGGGCACATCCACATCGCCCCGCCCATAGGACGCGGGTTTGAGGTTGCCGTAAGCGTTGATGATAGCGGTACCGAAGGCGTCGCTAATCCGCTCCATGACGGATTCATCGTACGCGCCGCCAAAGAGCGACGCTGCCAGTCCCGGCGCCCAGGCACCCGGTCCCGAGTGGGTGTGCGAGGCATTGAACAGGATGTCGTCGGGTTGAAGATCGGTCGCAGCCATGGCCTTTTCGCGGGCGTGATCCGCGATGTTGTTCGGCACGATCAGCATGTCGGCGCCGACGATCACAGCGGTGTCCGTCCCGTCACTGACGGCGACGGCCTTGACGTAAAGTTCGTCATGCACGCCGGTGGACGGTCTGCCTTGACGGTCGCCGAAACCGGCAAGGGGCGTGCCGGTCTCCGGCGTAATGCGCTCGCTCGCCCACCCCGCGTGGAGTTGGCCTGACGCGCCCACCGATGTTTGCTGGAGGCTTTCGTCAGCGGCTTGGATTGCATCCTCAAAGTAGGATTCCGTCGTGACGTCCGTTGCGGCGTAGGTCGGCCACGGACCCACGAAGACGAGAACCAGCAGGATCAGGACAACCAGAACGATTCCGGTTCCTGCAAGCAGTTTCTTGAGCATGATCGCATCCCTCGAATTACGGGTCTCACGTTACTGATCGACCGACGCCTTGAGCACGCCATCGGCCGCGTGGCTCACCAGTTCAAAAGCATCCAGCGACTTCTCCAACGGAAAAGAGTGCGTTATCAAGGACTTCACGTCCACCCGGCCGGTTGCGACGAGATCGATGGCCGTAGGGAAGTTGAATCGGAAGCGCCGGCACCAGGTAACGGTCAGTTCCTTTCGTCGCGCAATGTCGACCGGGAACTGGCCGTACTCCTCGCCCGAAATGCCGGTGAGCACGCAACGTCCGGCAGGGCGCGCGACGCGACAGGCCAATCCGGGCGTGTCCGTGGAGCGAGCGCAGTCGATGGCCACATCGACGCCACGTCCGGCGGTTGCTTCCATGACCGCGTCGACCGTGTCGGCTTCCGAAACGTTTACCGCGGAATCGACGCCGTACTTCGCCGCGCCGTCGACGCGGTACTCGAGCAAATCTGTGCCGATGATGCATTTCGCCCCGGCGACTTTCGCCACCTGCGCGGTGAGCAGGCCGATCGGGCCGAGTCCCAGAATCGCCACGGATTCCCCGGGCTTGAGATGGGCGAGTTCGATGGTGTGCAGCGCCACGGCCAGCGGCTCGATCATCGCCGCCTCGGCCGGGGTGATGACATCGGGGACGGGGAAGCAGAAGGCCGCGTGGACGGCGATGTATTCGCACAAGGCGCCGTCGTTGGGAGGACCTCCGGGAAACTGGAGGCTGGTGCAAACGTTGTAGTGCCCTTTCAGGCAATACTCGCAGTGCCGGCAGGGGATTCCGGGTTCTACGGCGACGCGTTTCCCGATCAACGTCGAATCCGCCTCCGCTCCAACCGCCTCGACGATCCCCGCGTATTCGTGCCCGAGGATCAAGGGCTCCGTCATGATGGTCTTGCCGATGCGTCCGTCCACATAGTAGTGCATATCCGATCCGCAGACGCCGGTCGACTCGATCCGGATCAGCGCCTCCTCGGGTTTTGGCGCTGGAATGGGGACATCAACCAGGCGCATGTCGCGCGGGGCGTACCACTTTACAGCTTTCACGGACTTAGGCTCTCCACTGGTTGGATGGACTCACACTTGGGGGAGCAGGGAAATGTGCCGCCCAACATGGTAATACGTGTTCTGGGCAGTGGTAGAAGTTAGCATCTGGGATGCCAGCGTTACAAGGCGGGTGAACGATTCAACGGAGATGTTGGCCCCGGCAAATCGTGGAGATCGGGCAAGGGCGATCAGTTGTACGTTTGCGAGGCGGCCGTGCCGCTCGAACCCATCTGGAGACCGTCGGACATGCTCTTGTGGCGCTCGATCGCCAGGTTCATGAAATCGTCGGCAAGGTTAGCGTCAACTGGAAAGCTTGTGATCGTGAACCCGTACTCTTTCACGAACTGCTCCAGGTCGGCGCGCAAACGGTCGAGAACGCGATGGGCACCGTCTTCGGGCGTCTCCACGAGGAGAATCGCGAGGCCCCGCCGGTTCAAGCTAAACACTTGGTCCGTCGAACGGAGTTCATCGGTGAGGTGCATCCCGAGACGGGAGAGGATGTCGTCGACTTCATCCGGGACGGACAACGTGAGTAGAGTCGTCGATGCGGGATACCGAATTGACCGCTCAATTTCCTCACGGACGCGAGCGTGTAGGTAGGTTTCCGTGCGAAGGCCGCTGGCCGGGTCCCGGTACGCCAGTTTTTCTAGCAGGTGACACCTGCGTTCCAATTCGGTACGAAGTTGGACTTCCTCGCGCAGC
>CAZWDH010000375.1:0-5685 GCA_964632865.1 uncultured Nitrospiraceae bacterium
GATCCGGCCTTGGGCTGGAAGCCCAAGACAGGTCGAAGAAATCTTGGGCTGGAAGCCCAAGGCACCTCGAAGGCACCTCAAAGGTGCCTCGAAACGTGGAAAGCCGTCTACTCGTCTGTGCCGTTGAATGTGAGGACGACGAGGGTTCGGTCGTCGTCCATGGGGTTGCCGCCGCTGAAGTCGCGCAGTTGGACCTTTACGGCATCGAGGAGACGGTCGGCGTCGGCGTCGGCGTAGTCGCAGAAGAGTTGTTCCAGGCGTTGTTGGCCATAACATGTGTGGGATCTGTTGAAGGTTTCGGTAACGCCGTCAGTGTAGAGAAGGACGCGGAGGTTCGAACGGACGTCGACGTGGCAGGTTTCAAACTCCACGTTAGGATCGATGCCCAAAGGCAAGCCGAGGCGGCTTCCGAGAAGTTCGAGAACGCCGTCGCCTTTCTGGATGGCGAAACCGGGGTTGTGACCGGCTACGGAGTATGAAATCGCGCCATTGCTGGTGTCGATGATTAGCAATAGCGCGGTGACGAAGAAGCCGTCCTGTTTGAATTGGCGGCTTAGCAGGCGGTTGGCGCGGGACAAGACCTCCGAAGGTGCCACACCCGAAACCGCCATGGCTTGAATGATGCTGAGGCACTTGGCGGCGAGGAGTGCGGCGGGCAGGCCTTTGCCGGTCGCATCGCCGATGACCAGGGCCAGGCGATTCTCGCCGACGGGCCAGAAGTCGTAGAAGTCCCCTCCCACTTCGCGCGCGGCTTCGCAAGATCCGACGATCTCCACGGGGCCGTAGGTAGTCCGGGCGGCCTCGGGCAACAAGGACTGCTGTAACTCGGCGGCGATACGGAGTTCGCCCTCAAGTTGTTCGCGCCGCGCGGTCTCGGTTTTGAGTTTTTCGATCTGGTCTTCGATGGAGGCGGCCATGCGATTGAAGGCGCGGCCTAACGTGGCCACCTCGACGGGCCCTTCCTCCTCGGCGCGTTTGGTCAGGTCACCGGTCGCGTAGGTGCTCGCGACGTCCACGAGATCGGACAAGGGCCGGGAGACGCTGCGGCTCATGCGTAAAGCAAGCCAGACGGCGAGCAGCAGCACGAGCAACGTGGATGTTGTGAGATGCAGGATCTGGGGAAGGACAACGGCGCGCGCGGTCCGAAAGGGGAATTGCACGATAAGCGCACCTTCACTTTGTGGACGCGCGGGTACGAAGGTTGTGATGATGCTGAGCGTGTTGCCGGTTCTTTCCTGCAACACGTGTTCGTCGGGATTGGTCTTCAAGCGATTCAGCAGGACCAACGCGGTTTCCTTGTCAAAGGCTTCGGCCGATTCACCACCGGTGGCGACGTCGATGAAGACGTCGTCATCTTCCAGGATAGCGATTCTCGACGCGCCTATCAGATTGGCGATCTGCAACAGGTCCTGCGCAAGAAAGGGAGGCGCTCCCGGTGGGCCTTCGTCTGCGCCTGGCGGCCTGACCTCGTTGCGACCGAATTCGGGCGCGGGTCCGGCCTCCGGCGGCGGCATGTCCACGCCTGGAAAGGCCATGAGCCAGGGCGGTGGCCTGCGGTCGCGGCTCAGGAGGCGCTCGCTGATTCTCGATTTCTGTTCAAGTTCCGTTGCGAGCAGCAAGACAAAGGCGGTCCCGGTCTGTCGCATCGTGTCGCGCAGGGCGCGCACAGAACTAATGGAAAGGATCGTGCCCAACAAAATCGAGACGAGCACAACCAAGCTTACGGTGGTCACGGTAACGCGGGTACCGTAGCGGTTCCATGGCGATTCAGGCATGGGCGATTCGATTACTTCTCGATTCTTACTCACGGTCTATCTTGCGCAATCACTGCGCTCCCCCAAAACTGGAAATCACAGCGACCAGCCCTCGCGCCAGGCGCGGCGAACGTACTGCGTCGCATCCGGGATATTGGTGAACTCCATGGTATCCGGATTCCACTCCAACTTGGTACCGAACCGCTTGGCGATGTTGCCGAGCAGACAAACTTCGGTCAGCGGGCCGGAATAGGCAAAATCGGCGCCGGCCTTGCCGCCGGACTTGATGGCGCGAATCCAGTCGTCTTCGTGGGTGCCTTCGACGCGCGGGATGGTCGGCTCCGGCGGCGTGAAATCCTTCATGCGCGATGCGGGAAGCAGGCGCGGGTTTTCGCCGTAGACGCCGCAGGTCAGCATGCCTTCGGAACCTCTGAACAATGCGCCGCCTTCGGGATGGCCCAGTTCGTCCTGATCGTCCAGCTCGCGAGGGCGGGGCACGCGCAATCCGTCATACCACGTGAGGGTCACGGGCGGCATGACACCGCGGGCGGGAAACTCGTAGCGCACGAGACAGGCAATGGGATGGGTCTCTTCGTTCAGATCGGTGCAGGAGCCGTCGATGCTGGCGGGTTGTCCCAGATCGAGGGCCCAGAAGATGGGGTCAAAGGTGTGGGCGCCGCGGTCGCCCATCATGCCGCAGCCGAAATCCCACCAACTGCGCCAGGTGCGCGGGTGATAGCAGGGATGATAGGGCCGTTCCGGCGCGGGACCGAGCCAGAGGTCCCAATCGAGCGTCTCCGGAATCGGCGGAGTTTCTTCCGGGCGGGTACCGCGGGGGGAACTCCAGTTGGCGTGGCCCCAGGGGTAGTAGGTGAGGCTGCACCAAGCGTCCACTTCGCGGACTTCGCCGATAAGACCCGCCTGAATCCATTCACGGACCTGGCGGATGCCTTCGCCGGAGTGGCCCTGGATTCCCATTTGCGTGACAACACCGGTTTCCTTCGCGGCCTGGGCGAGGATACGGGATTCGTAGACTTCGTGGGTGAGGGGCTTCTGGCAGTAGACATGTTTACCCGCTTCCATGCAGGCCTTGGCAATGACTGCGTGGGTGTGATCGGGCGTGGCGATGAGCACGGCATCAATGTCGTCCTGCGCCGCGAGCATTTCGCGGTAGTCCGTGTAGCGCTTCGCTTCGGGGAAGGCTTCGAAGACTTTGGCGGCGTAGTCGTGGTCCACATCGCACAGGGCGACGATGTTTTCGTTGGACAGGTTGCGCAGGTTCGACCCGCCCATGCCGCCGATGCCGATGCCCGCGATGTTCAGCGTTTCGTTGGCGTTCTGTGCGCGGGCGATGTGAAAGGCGCCCAACGCGGCGGCACTACCGATTGTCGTACGGGAAAGGAAGCCGCGGCGGCTGATCGTGGTCATGGAGATGCTCCTTTATTCGGTCTCGCCGCGGGTTCCGGGTCTCGCCGTTCCTTGAACCCGGCGGCGGTTTCTGTTTCCATCACCGGTGCCAATCGTAGCACATACTGCGGGAGAGCGTTGCCATTTCTGTACGTCCGCGCCAAACCATCCCATCTTTCGATCGAATCCGGCCGCGAACTGCGTGCGGCCTGATCTTTGTGGCGTTCGTGGAGGCGACGCATGCGTTTGATGCGGTACCGGAGGGCGCCGGAGGTTTGAAGGCCGTCGACTGGGTCATCATCGCGCTGTACGCTACGTCGACCATCGCGCTGGGCTGGTACTACAGCCGCCGCCAAGGCTCTACCAAGGAGTACTTCGTCGGCAGCGGAAACATGCCGTCATTTCTGATCGGTGTCTCCTTGTTCGCGACGCTGCTGAGCACGATCACCTACCTTTCACTGCCGGGGGAAGTACTGGGGAAAGGCCCGATGTATATGACCAGCTTGCTCGCGCTGCCGCTGGCCTTTCCCGTGGTGGGCTACGTGCTGCTTCCTGCATATATGCGGATTCGTGTAACGAGCGCATATGAACTGCTGGAGATGCGCCTGGGACTGAGCGTCCGGTTGCTGGGTGTCGTCATGTTTCTGGCGTTGCGGCTGACGTGGATGTCGTTGCTCGTGTATCTCGCGTCCAAGGCGATGGTCGTGATGATGGGCATCGGCGAGGAATGGATACCGGCGGTGGTGCTGGTCACGGGTTTTGTGTCCGTGATCTATACGTCGCTGGGTGGATTGCGCGCGGTGGTGATCACCGATCTGATTCAGGTGAGCCTGCTTTTCGGCGGGGCGCTGCTGGTCATCCTGGTGGTCTGTGTAGATCAGGGTGGTTTTGGATGGTTTCCGACTGAATGGCAGACGCATTGGGACACGCAGCCCTTGTTCTCGCTGAACCCCGGAACCCGGGTCACGGTGCTTGGGACACTCGTCAGCATCTTTCTCATGTACGTTTGTACGGCGGGCGGCGATCAGGTTTCGATACAGCGGTTCATGTCCACGCGGGACGCTGCCGCCGCGCGCCGGGCGTTTTTGACGCAGCTTTGCGTCGCGGCGGTTGTCACGACGACGTTGAGCGTTGTGGGATTGGCTTTGCTGGGATATTTTCAGGCTCACCCCGGCCTGCTTCCCGAGGGGATGAGCATCGACCAGAACGCCGACGACATTTATCCGCGATTCATTTCTTTCCACCTGCCCGCGGGCGTTTCGGGGTTCGTCGTGGCGGCCATGTTCGCCGCAGCCATGTCGAGCATCGATTCGGGCGTGAACTCGATCACGGCGGTCGTGATGACGGATCTGATGGAGCGTTTCGGATTTCACCCGAAGACGGAGAAAGGGCACGTGCTCGCCGCGCGCTGTCTCGCCTTCGGCATCGGCGCGGCGGCGATGATCGGAAGTTCATTCATGGACGCAATCCCCGGCAACATCACGTCGATCACGGGGAAGACGGCAAATCTTCTCGTCACGCCGATCTTCGGGTTATTCTTCTTTGCCATGTTCGTGCCGAATGCGCGCCCGGCGAGTGCGTGGGTGGGCTGGTTCTTTGGCGTCACGACGGCGGTGTTGGTCGGTTTCTCGGGCGCCATCTTCGGGTACAACCCGGAGACGGGGTATGATCCGATCAGTTTCCAATGGATCGCGCCGGCAGCCTTGGCGGCGAACCTTGGGAGCGGCCTGCTTGTACATTGGTTGTTGCCGCGGCGGCGACGGGGAGTTCCCTCGTGAGTTTCGTTTCGGAACATGAATTGGCGTGCGACGTGTTGGTCGCGGGAGGCGGCGCGGCGGGGGTACCCTGTGCGTTGGCCGCGGCGCGATGCGGCGCGCGCGTAATCCTCTGTCAGGACCGGAGCGTGCTGGGCGGCAACGCATCGAGCGAAGTTCGGATGCATATCGTGGGCGCCAACGGCGTGGGTCGAAACGACCGGGGCGCGGAACTCGAAACCGAGGCGCGGGAAGGTGGCATCGTCGAGGAAATCCGGCTACACAATTGCGTGCGCAATCCGCAGCGGTCGGCTTCCATGTTCGATCTGATTCTGTACGACCTGTGCCGGGCCGAGCCCAATCTCACGCTGCTGCTCAACACGGCGGTCACCGGTGTCGCGATGAGCGGCGACACCATCGAATCCGCGATTGCCGAACGCGTCAGCACGGAGGACCGGTTTCGGATCGCGGCGAAGGTATTTGTTGATTGCACCGGTGACGGACGATTGGGCGTCGAGGCCGGCGCGCCGTTCATGGAGGGGCGCGAGGACCGGTGGCGATTCGGCGAATCGCTGGCTCGCGAGATGGCGGACAAGGCGCGGCTCGGCTCGTCGATCATGATGCAGGCGCGGAAACACGACCAGCCCATGCCCTTCGTGGCACCGGCGTGGGCGCGAAGGTTCAGCAAGGACGACCTGCGGCTGCGGCTGTATGCGATGCCGGGCGATGAAGCGCCGACGCACGAGTACGGCTATTGGTGGGCGGAATGG
>CAZWDH010000376.1:0-5659 GCA_964632865.1 uncultured Nitrospiraceae bacterium
GTGCCAATCTTCGGAAAGCGAATTTGTATCAAAGTAATTTGTCGAAGGGGTCCTTCTTTCTGGCTGACTTTTCCGGCGCCAATCTTATCAACGTGAATATGTCACAATCCAATCTACTCGCTACGGATTTTTCCGGCGCATGGGTGAAAGGGGCGGACTTCTCCGGTGCTATGCTTGCATTCAGCGATCTTTCCAACATTAGGGAATGGAAACTTGCCAGTTTCCAATCCGCCAATATATACGACGTCAAGGCGTCACCAGAGTTCATATACTGGGCGAAGGAAAATGGGGCAATATCGATCAGACCCGATCTTGCGGACATATTTCTAGAAAGGGGCCTTCAGTTACTCGTAGTGGACCGGCATCCAGAACTGGGTGAATTCCCCTCAAGCGCAGAGGACCGTCTGAATGTGCTAATCAAGAACATCAAAATACATCAAGGTAGTTGACATGATCATGTAGTTTTAAACCTGGAAGCATACTAAGCTGACATCAAGCGGATACCTGAAGGCAAGGAGTCTCACCATTGACGGAAACAACTATCCAGTTCCCGGCCCGTGGCTTGGCCGCCTCGGAATACTAAGCCGGCCGCGCGGCGGCTACTGGCTGGAAGATGACGTGCGCGATTGGGCTCGTCTTGGACTCGGTGTCGTGGTTTCTTTACTGACCCCCGAGGAGATCGCCGAGTTTGAGTTAACCGGCCAGGAAGATCTGTGCCGGACGAACGAGATCGAGTACATCAATCTCCCCATTCCAGATCGCGATATTCCCGCATCACGAGAAAGCGTTCTCGAAGTTGTCACCCAATTGGAAAGCCACCTATCAAGTGGCAAGAACGCAGGGATTCACTGCCGTCAGGGCATTGGACGGTCCGGCGTCTTGGCGGCCTGCCTCTTGGTCTCAAGTGGTATTTCGCCTGACGCTGCATTCGAACGGCTCAGCGAGTCGCGAGGAAGACCCGTCCCCGAGACCCCCGAGCAGCGGACGTGGGTCGAACGATTTGCCCCACAGTTGGTCCGACACAGTTCCTGAACCTCTGGACGCGCGAACTGCGAACGTCTTTTCCTGCCCAATTCTTGAATCTGTGAAAATCTGTGCAATCTGTGGACACGCCTTCCTGATCGATCGGCCAACGTCGTGACCTCGCGATTGCCCGGTCTGTTATCATTCGGTATCATTGCAATACAGAATAATCGTTAGATGGCAATCGAGGGATAGACAGATGAGAGCACCACTTCGTCAGTACCGATCCGCGCGCGTCTTCGTACTTCTTGGACTCATCACGTCCTCTGTTGCCTTCGCGCAGGACGCCAACCTCGCGCTTGACCAACTCCGCGCCGCGCGCAAGGAAGCCGCCCACCAGCCGCGCCGCATCATCATGAACAACGACGGCAACGACGCGCGCACGAAAGACCAGGAGCACACAGTCGAGAACTTCCTTGCGAACCGGACCTCGCCCTTGGCCGGATCGCAGGTGGACGCGATCTTCTACTGCACGGGCGTGTTCAACCTCTACACCCACGCGAGCAAGGAGACCGAACTGCGCGGTCACGGCGACCGCGAAGCGCTGGACTGGGCCTGGGAACTGACAAAGCAAGGCACCGACTCGCTGACGGAGATCGTCCGCTTCTGCCACGCCAACGACATGGAAGCCTTCTGGTCCATGCGCATGAACGACACCCACGACTCGGCCGACGACGCGCTGTTGTGTCAGTGGAAGCAGGATCACCCGGAGTACCTGATGGGGGAGAAGGGGGAGAAGTTCCCCCACGGCGGCGGACGCTGGTCTGCGGTCAACTACGGCCTGCCCGAAGTGCGCGATAAGGTCTTCCGGATCTTTGCGGACGTCTGCGCGCGGTACGACGTGGACGGCATCGAAATGGATTTCTTCCGGCATCCGGTCTACTTCAAACCCCAGATGACCGGCGAACCCGTCACGCAGGAGCACTGCGACGAGATGACCGAACTCATTCGCCGCGTGCGGATCATGACCGAAATGATCGGCAGACAACGCGGGCGCCCCATTCTCGTCGCCATCCGCGTACCGGATTCGCTGGACTACGCGAAGGGCATCGGGCTCGACTGGGAAACCTGGTTGCAGGAAGACCTCGTCGACATCGTGTCGCTCACCGGTTACTTCCACCTCGAACCCTGGGAGAACATGGTCGCCATCGGCAAGCAGTACGAGGTGCCCATGTACGCCTGCCTCAGCGGCTCCCGCATCGTCTCCGCGTCCAACCCCGAGGGGAGCCGTCCCGACAGCCGGGCACTCTGGCAGGCCGAAGCGCGCGCCGCCTTGGAAGCCGGCATCAGCGGGATCTACAGCTTCAATCTCTTCGACCCCGAGAGTCCCCTCTTCCGCGAAATCGGCAGCCTGGAAACGCTCCCAGAGGCCGGCGAGCCCTACCAGCAAATCACCGGCGACCCGAACATCATGGAGCGCTGGCTCAAAGGCGGGAGTGCATTCCTGCAGCTCCCCGAGTAGCTCTGACTGCGGTATTGCAGTCGCAAATCCCATTGCTTTTCTCGCGGCTTTCTTGTATCGTTTGAGTACTAGGCCACTGGGTTTCGGGGGAGCACCAACCCGGGCCGGTGGAAGGACGAAATCTAAATCACCCGGGCGTGGGAGAAACGACTATGGCGACGAAAAAAGGCAGCGGACTTCAAGAACTCCTTGACATGGCCGGCAAGTTCGTCGAGGAGCAGCGCGGCAAGTGGGAACACAAGGATTGGGAAGCCTTTCTCGATCAGGTGAACAAAGCCGGCGTTGAACTCACGGACGAAGTGAAGCGCAACCTCGGCAACGTCCTCGAAGCCAGCAAGCACTTCTATTCCAAGGTCTCCGTTGTACCCGACAAGAAGAAAGCGAAGGCGAAGGCCAAAGCGAAGTCGAAGCCAAAAGCGAAAGCCAAGACGAAGAGCAAGGCAAAAGCCAAGACCAAATCCAAGGCCTCGGCCAAGAAAAAAGCCAGTTCGTAGCAACGGAAGCACAGGCAAAGAACTGTCAGCTGGCGTTCGGAACCGCGCGCGTTGTCGAAGGTACATCTCCTTTGAACGGGGGATGCCTCGCAGCGCTAACAGCCAGTGGTAAAGTACATCCCTTTTTATTCTCTCACGTATTCGCGTCTCGCGGTGCTCGGCACGACGTGGATGGGACTCCAAGAAGCTGTCCGGGCGGTCCCGTACGCCGAATAGCCGTTATATGGCGTTCACCCAGGCGGTACACAGGCAGGAAACGGCCGTATGCACGGCGCCGTATCCGACCTGCAGTCTCCTCGGCTTGCCAAATCCGGGTGGGCGGCGTAGTACGAGACTGAGGTTGAATCCGCTGGTGTGAATCTGGACCCGTTTGAGGACGTTCTCGGGTGTCGCAAGTGCGCGTTCGCCGCATGCCGCCGGACTCGTTTTTCCTCGCCCATCGCCATCGCACGCTCTACACTCTAGTGAGACAATGACTATGTGCCAAAGGTCCACCGATCGGTCAAGAACGAATCGGCAATGGGCGACTCTTACCACGGGCTGCTATACCTGAGATTAGAGAGTCCGGATCGAGTCGTCAGTTACCGCTTATTCGACCGAGATTGCGGCGCTGGCTAAACCGCGGTCGTCTCCACGCACGCACCGCCTCAGAACCTCCTGGCCGGGATTCAATCCCAGCCTACTTGAAGCACCCCCATTAACCCCGACAGACATGGTTGTGATACGCTGACTCCGGCGTCACCAGTCAGAAATTGGTTGTGCGAGGTGTTTCATGGGTAAGGGTAAGTCGCCTCTTCTCATTGCCGGTTGTTTGACGGCATTGTTGGTTATCGGTATTTTGTTTGCCGCAGTCGTTGCGGTCATCGCGTTTCGTTACGCTGGGTCCGCCGAACCGATTGATGAATCCGACATGCATCTCTCGATTCCTGCTATCCCAGACGAGGAGAACGCGTATGTTCAGCTTCATCGCACCCGAACGCTGATCGAATGGGAGGACGACGAGTACTACGTCAACCAAACCATGATCGACGGAATCCCTGAGCCGCCGGATCTACCTCAACAATTCCTCGAATTACAACAAGAGGCGGTGGTCGCGCTGCAACGTGCTTTCGAATGCGAGAAGAGCGCGTATCGCGAATTCGAAGACACAGAAGGCGAGGTCAAGAGCGAAGCATTAGAGACCCTCGCATGGGCGCTATGGCATGACGCGGAAAGGAATGGCGATACTGATGCGCAATTAGCACTCGCACTGAATTTGATTGACGCAGGCAACTTGATGAAAGAAAGTTGCGGTCCCTTGATCGTCTTTCTGCGAGGCGCACGATTGCAGCGGCGCGGATTGATTATGCTTACGCGGGTATATGGGCAAGATGACTTGTCACCTGAAGCTTTGGGGCACGCTATCGGGCGCGTTGCGGCGACTCAGCATGACGCGGATGGCCTTTCCGATGCATTACGGGCCGAGTACGCGTGGGCGAAAGTTGTGGTGTCAGATTACACCGACGAGTTGCCACCTCCGTTTTACAATAAGCGCAAGAATACTGAGATCATGTATCGCGAGTATCAGATCATGATGAAGAGTGCTGGTGCCTACTATTGTGACGTAGAGATCCCGCCGAAGCGGGGGCAAGAGCACGCGCTGATCCTTTTGCTGAAGGGTAACGCACTCGCCGACATGCTATCTGAACTGGTCATACCGCTTACCGACAACCACTTCATCTCATTGGCCTACGATCGCTCCTACAACTCCGCGGTCCAGGTGCTTCTCGCGTTGAAGGTGCACCGCATGCGGCACGGCGAGTTGCCGGAGTCTCTCGATGCGTTGGTGCCGGAATTCTTTGACGAGCTGCCGCGGGATTGGTTTGATGGCGGCGTGATCAAATACAACCGCGAGAAGGCCCTCGTCTACTGCGTCGGCGCGGACCTTGTGGACAATGGCGGCGGCGACCCCGAAGCAAAATGGACCACGACGGAAGACCCGTCGTGGTCCATCTCATTTGCGAATGTATCGGGTCAATCCGACAGCTGAACGCAGAACTTAAGAACATCCCCCTTGATCCCCCTTCGAAGGGGGAATTCCGGCGATCGCTTCGCGGCACGGCAGCGTGCAGGAGAGTAGACCGCGACGGCGGGCCGTCTCGCCGTTGCACCTTACCACGAATCGGTTGAACAAATTCCCCCTTTGAAGGGGGCAGTCACGCCGAAGGCGTGACGAGGGGGATGTTCCCCGTCCACCTTGCGACGCCTGCGAAAAAAAGCCTGGGCGTACTTTGCGCCATTGCGTCTTTGCGTTAACCCTTACGCGGTGACTTCCTCTACCTTTGGAATCGCCGCTTCGGCTTTCTTCAAGGCTTCTTCGTCGAGATCGAAGTCGGTCAGTTTGCCGCCGAGATAGGAGTCGTAGGACGACATGTCGAAGTGGCCGTGTCCGCTGAGATTGAAGAGGATGGTCTTCGATTCGCCGGAGGCTTTGCACTTGAGCGCTTCGTCGACGGCGACGCGGATGGCATGACCCGATTCCGGCGCGGGCACGATGCCTTCGCACTTGGCGAAGAGCATGCACGACTCGAACACCGGGTTCTGGTGGACGGCGACGGCGCGGATCGTGCCTTCCTTGGCCAGATGCGCGACCTGCTGGGCGACGCCGTGGTAGCGCAAGCCGCCGGCGTGGATGCCGGGG
>CAZWDH010000377.1:0-5620 GCA_964632865.1 uncultured Nitrospiraceae bacterium
AGGCGTTCGTCGAAGCCCAATCCCGCGCGGGTGGGGTGGGCCGCAACACACACACCGCCCAATTCCTGCACCATCTGGGCCGCGCGCTCGGGTGGCCAACCGGGTCGAAACTCCTTTGCGGCCTCGGAATCCAGTCCGTAGACCAGCAAGTCCCCCTGCGCCGAAGTGTACTCGAACCCAGCGAGGAGCAGGAATCCCGGATGTCCCGATTCTGCAACCAGT
Organism: uncultured Nitrospiraceae bacterium; assembly: GCA_964632865.1. GTDB lineage: Bacteria > Hydrogenedentota > Hydrogenedentia > Hydrogenedentales > SLHB01 > JAHDWY01. Next base: position 223 of record CAZWDH010000377.1, read on the forward strand.
TGTGCCAGTTCATCATCGTTCCACTGGTGATGGTGCTCCGTGATCACCAAGCCGTCCATGCCGGCCCGCACTGCTTGCCCGACGAGATTGTCCGGGTCGATACGGCTGCACCTGGAATAGCGCCGGGTATGGAGATGAAGATCAATGACGAGACCCATGGCGCGTGTACACTTTCATCGCTGGATTCAACTGTGGTCCGCGCGGGACCACGCTACACATGCGCCGACGCGGGCGCCCCGGCGATCAGACCCAACTCCTTCGGCACGGGTGAATCGCTGCGGTACCGCGGCACCACGATTTCTGTCTCACCGACAATCTGGCGCGACAGAAACAACACTGATGCCGGATGCTTGTAGGCCAACTCCTTGAGATACTGCCACCATTCGCCGTTTTCAATCGTCCGGCCGAGGAGGCTCGCTGGAATGGCCCGTGGATCTTCGCCGAGCATCGCTTCGATTTCGTCCGCCAACGAGGTCTTGGTTCCGGCCTCCTTCTTCGCGCGTTCGATACGCTTCTCGAAATCGCGCATCAGGTCGCAGGCTTCACGATACCGGTGGACAAATTCCCGCCATTCGGGATCGCGTTGCCGCACCAGTTCCGCCAAGAAAGCCAACCGTTGCGGAACGGACCGCGACTCGAGACGGGCTGCCGCTCCGACGTCCAGCAACAGGTACGAGAGCGCTGTCCGCAGGAACAACTCCGGCTCCTGCAAGGGCAGGGAATCCTCGACCTTTTCGGGGTAGACGCCATGCAGCATCAGCGCTCTCCGCTGAAAATCGGGGACCATCGGCAAGGGCTCGGGGAAAGCCGCGTAGTCGTAGTCGAGCCCGGTTGCGATGATATAACCGCGCACGGCTCGCTTGAGATTGCCTTCGTCCATTGCGGCATCGGCTTGCGCGAAGAACTCGTCCTGCATGCGGCGGCGGATGCGGAGCAGTTCGTAGGCTTGCGAGGCGCTGGTGTATTTGCCAAGACGCACGGCGTTGTCGCCCAACCGGATCACCAGTTCCCAGGGCAGTCGCGCAGGACGGTTCGCGTCCAATTCCTGCTGGATATGGCGCCAGGTGGCCTCCTGCCTAACCCGGGCCAGTTCGTCGCGGAAGTCATGCGAAGCGCCTTCCTCGCGATCCGGCAATAGATACGCGTACTTCTCGTCTTCGAGCCGTTCGCTGGAGTCCACCCGGATGGGCGAAAAGGGCGCGAAAAGGATGCGGAAGTTCACGATGTCGCCATCCGCCACGGCTTTGGCAAGCGCCTGCGCCGCGAGTTCCTGGTTGACGACCTTTTCCTGGGTCGAGGCGGCTTTTCCGCGTGCCATGGCTTAGGTGCCTCCATGGGCAAGCATGCGGCCTACCACCTGTTTGCGTTCGTCCCAGTCGATTTCGGGGCGGGTGATTTCCGCGTAAGGGAGCCGTTCCAGGATCTGCCGGTAGAGCCGTTGCCGGTAGTGCCGGAGAATCCGAAACGCGTGGCGCTCGTGGGCAGGGTCCCAATTACTGGCCTCGACGCATTCCTTATCGCGGCCCGCCGCGAGCATGTAGTCCTCCACATACTTGCCGAGGAAATCGCGGACCTTGCCATCATAGGCCTTACGAAAGCGGTCGGACTCCATCGGATCGCCCGAATCGGCGGCCGCTTTCCATTTCTGTTCGAGATCGATGAGATCCTGGCGGGCGCTCCAGTATTCGTCGCGCGATTCCGTTTCCCGCAGAACAAACAACGCCGCGTTCAGTTTTGCCATTTCCAGCAGATAATGGGCGCGGCGCTCCTCGGTGATTTCCACCGCGGCAATTTCGTTCACGAGATTCTTCATCTTCTGCCGGTACGACTTCCGAACCTCGCCCGGCTTGGCGCTTTCGTCCAGATCGAGAATCTCGAAGTAATTCACATACCCGCTGTCATCGGGTGCCACGATATCGCATCCTTTCCTGGGATTGGGTTGCGCAAGAGAAGTATTGTACCGTTCGATGGACCCGCGCACAAGACGGAGACCGTTGGCGGGGAAACGGCGAACCGCACGAAGAAAGGGTAGGCTCGCGGATCACTGCCCGCAAGCCTACCCCGTCGAAATAATGTCCTCAGGCCGATATTAGCGGCGTTTGCTGGCCGCACCACCGCCGACGCTATAGTCAAAATCATCGAACTCGTCGGTCAAGGCTTCGCCCGAATCCGCAGCGGTTTCGTCGCCGGCTTCCGCGGCGGCAGGCTCTTCGGACATCGCCTCACCCGCTTCGGCCGGGGCTTCGGCTTCGGGAGCCATCTCGGCGGCCGGCTCTTCCGGCGTCACTTCGTCAGCCGCGGCGGGCGCCGGTTCCGGCGGAGCCGTCGGGGCGGCTTCTTCCGGGTTGGCGTTGTCGTCAGCGGCCGGTTCGGTCGGCGCGCCGCCGCAACCCAACACCAACGCGGACATGGTGAAGACGAGCATCAAGCTGAGTGCCAGGGAAACAAGCTTTTTCATTGGAAAACCCTTCCTATTCGTTCCATCCGATCCCGCATGACGCAGGATGTTCCATTCCCGTATCCATGATTCCCGTGTGCGCTGTCCACACACCCGTATAGCGTACACAGTCCGCGCGCGTGCGATCAACCCGGCTTCGCGTTCCGCTTCGCCAGCCTATCGGCGCGCGCTCGCCGGGGGTGGTGGAGTGTATTGCCATTCATCGTCAATTTCGACAGGGCCCGAACCAGTGCTATCCGTCGTGGACGCGGTGTCCTCGACGGAAGTCGGCGAATCCGCCGAAGTCTTTTCATTGCAGCCCGTTCCCAACATCGCGGAACAAGCGGTGCCTGCCACGATTACCGCGATCCGTCGCCATAGCCTCATGGGAACCTCCTTCGTGCCGTTGCGCACCGGTACCTTGGACACCGGCAGAGTCGTGGAGTTCGCGGCAAAGGAGATCAACGTCAGACGGCAACATTCCCAAAGCGGTGCCTATGAGGCGCGACCAGTCGAGGAACTTGCGCTAGTCTTCCAGGGGTTCGAGGACGATATTCCGGAACTCGATGGGGGTACCTTCGCTCTGGAGGCCGATGTAGCCGTTGGTGACGGTGCATTCGGTGGCGACGTTCTGGAGCAGACCGTTGATGGTAAGGCGGATGGTGTCGCCGTCGCATACGGCTTCGTAGTGATTCCACTCGCCGAGGGGTTTTTCGTTGTGCTTGTGCATCTTGGGCACGCGGCGATTCTCCGGGTCGGTGTGTTCCTTGAACTCCGCGCCGCCGATGACCCACAAGTCCGCGGCGTTCTCGGCTTGGAGCTGGCCTTCGATGCTCTTTGGCCAGACGATGTCCGGTTCCTGGATATGAATGAGCAGGCCGTTGTTGCCGCCGCCTTCCGGCCAACGCCATTCGAAGGTGAGCCGGTAGTTCTCGTACTCCCCGGTGGTGCGAATGTAGCCTTTGGGATCCCCTTTGCAGTAGAGGATGCCACCGTCGCGCACTTCCCATACCGTAGCGGGGTCGACGCCTTCGTCTTCGGGGATGAACAGTTTCCAGCCGTCGAAGTTTTGGCCGTTGAACAGTTGAATGGCGCCAGGGTTGGCAGTGGCTTCGGTTGCTTTCTCGGTTGCCTGGGCCCACGCGGAAATGGCGACTAGCAGTGCCCCGGCCGTTACTGCGATGTACGTGCGCCCCATGGATGATTCCTCCCTGTGGTTGCGGAGTATACGCTAGCACTCGATGAGGCCGGGTGCAAGGGCCGCCACGGTGGCGGAGAAGTCTTGCTATGGACAACATGGACTGGATGGACGTTATGGACAGTGAATGCGAGAGGGTTTGAGACTCTTTCGGGAACGGCTTTCATTGCCTTCGCCGGTCGCTATCGCAAGGCTTCATAATACTCGAGAAACATCTCACTGGCCATGGCGCCGTTGGACGGCCGAACGAACTCGCGGTAGCCCCACGTGATGGCGGTGCGCGTGTATTGCCGCGCAAAGGCGAGCTTGGCGATGAGTTTGTCCGCAGGAACACCGCGCCAGAACGGCGTCGTCTTCGGATCGTTCACGTGGGTACGCAGACCGAAGCGTGCGACATAGTCTTCGAGGCTGGACACGTTCAATTCGCCAGTTTCAATGTTGGCCCAGAAGGTGGTGTCCGTCGCGTCGCAGGCGGACTTCATGGCAGCAAAGAACGGCGCGCGTTGCTCGAGTGTGTAACAGGTGAGGTGTTCGCCGCTGTCTTGCAGGGCGACCGTGTCGATGGCGGATGCGCGGAGGATTTCCGTCCAGAAGGCCTCGTACTCCTGTGGAGTCGCCCAGCGGAAATCGCCGAGCAGTTTCCGATCGTCGAGGATGAAGAACGGTGAGATGAGTGTCTTCTTTTCCGGAGCGATCTCTTTGCAGGCGGCCGATACTCCCGCGTAAAGCTGCTTTGGAAGTTCTGCCGACGGTCCCCACATGCAGTAGCACTCGTAAGGGATATAGAACCCTTCGAACGATGGGTGCGCGCCGTAGCGGCGTTCGAGGCTTTCGATACGTTGCCGGGCGCGTTCGAGTTCGGGCGCCGTGTCGGTGAGCGTCCACCACTGCGGCGCTTGAAGTGTACTGAGATAGACGCGCATACCGCGCCGGTCGAATTCGTCGAGTAGCGCATCGAACGGATCGGCCGCGTCCGCAGCAGGTTCAACGCCCGCGTAAGGGCCGGTGAAGATAAGTAGGTCCATGCCCAGCGCGTCGAGTGCGTCCAGGTCTTCCTGCCACGCATCGACACCGCGCGCGGTGTCGACGGGGCTCAACCACCAGAGCACGCCGGCGAGTTGGGCGCGCGCATTCGATTGGCCGACCGTGGCGCATCCCGATGTGAAGACAATCGCCAGCACGACCAGCGGTTGCATTGGGCCACATTGAAGTCGAATCACAACAGTTCCCGGAAGTCATCGACGCTCAATCCGGCGCGATGGAGGATCGTCTCCAGCACGGCGCGGTCGATCTCTTCGACGTCAGGCACGACCACCTGCAGCGACGGTTCATCCTTGCGCATGAGCATGTGGCGGCCCTGTTGCCATTTGAGATGAAACCCCGCCCAGGTCAACGCGGCCACGCACGCGCCACCCGAGACGCGCGGCAAGGCGTTCATACCAGCACCACGTAGGTGTCGAACCGCTCTGGCGGGACTGGCAAATCGTCTTCATCCAGCGCGGCCACGTACCCGATGATGGCCTCGCGGATGTTTTCGACTGCGTCTTCCATGGTCGTCCCCTGGCTCACGCATCCCGGCAGACTCGGGCATTCCACCATCCAGTAGCCATCCACCCCCGGCCGCACGATCACTTGTCGCATGTGGCTCGCCTCCGCTGTTTCGGACCGTGACCCCCACGGCTATACGGTAGCGCGGGATATGCCGTGGGTACAAGAAGAGCAGGACATGTAGCGCAGGCGTCCTCGCCTGCTTACCCCGCTGG
>CAZWDH010000378.1:0-5611 GCA_964632865.1 uncultured Nitrospiraceae bacterium
GTTCCTTCCACCATACATGATCGAACTCTTCCTGGTACGGGTCGAAGGATTCCCACTGATGGCTCTGTGGGCTGCGGCCCTCGATGAACACGGCGTTCCGCTGTTCGTTGTAAATGCCGCGCGTGCCTTGCACGGCCCAACGGTTGTCATAGGGACGCGGCAACAGGAGATCGTTGTTGATGACGATGGTCTTGCCCATATGGGTCTTCACGAGGCAGGTCACAATATCGCCCTGCTTGAATTCATGCGTCGCGGATGGATGATCGGGTCCGTACTTCTCTTTGAAATACGTATTGATGCCCTTCGAACCCGTAGCCATGGCGACCAAGGTCGCGTAGGCGTCGCCGCAGTTGATGTCCAGCCAACTCAACACCGGCCCTTCGCCGTGGGTCGGATACTGCGCGCAGTTGCGCTGGTCCAGATACTCGCCGCTCCAGCGCGGATTTCCCTCGGGGTCGAAAAACCAATACCGGCAGTCGTGGGAGTACGAGCAGTGGCAATGCTGAATCTCGCCGAGCAATCCCTCACGGATCATGTTCAGCACCGCCAGGTTGTCCCGGCGAAAACTCCAGTTCTCCAGCATCATGCAGGGCACGCCGGTTTCTTCCGACGTATTCACCAGCGCCCAACATTCTTCGACCGTCATCGCCGCGGGCACCTCGACGCCCGCGTACTTGCCCGCCTTCATCGTGTCCACCGCCATGGGCGTATGCCAGTTCCACGGCGTCGCGATGATCACCGCGTCAAGGTCGTCGCGCGTGACCATTTCCTGATAGACGTATTCGTCGCGTGTATACGTTTCCGGCGCGGGACGTCCGGAATCGGTCACGATCTTGCTCCCCGCGTCGACGGCTTCCTGCCGGATGTCGCAGATGGCCGGGACTTCCACATCGGGCATAAGCGTCAGAAAGCGCAAGTGGGCGCTCCCGCGGTTACCCGTGCCGATCACACCGACACGAACCGGCTTGGCATCCTGCGCGGAGGCTTGCCCGCTCATGAACCCGGCCGCGGCGATACCCACGGCCGTGCCCGTCCCCAAAAATTCCCGGCGATTCATCTCGTATTGCACGATAGCGACTCCAAAATCTTCGAACGCACTCGCATTAACGCGGCACGTTCACTTTTCCCCCATCGAAAATTGCATCCGCTCACCGCAGACCCTATTCTTGGCCAAACCAGCGGGACCCTTCAAGAACTGCGTGTACTCGCGCGCTAGAGAGTGGGACACAATGAGTGAGAATTCCCCGGCTCGCAATGCGGTCATTCTGTGCGCTATAGGTGCCCTTTCCATGTCCTACGGCTGGGGTTTTCGGGGCGACTACGGTCACGAATCCGGCGCAATGATCCCGGGTGCGCTGTTGGCCTTGGGGGTGTGCCTGTGCAGCGGCAGGGCCGACTGGTTCCGGCGCTGCGCCGTGATGGGACTGTGCGGCGCAATTGGCTGGGCCTTCGGCGGACAGCAGAGCTACGGGCAGATCCCTTCCTACACAGTCTCCCATTCCTTTCCGGACGTCGCCTACGGGTATTCCTGCCTCTTCATCATCGGCGCGCTCTGGGGAGGTATCGGTGGCGCCATCCTGTCCTTTGCGGTTACGAAACCGCGGTCCGAATTGAACCGGTATGTCGGTCCGCTGATTGCCGTCGGAGTAACGTGGTTCCTGTCGTGGGTCATCTTCTGGATGTTTCCCGATCTGCTCGAGCGCGTTGAAGTGTTCTCCATCGCACATTTGCGCGACACCGATTGGCTCGCGGCAACGCTCGCGGCCCTTGCCGTGATCGCCTACCGGCTGGCCGTTCCGCGCGATCGGCATGCCTGCGACGTCATCCTGCTGATGGCGGCGGGATGGTGGGCCGGGTATCTCGTGCTGGTCCACTTCGCCGGGCTGAACATGTCGCCCACGCCTCCGCCGAAAGTGCGCAGCGACAACTGGGCGGGTTGTGTAGGGCTCTTGGTCGCGCTCGTCGGATACATACTCGTGCAGCGGAATCGGGCGGGACTCATGCTCGCTTCGTACGGATTTCTATCCGGCGGCTTCGGATTTTCCCTCGGCGATTTCTTCAACAAACCCGACAAAGTCCGTTGGGAACCGTTCTACCAATACGAGTTCTTCCGCGGCTTCGATCATTGGAAGTGGAGCGAGCAGGGATTCGGTCTTGTCATGGGACTCGGGATGTCCATCGCCCTGCTACGGCTGCTGCGCGGGAACCTCGCTTCGCCGGACGAGGACGCGCCGTCGGGACCGATCAACGACCTCGCCGCCTTCGTCATGGTCGTCGTGATGCTGTGGTGGACCCTCGGCAAGAACGTCTACAACTGGTTGAAACCCGAGCAACTCGCCATTCCAGACGAACCGATCCTCGGGATCAGCGCGGGGTACTGGTGTCTCGTGATGGGACTTGCGGTATCGGCGGTTGCCTTGCTGGCCCTACGCCAACACCGCCGCGGCACCTTGGCCCTCGCACCCGCCTCGGCGCTTGGCAAAGGGCAGATCCTGTTCCTGCTCGTATTGTGGATCAGCCTCATCGGTGTCTGGACACAGGCCTTTCGCGGCCTGACCCACAAGGGCGTCTTTTTCGTCCACGCCACCTTCTGGTTCAGCGCCATCGTCTGTACGGGTATCGCCGTGGTTCAGACCACCAAACCCAAACACTGGACCAGCGACGCCCCCGTCGCGCCATCCGATCCACGCTGGAAACTCGGCATCGGACACTGGGCGCTCTGGCTGCTCATTCCCCTTTACATCGCCGGACTCAGCGCAGTGACCATGGCCATGCACGATGAACCCATGAACGACAGCCGCCTCCGCTTCAGCGACCCGCTCCAGATCTGGCGCGGCGGCGAGTGGGTTGACGAGTGACGGTGCAGTTGCCTGGTGCTTCTACTCCGCGTAGTCGACGACGACTACCGAGGCTATTGCATCCGGCGCGTTCGACGGCACGTTGATCGTCACGGAGTCAGGTGATGCCTCGACAGTGGCTGGACTCTTCGATGCGTCCGCAAGCAGGTAGGCTTGCGAGACACCGTTTCCGTTAGGTGGAATCTGCAGCACCCCATCCGCCGGCCAGTCGAATACGTGCACGTACAGCTTCCCCGGCTTCGCCGTGTAACGACCCCACGCGGGCGGCTCAAAGGGGCTGGCCGTCGTGCCGTAGATGGCTTCGCCGTTGACCTTGAGCCATTCGCCTATAGCCCGCATGCTGGTGATGCTCTCTTCGGGGATGGACCCGTCGCCCTTGGGTCCGATATTGAGCAGATAGTTGCCGCCCTTGGAGACGATGTCGATGAGGTTGCGCAACAGGGTCTCCGGCGATTTCCACGCGTCGTCGTGCTCCGAGTAGCCCCACGTCGTGTTCATGGTCATGCAGACTTCCCAGTCCACGCCGGGCACACCCGTTGACGGCACCGTCTGCTCGGGCGTCGTGAAATCGCCGCGTTCGGGTTTCCACTGGTGCAACCGCCCGACGGAGTCGTCTTTCTCGATGTTTGGAATGGCGTAGAGCCGGTCGTTGGTGATGATCGCGGGTTGCAGTTCCCGCACCATGGCCACCAGTTCGTCCGCGCGCCAGAACGGCCCTTCGTTTTCGGGCTTCGAGTAATCCCACCACAGAATGTCGATGGTCCCGTAGTTGGACATCAACTCGCGCACCTGGTGGTGGAGGTATTCGAGGTAGATCGCGTGATTGCGCGGACCGTTCGGCGAGGGTTGTCCATGCAGCGGATGGGGGAGACTGCTTGCCGCGTCGTAGTTGTACTGGGGATGGTGCCAATCGATGACGGAATGATAGAAACCGACGCGCAACCCCTCCGCGCGCACGGCGTCAACGATCTCTTTGCACAGATCGCGTCCCACGAGATCGTGCGCGTCGTAGTCGGTTACAGAAGAATCGTGCAGAGCAAACCCGTCGTGATGTTTGGACGTAAACACCACGTACTGGCATCCCGCGTCCTTGGCCAGTTGCGCCCAGTCTTCGGCGAATCCTTCTTCTGGCCGGAAGTGGGGGACCGCTTCGTGGGCGTACTCCCAGGTGTCGGCTTTGACTCGTTGTTGAATCCATTCCATGCCGCCCCGGTCGCCGACAGCTTCGCCTTTCCACGTGCCCGCCAGTCCGGAGTACAACCCCCAATGGACGAACATGCCGAAGCGCGCCTCGCGCCACCACGCCATCCGCGCGTCTCTTTCTTCCGGCGACTCCTGAGCCGCTGCGACGACACTCAAACCACACGCCGCGGTGAGGAGCACACAACACAAACGCCGCAAGTGAACTTTCATAATGAATCCCCCCTCAAATGCTACGGAACGATTGAATCAGTTTCTCCTCGACAATCGCAAACGCGGACATCCGCCAAATGTAGCGCAGGCGTCCTCGCCTGCTTTCTTCATCGGGGCGGTCTTGACCCTGTCCGAATGCAAACGAGGACGCCTGCGCTACATTTGGTAAGTAGAATTTGTTACTTCAACCGTGGCAAGGGCGGCGGTGTCGCGCGACTCTCTGATGTGATCTTCATGGGCGCGGGCGGTGGCGTTGGTGGCGGCGGAGCGCTTTCGGGAAGCGTGGATGGCTTAGCCGTCGACGATCGTTGCGTGGCGGCCTTTGGGGCGGCTTGCCGCGAAGCCTTCGCCACAGCATTAACGGCCGCTTCGTAACTCTTCCCGACCTCGTCCTTTCCCGTAACGCACATGCCCAAGTCGCGAAGGAGGCCGTCTTTCAAACTGTAGATCCAGCCGTGAACTGTCAGCGATTGGCCTTGCAGCCACGCATCTTCGACGATAGTCGTGCGCGTTACATTGTACACCTGCTCGATGACGTTGAGTTCGCACATGCGGTTGCAGAGCGCGGCCTCATCGCGAACGCCTTCCAACGCGGCGTGGTGCTTCGATCGCGTCTCCTGCACCCGGCGAAGCCAGTTGTCGATGAGACCCAGCTTGTCATTGCGCACAGCGGCCTGCACACCGCCGCACCCGTAGTGGCCGCACACGATGATGTGTTTCACGCGTAGTGCTTCCACCGCGTACTGGAGCACGGCCAGGCAATTCATGTCGGTATGGGCGACCACGTTGGCCACATTGCGGTGTACGAACATCTCGCCGGGCAACAGCCCCACAATTTCATTCGCGGGCACTCGGCTGTCCGAACAGCCGATCCACAGGTACTCCGGCGCTTGCTGCTTCGACAAACGCTCAAAGAATTGCGGATCCCGTTCGAGCATGCGCGCCGCCCAGGCTTCGTTGTTCTCAAAGAGCTGCTTCAGATTCCGCATCCCGGATTCTCCCTTACCCCAGCCTTGTCCGGCCCTGCAACGCGTGCGACAGCGTCACGTCGTCGGCAAACTCCAATCCGCTGCCCATGGGAACGCCATGGGCGATGCGGCTGACCGTGATCTCAAGTTCGCCGATCTGCCGCGATAAGTACATGGCCGTGGCCTCACCTTCCGCGGTCGCGTTGGTCGCCACGATCACCTCGCTCACGCCGCCCTGTTTCAACCGCGCCATGAGACGTCCAACCGTGATCTCGTCCGGGCCCACGCCTTCCAACGGATTCAAGGCGCCATTCAGCACATGATAGAGTCCGCGATAACTCGCGCCCTTCTCGATGGCCATCACGCCGCTCG
>CAZWDH010000379.1:0-5606 GCA_964632865.1 uncultured Nitrospiraceae bacterium
ACCTCGACATCATCGTGGACCGTATGCGCCGCGAGTTCAACGTGCACGCAAACGTGGGCAAACCCATGGTGGCCTATCGCGAATCCATTCGCCAGCGCGCCGAGGCGCAGGGCAAGTTCGTGCGCCAGAGCGGCGGTCGCGGTCAGTACGGCGACGTCGTGGTTGCCATCGAGCCGGGCGAACCGGGTTCCGGCTTCAAGTTCGAGAATCTCAGCGTCGGCGGCGTGGTGCCGAAGGAATACTTCAACTCGGTCGAACGCGGCGCGCGCGAAGCCCTGGAAAGCGGCATCGTGGCCGGATACCCCATGGTGGACATCAAGGTGTCGCTGCTCGACGGTTCGTATCACGAAGTGGACTCCTCGGAAATGGCGTTCCAGACGGCGGCGTCTCTGGGTGTGAAAGCGGCGGTGCCGAAGGCGCGTCCCGTGTTGCTCGAGCCGGTGATGAAAGTCGAAGTGGTCTGCCCCGACGAGTACACGGGCGAAGTGATCAGCGACTTCAACGGCCGTCGCGGCCGTTTGGAAAGCATGGAGCAAGTGGGCACGGTCCGGAAACTGTTTGCCTTCGTGCCCCTGGCGGAGATGTTCGGATACGCGAACGACATTCGTTCGCGCACGCAGGGCCGCGCCTCGTACAGCATGGAATTCGCCCAGTACGAGCAGGTGCCGCCCAGCATTGCCAACGAAATCATGGAGAAGTCGGGCAGTTCGTTCCGCTTCAGTTGAGTATAGGGTAGTGAGCGATTGGATCCCGGCGCGGATGCCGCGCCGATGAGAGTGTAAGGAGAGAACCATGGCCAAGGCGAAATTTGAACGGACGAAGCCCCACGTAAACGTGGGAACGATCGGCCACGTGGACCACGGAAAGACGACGCTGACGAGCGCCATCACGAAGGTGCTGGCGGAGACGGGTGGCGCCACGGAGATGAAGTTCGACGAGATCGATAAGGCGCCGGAAGAGAAAGAGCGCGGGATTACGATCTCGATTGCCCACGTGGAGTATCAGACGCAAGACCGTCACTACGCGCACGTGGACTGCCCGGGCCACGCGGACTATATCAAGAACATGATCACCGGTGCGGCGCAGATGGACGGCGCAATTCTGGTGGTGGCGGCCGACGACGGTCCCATGGCGCAGACGCGCGAGCACATCCTGTTGGCGCGCCAGGTGAACGTGCCGGCCATCGTGGTTTGGCTCAACAAGGTCGACATGGTGGACGACCCGGAACTGCTGGACCTGGTGGAACTCGAGTTGCGTGAGCTGCTCACGAAGTACGAGTTCCCGGGCGACGACATTCCCATCATCCGCGGTTCGGCCCTGGCGGCCATGGAAGCGCGCGACCCGGAGATCGGGCACGACGCGATCCTGGAGCTGATGAAGGCGGTGGACAGCTACATTCCGACGCCGCAGCGCGCGCTGGACAAAGACTTCCTGATGCCGATTGAAGACGTGTTCACGATTACCGGCCGCGGCACCGTGGTGACGGGCGCCATAAGCCAGGGCGTGGTGCACGTGCAGGACAAGGTCCAGTTGGTCGGTATCAAGGACACCAAAGAGACCACCGTGACGGGCGTGGAAATGTTCCGCAAGCTGATGGACGAAGGCCAGGCGGGCGACAACGTCGGGTTGCTGTTGCGCGGTATCGAGCGCGACGACGTGCAGCGCGGGATGGTCGTGGCCAAGCCGGGTTCGATCACGCCCCACACGAAGTTCGAGGGCGAGGTCTACGTGCTGAAGAAGGAAGAGGGTGGACGTCACACGCCGTTCTTCAACGGGTACCGGCCGCAGTTCTACTTCCGGACGACGGACGTGACGGGTTCGCTCCAGTTGCCGGAAGGCGTGGAAATGGTGATGCCCGGAGACAACGTGACCATCTCGGGCGAACTGATTACCCCCATCGCCATGAACGAGAACCTGCGCTTCGCCATCCGCGAAGGCGGGCGCACCGTCGGCGCCGGCGTGGTCACCAAAATCATCGAGTAAGTCGATTCGCGCCTTGTGCGCAAATCAGTAATTGAATTCCGGGCAGTTAAAACGATATACTCCTGCGCTTGTGCGCACGGAGTCGGTTTTCCGGTTCGAAAGTTCCGATACCAACTAGGTTTATCCGCAGGACTGTAGCTCAATTGGCTAGAGCAGCGGCCTCCAAAGCCGAAGGTTGGGGGTTCGAGTCCCTCCAGTCCTGCCATTTCTTAAGTCTTTAAGACAAAGGTACTAACGGTGAGGCACCATGGCCAGACAGGCGACCGTAGCAAGGAGACCCATGGCTAAGCAGTCGGCTACAGCGACAACCGCTCAACCGGGGTTCATTGCCCGAATCCGGGAGTTTTTCCAGGAAGTCATGGTCGAGATGGGCAAGGTGGCCTGGCCCAGCAAGAATGAGCTTCACGATCATACGACCATCGTGATGATTACACTGCTGATCCTTGCCGCAATCATTGGCTTGTACGACTGGGTATTCCTGCGGGTTATCCGGTTGATGCTGCTCCTGGGATAGGGGATGGAATACGTGACGACGGACGAAACACCCGAAGAAGTGCACGAGACCCCCGAGGAAACGGCGGATACCTCCGCTGATCCCGAGGAGACACAGGAAACTGTGGAAGAAGAAGCGCCCGCCGTCAAGGATGACGGCATCAAGCGGCGCTGGTACGCCTTGCACGCGTATTCGGGCCAGGAAGCAAACGTCAAGAAAAACATCTTGATCCATGCCGAGCAGGGCGGTCTCAAGGATGTTATCGGCGACGTGCTCGTGCCGATGGAAGAAGTGGCTGAGATTAAGTCCGGCGAAAAGAAGATTTCCAAGCGGAAGTTCTTCCCCGGTTACGTGCTAATTCAGTTGCCGGTCCATCCCGAGCGCAACCCCGAACTGTGGCACCTCATCAAAGAGACGCCCGGCGTTAGCGGCTTTATCGGCTCCCGCACGGTCCCGGTACCGTTGGAAGATTCGGAGGTTCAGGCTATCCTCGAAGAAATCCGGGGCGAACGGGAACGTCCGAAACCGAAGGTTGCCTTCGAACAAGGCGAGCGAGTCAAGATTATTGACGGGCCCTTCTCGAATTTCCTCGGCAATATTGACGAGATCAACGCCGAACGCGGCACACTCAAGGTGATGGTCGAGATTTTTGAACGCCTCACCAGTGTCGAAGTCGAGTTCTGGCAAGTAGAAAAAATGTAGACCCGGTCTCAGCGACCGAAGCACAGTAGAGGATAACGGAGCACTATCATGGGTAAGCCAGCCAAAGGCAAGGGCCGGAACGTAATGGCACAGATCAAATTGCAGTGCCCTGCCGGCCAAGCCAACCCGGCCCCGCCGGTGGGTCCTGCACTGGGCCAGCACGGCGTGCAGATCATGGAATTCTGCAAGCAGTTCAACGACCGTACCAAGGATCAGCAGGGGCTGATCATACCGGTCGTCATTACGGTGTTCGAGGACCGGTCGTTCACCTTCATCACCAAGAGTCCCCCCGCCGCGGTTCTGTTGAAGCGCGCCGCGAAGCTTGCGAAGGCCTCCGGCGAACCCAACAAGAACAAAGTGGGTTCGGTGACCAAAGCCCAGCTCAAGGAAATTGCCGAGTTGAAGCAGGCGGATCTCAATGCGGCGAACATAGACACCGCGATCAGCATGATTGCCGGTACCGCTCGCAGCATGGGGCTCATGGTCGAAAACTAGACAGCGTGTTTCATGCGCCTGGTTCCGGTGAGCCTGGCGCGAGTTGATATACGGCCGGACTCGTCCGGTCGCAGCGTGGGAGGGCCGTAGGCCCGTAAGCACCACAGGAGATCTCGCAATGGGTAAGCCCAGCAAGCGCGTCGCCGCGCTCCAAGAGAAGACCGGCGACAAAAAGATTCACTCCCTCTCCGAAGCCGCCGCCGGCGTGAAGGACTGCGCCACCGCCAAGTTCGACGAAACCGTCGATCTCGCCTTCCATCTCGGCGTCGACCCCCGCCACGCCGAGCAGATGGTGCGCGGTACCGTTTCCCTGCCTCATGGCACGGGTAAACCCGTCCGTGTCGCCGTGTTCTGCAAGCAGGCCGACCAGAAAGCCGCCGCCGAAGAAGCCGGGGCCGAAGCCGTCGGCGCCGAAGATCTGGTTGCAAAAGTGCAAGGCGGCTGGACCGATTTCGACGTGGCCGTCGCCGCGCCTGACATGATGGGCGAAGTCGGTAAACTTGGTAAGATCCTCGGTCCCCGCGGCTTGATGCCGAGCCCGAAAGCCGGCACCGTGACGCCCAAGGTCGGTGACGCGGTCGCGGAGATCAAGAAAGGTAAGATCGACTTCCGCGTCGACAAGAACGCCAACATGCACGTACCGGTCGGAAAAGCGTCGTTCACCGCCGCGCAGATCGAGGAAAACTCGTCGGCCGTGATCCAGGCCGTGCTCAAGGCCCGTCCGGCAGCCTGCAAGGGTACCTACCTTAAGGCCTGCACGATGAGCAGCACCATGGGACCCGGTTTCCGCCTCGATCCAGCGGTACTCACCGCGGAACTGAAAGCGAACTAGATCCTCGTCCATCTTTTGCGCTCCCAATGCGGGAGGAGTTTGGAACCAGAGAGCCTGTGTTTGGTATCGCACCGTCCACAAGGCAGGAGTGGGAATTCAACTATGAGCAAGTACCTGTTTACATCAGAGTCGGTGACCGAGGGGCACCCCGATAAAGTTGCCGATGCGGTGTCCGACGCTGTCCTCGATGCCATGCTTGAGCAAGATCCCGATAGCCGCGTCGCATGCGAAACCCTCGTCAATACAGGGCTTTGCGTGGTCGCGGGCGAGATTACCTCCAAGGCGGTCGTGGATATTCCTGCAGTCGTCCGGAAAGCCATTACCGATATCGGCTATGTCGGCGGCGATTCTGGTTTCGACGGCAACACCTGTGCGGTGCTTGTAAACCTGGACAAGCAGTCGCCCCACATTTCCATGGGTGTTACTGCGACGGCGGACCGCGAACAGGGCGCCGGCGATCAGGGCATGATGTTCGGCTACGCAACGAACGAAACGCCTGAGCTGATGCCCATGCCGATTCTGCTGGCGCACAAACTCGGTCGGCGACTCGCCGAGTTGCGCAAGAGCGGCGCTCTGCCGTGGCTCCAGCCCGACGGCAAGTCGCAAGTGACCATCGAATACGTTGACGGGAAACCCGTCCGCATTGACACCGTAGTCATCTCAAATCAGCATTCGCCCGGTGTCACACAGGACGAGATCAAGAAGTCTGTCATTGACGAGGTGATTACACCGGTCATGCCCGAGAACTTGGTCAACGGTGCGGTCAAATACCACATCAACCCGACAGGTTGCTTCGAGATCGGCGGGCCCGTCGGCGACAGCGGCGTAACCGGCCGTAAGATTATCGTCGACACGTACGGCGGCATGGGGCACCACGGTGGCGGCGCATTCAGCGGCAAAGACCCGTCGAAGGTCGACCGCTCCGCGGCGTACATGGCCCGGTATATTGCGAAGAACGTCGTCGCGGCGGGGATTGCGGAACGTTGCGAAGTGCAGTTGGCATATGCCATCGGCGTCGCGCAGCCGGTTTCGATCAACGTGACAACTTTCGGCACCAACAAGGTTGCCGAGGAGAAGATCGAGAGTATCCTAATGGATCAT
>CAZWDH010000380.1:0-5587 GCA_964632865.1 uncultured Nitrospiraceae bacterium
CACGGATTGTATTTCCTTTGCCGTTATGGAGGCGCGCGGCATCACGGACGCGTTGAGTTTCGACCACCATTTCGAACAGGCCGGGTTTCGGTTGCTGCTGAACCGGTGACGTCGCACCCGTTTTCGCCTCTATGACCGCCACGCCTGTTGCAGGAACTGAATTACATTCCCATGGAGGATTGCCTCGATATCGCCTTCCTGGTATCCGCGCGCACTCAGTAGGTCCTGATACCTCGCGAGGTCGGCGATGGTGTTGAGATCGGCGGGGCATTGCTCGCGGCCGAAGGCGCCGTCGAGGTCGGAGCCGATGCAGACGTGGTTGGCGTTCCCGGCGAGTTGGCAGATGTGGTCGATGTGATCGACGACGTGCTCCATCTTGAGGCCGGCTTCTTCGGGTCGAGTCTTGTGCTTAATCCAGCCGGGGATCACCATCCACGCGTCGAGGACCGCTCCGATGATGGCGCCGCGTTCGATCAAGATCCGAATCTGTTCATCGCTAAACTGGCGTTCGCCGGGGACAACCGTTCGGCAGTTGGAATGGCTGGCCCAGACCGGGCCTTGAAAATGGTCCATGGCTTCCCAAAAACTGTCGTCGCAAAGATGAGTGGCATCCAGTATAACGTTCAGTCGCTCCATTTCGTTCAGGAGTTCACGTCCACGCGGGCCGAGTCCGCCGCTGGCTTCGGTGCCCTGGGCGTAGGTGCCGGGTCCGTAGTGGGCGGGCCCGACGGCGCGGACGCCTTGTTTGTAGAACCCAACGAGATGAGCGGGGGTAATGATGGGGTCGGCGCATTCCATGCTCAGAACGTATCCAATGGGCGCATTCGGCGGCGGATCGCATTTCCACAACGCCGCGTGGCGCTCCAGTCCGGCGGCATCGACAATCGCCGTCATCTCCCCCGCTTCTTCCATGGCGCGGTACCACGCGAGTTGCCATTGCGTCATGGCCCAGGCCTGCTCCGGGCTGTTCGAGCCGGGCAGCGGGTTGCCGGGTTTCACGTAGCGCGCGATGAGCGTGGCCACGCAAAGCCCCACGCCGCCGCGCCGCATCTCCGGCAGGCATACGACGCCATTGCCCCGGTCGGGGTAGTCCGTCAAGCTCCACTCGCGCTCGCGAATCTCGTCGATAGGACGGGTCAAGTCCCGGTTCCACAACGTAGCGTTCATCGCGAGATCGAGATGGGCGTCGAAGATGAGCATGCGGCAGTTCCTAGCTAGGGCAGGCGAATTCCGATCGGTCGGATCGGACCGATCGGTCAGATCCGTCCAATAGCGCTACACCAATTCCTCGAGCTCGTCGACGAGCGTGGCGAACCGTTTCATCGCCGTAGCCACGGGTTCCGGCTTTTCCATGTCGACGCCCGCGTCGCGAAGCAGTTCGAGCGGGAATTTCGAGCCGCCGCTCTTGAGGAAGCTTAGATAGCGGTCGCGATCCTGTTTGCCTCCGTTGAGCACTTTCTGGGACAAGGCGATCGCGGCGGAAATGCCGGTCGCGTACTTGTACACGTAGAAGGCGTGATAGAAATGCGGAATGCGCAATCCTTCCAAAGACAGCTCTTCGTCGATCGCGAAGCCGGGTCCGAAGTACAGCTTTAGTAGCTTCAAGTACTCTGCGCGGAGACGTTCGAGTGTGAGCGGTTCGCCCGCCTCGGCGATGGCGTGGATGATCTTCTCGAACTCCGCGAACATGGTCTGGCGCACGAGCGTGCCGCGAATTTCGTCGATCTCCTTGTTGATCAGGAAGGCGCGCATCTTCTTGTCTTTCGCCCTGGACAGGAGATGCCGGTTCAGGAGTTGTTCGTTGAAGGTGGACGCCACTTCGGCCACGAAGATCGTGTAGTCGTAGTATTGGAAGGGCTGGTTTCGGGCGCTGTAGTACGTGTGCATGGAGTGGCCCGCTTCGTGGGCGAGCGTAAACATGCTGTCGATGACGTCCTCGCGGTAGTTCATGAGGATGTACGGCGGCCCCGCGAATCCGCCCGCCGAGAAGGCGCCGCTGCGCTTGTTCTTGTTCTCGTAGCGGTCCACCCAACGACCGTTCAGCAGGCCTTTCTCGAGCGTCCGGCAGTACTCCGAGCCGAGCGGTTCGAGGGCTTCGCAGATGGTTTTGACGGCCTTGTCATAGGGATTCTTCGTGCGCTTCATTTCCACGATGGGCACGTAGGTATCGTAGGTGTGAAGGTCTTTGAGTTTGAGCGCCTTCCGCCGGACTTCGTGGTACCGGTAGACCGTCTTGATGTTCTTGTGCACGGCCTTGATGAGGCTGTCGTACACGGCAATAGGCACGTTGTCATGAAAGAGGGACCCTTCCAGCGCGGACGGATAATTGCGCACGCGCGACTGGTAGATGTCCTGCTGGACGGACGAGCTGAGCGTCGCCGCCACCGTGTTCGCGTGGGATTGGTACTGCTCGTAGAACTGGTGGAACGCCGCCTTGCGGACTTCGCGTTTAGGCGACTCCAACAGGCTGCGAAACGAACTCTGCGTCAGTTCCACCTTGCGTCCGCGCTCGTCCTTCACGGTGCCAAACTTGAGGTCGGCATCGTTGAGTTGTCCGAATACCCGGCCCGCCGTGCCGGCCACTTCACCCTGCATCGCAAGGAGCCGCTCTTCCTTCTCGGAAAGGATGTAAGGCCGGTAGCGCAACAGCTTTTCCAGGGCGTACCGGAATTCTTTCAGCTTTGGATCCTTGAGATACTTGTCGATGGTCTTTTGGGGAATCGCCTGGATCTCAGGGGCGATGAAGCTGGCGGCTTCGCCCGCACGCGTGGCGACGAAGGTGTATTGCTGGATCATGCCTTGGTAGGTGCTGTTGGACACGTCTTCCGAGGCTTTCAGAAACGCGTACGAGCCCAGACGCTCTGCGAGCTTGTTGAACTCCACATCGAACTTGTAGCAATCCAGCAACACTTTTGCGGACGTGCCCAGCTTCCCACGAAACTTCTCGAAGCGGGGAATCTGCTTCTCAAAATCCTTCAGCGCGGACTGCCACGCTTTATCGTCTTTGAAGAGATGCCGGAGGTCCCAGGTATCCGCAACCTTTACTTCTTTGCGCAAAGGGATCTTCTTCGTCGTTGCCATGAAGGTACCTTTCTATAACGTTTCACGCCATGCAGAAGCGGCAGTATATCAGGGAATCTGGGGTTCCAGCACGTGCACGCCGAAACCTCGAATGGGCAGGGTCAGCGTTCCATGTTGCACGATGGTTTCCTGTTGAGTGAGCGGGTCCCGGTAGCTGACCGACTCGAGCGATTCCAGTCCATGGAGCGTATAGACGAGGGGGTCGCTCCATTCGTTGACCACAAGCAGGTGAACTTCTTCTCCCACCTGCTTCGGCAAGACGCGGACGCCGCGGTCGACGGAACCCCAGGTCTCCGCCAAGGTAACGTCGATATCGAGAGCGGCATCGGGCGCTGCCAGGACGGGCTGTTGCGCGCTGAGTTCCGCGACGAGCGTGAGCAAGTCCGTCCAGAGTGCGGAGTCCTTTTCAATGTACGCAGTGCCCCAATAGAGGATGCCCCGGGCGCCGTTGACGATGGCGTCGTAGGCCATGAAGCGGGATTCCTCGAAGGTGGGCCGGCGTTGTTCGTCGCGCTTGGCCTGGTCGGCCGTATCGTCGGAAAGGTCCGCCCACCCGAACCCCTGCAACACCATCCAGACCGGTTTGCCGGGCGCGGCTTCCTGCATGCGTTGGGTGTACGCGCCCACACAGGAGAGCGACTTGTCGGCGAGATCCGAGTGGCCATTGTGGCGGCTTCGTGGGACCGGGTAGATGTCGCACCCGACCGCGTCTGCGGCCCGGTTGAACTCGGCGAGTTGCGGAATGCTATTTCGCGGCGCGTGGTTCATCCAGATGGGCCGCTCCGGATCGATGGATTTGATTACACGGTATCCCTGCAACATGCCGGCGGCCATCCGGTCCGCTCGCTCGGGGGCGTTGGACAGGTTGAGTTCTGGATTCGGGGGAGCCTTGTCGAGGCGACGCCAGATCTCATCGGCAAGTTCCTCGCCGATGGCCGGTTCCCCACGACCGTACGCAACCTCAGCCTGGTCGCGCATATCGCGCAGTTCTTCCGCGAGATCGGCATTCTCCAGTTGAGCGATGAGGGCGCTCTGTTCTCTCGGCTCGTCACGACGGCGCCATAGCGTCGCGCCGTACCACACGTTCCACAACGCTTCGTCGGGAACTTCCCAAACGGCCAGCGCCGGGTGGTTCGAGAAACCCGCGACCATGCGCTTCAACGCGGCTTCGCGCGATTCGGAATCGACGCTGAGATCGATGGATGCGCCGGTGTTGATCCACGCGTACATCTTCTTCGCCCACAACCGGTCGAGAGCGGCTTCCTCCGCGCTGGCGTGGATGAGATTGAATCCGGCCGCGGCCACCTGATCCAGGTTGTCATCGGGCGGATTCTCGTAGAGGCCCAGGACAAAGACGCGTTGGTCATCGACCACGAGCATCCCGTCTTCGGCGATTGCGGAAGCGGCGGCCCAAGCGCTTCCGGGGATCAGAAACGCAGCGAGCACAAGGATGATATGTTTCATTGTCAATACTCCCGGTGTTACTTCCCACGATCGCTTCATCGTAGATCATGCAGAGGGGAAGGGCAAGGCGCCGTTCGGTTTTGCGCGGCCCGGCGAAAGCACTATAATCGAAGTGGCACGGGCAAGAATGGGGGTTCAGACATGCTTCCAGGAATCAATCAGTGGGGATTTCCTAACGACCTTCCCACGACGGAGGCCATTACACTGGCCAAGCAGAACGGGTTTTCCGCTTTTGAGGTTTGCGTGGGCGACGAGGGGCCGACTTCGTTGGATCTAAGCGAAAAGGAAGCCACGGCCATCCGGCGTCACGCGGAGTCGCTCGGTATCGCGTTGTGCAGCGTGGCCAACGGCATGGGGTGGAAATACCACCTCACGTCGCCGGATGCGGCAAATCGGGAAAAGGCGAAGGAGACCATCGCGCAAACGCTGCAGGTTGCCTCGTGGCTGGGCGCCGACGCCGTGTTGGTCGTGCCGGGCGTGTGCGACGACACGACGCGATACGACATCGGCATTGAGAATGCATTGAAGAGCGTCCGCGAATTGGCCGGCACCGCGGAGAGACTGAACGTATCCATCGCTATCGAGAATGTGTGGAACAAGTTTCTGTTGAGCCCCGTCGAGATGCGGGATTTCATCGACCAGTGCGAAAGCGAGTACGTGGGCGCGTATTTCGATACCGGAAACATCATGCTGTACGGATTTCCGGAGCAATGGATTGAGATCCTCGGCAATCGAATCCGCGCCGTGCACTTGAAGGACTTCCGGTGCGCCGTCGGCAATCTCGACGGATTCGTCATGCTGATGGAAGGCGATGTCAATTGGCCCGCCGTAATGAGTGCGCTACGAGAAATCGACTACGACCGCGCACTGACGGCTGAGTACTGGCCCTACCAGCACTCTCTCGAGGCGACACTTCGGCAAGTGCTGGCAGGAGAGCAAGCGATTCTGGCATTGTGATGAATGATGAATGATGAATGATGAGTGCGGAATGCGGAATGGAAGAGGAGAAGCGGGATATTCTGGACCGGACGAAGCGGTTCGC
>CAZWDH010000381.1:0-5578 GCA_964632865.1 uncultured Nitrospiraceae bacterium
GGGACTCGAACCCACAAGCCCGAAGGCGCCGGTTTTCAAGACCGGTGGATTACCAATTATCCTAACCCTCCGCGACGAACGGCGGATGAATGGACTTGCCTCGCTATTGTACGCGATGGCTGGCTTGTGTTTCATCCCTTGTGCTTGGCTTCAAGCGCGGGGCATCCCAGCGGTTCGGCGCAACCCATACCGTCGCAAAGCCTTGCGATATCAGGGAATCCCCCGGTGACACATAGGGGTGCAAGCCCGATTGTATACCCGCGAAGGATTCATCACACTATCAATCAGACATTCATCTTGGGTGTCGACAAGTGTGGGATGCTGTTGCGCTACCGTCCCCCTCGGCCTAGGTACTCCACCAACCGTTGTAGCGCGGCAGCGTCCCCTTTTCTGTTCATCCGGCCCATCCCGTGCATACGCCCTTACCGCTCCAAGTTCCCGGAACCCCTTTCATAAACCGGGCGTGTGCGGTAAGATACGCGTGTTGTTCATCGAATCGAACCGAGGGTGTGGCCATGTCGACCGATTCAAACGAATCGAATCCGCTCCAATCGCTGGAAGAATGGGAGGAGTTTGTCGAGGGTAGGTATCCCGAACCCGCACAGGGCTTTACGTCGCATCGGGATACCGCCGCCTTTCGGGACTACGAGAACACCGCCCGCAGTTCCGTGCGCGAATTCTACCGGCTGAACCACCACTACCAATGCGTGGACTTCGTGCGTGCCAAGCGCGACGAGTTTCTCGGTCTATCCCGCGAACGTATGAGCATTTGGGAAGCCATGGAGTTCTTGAATACCCTCGTCGACGACAGCGATCCCGACACGGACCTTACGCAAATCGAGCACCTGCTCCAGACGGCCGAGGCCATCCGGCAAGACGGCCATCCCCGCTGGTTTATCTTGACCGGTCTTATTCACGACCTCGGCAAGATCCTATGTCTGTGGGGCGAACCCCAGTGGGCGGTCGTGGGCGACACCTATCCGGTCGGTTGTGCCTTCTCGGATAAGATCGTCTTTCCCGAATTCTTTGTCCAGAACCCCGACAATGCCGTGGCGGCATACGCGACGGCCGACGGCATCTACGAACCCGGCGCGGGAATGAATCAGGTCCTCATGTCCTGGGGCCACGACGAGTACATGTACCACGTGTGCAAGGATTACCTCCCCGAATCGGCCCTTTACATGATCCGCTACCACTCCTTCTACGCCGCGCACCGGGAAGGGGCGTACGAGCACCTCATGAACGAACGTGACAAAGAGATGTTCGCTTGGGTTCGCGCGTTCAACCCGTACGATCTCTATTCCAAGAGTCCCGTCCGGCCTGACGTGGCGCAACTGAAGCCTTTCTACCAATCGTTAATCGACGAGTATTTCCCCGCGAAGCTGGCCTGGTAGTCCCACGCATCGCGGATAGAGTATGGACGTTCTTTGGGGGACAAGGGAGGATTCCGCATGGCTGGCACGAACCGTCTAACGCTGCGCGCCCGATTGCTGGCGGCAGGCATCTTGCTCTCGATAGGCCCGCTTCTCATCGTGACGGCCCTCGTTTATCGGCAGAACACCGCCCTGGGTGCCACCGCCTCGGAATCGCTGGATCGCCTGGCCTCGGACGACCTGGAGCACAGCGTGCACGGGGTGTACTCCCTTTGCGAGACTCAACAGGAGGTGCTTCAGGATTTCGTCAACAAGTCGCTCAACGTTGCGCGGGCAAACATGGCAGCGGCCGGCGACGTCTACCTTAACTCGACGGATGTAGTCTCCTGGAACGCCGTGAATCAATACACTCAGGAACAACAAATCCTCACCCTTCCCAAGATGCAGTTCGGCGCCACCTGGCTGGGCCAGATCGCCGACGCGGAAACCCCCGCCCCCGTTGTTGATGAAACGCAGGATCTCGTTGGCGGCACCTGCACCATCTTTCAACGCATGAACGACGCCGGTGATATGTTGCGCGTCTCCACAAACGTGCTGAAAGCGGACGGCACCCGCGCCGTGGGGACCTTCATACCCGCCGTCAACCCTGACGGCACGCCCAACCCCGTCGTCGCCGCGGTCTTGAAGGGCGAGACATTCCGGGGAAAAGCCTTCGTCGTCGACCGCTGGTACATCACCGCCTATGAACCGATCAAAGACGGCGCTGGCACGATCGTGGGTGTCCTTTACGTCGGCATCCCGATGGAGAGTGCAACGGCGTTGCGCGAGGCGGTCCGCGAGATCACGATCGGCGATACGGGGTACGTGTTCGTATTGAACGCCGCCGGGGACACCCTGGGCCGCATCGTCATTGGCCAGACTCCTGAAGAGGACGGCGCCGACATGCGCGATGCCACGGGCGCCAACGGCGACTACTACATTCGCAGTATCTGTGAACAGGCGGCGGCCCTCGGTCCGGACGAAGTCGCCCACCTTACCTATGCGCCGGACGCCGGTGGGGACACACGGGTGGCGCGCATGATGTACTTCGCCCCCTGGGATTGGGCCATTGTCGCTACGGTTCCGGAGATTGAATTCCGCGAAGCATCCATTGCTATGGGGGCGGAAAGCCGCCGGTCGCTGCTATACATTCTCGGGGTAGTCGGCGCGACCTTGGTACTAACCGCGATCATCTGGGGGTTCATCGCGAGCGGTCTGACCCGCCGCATCGCCCGTGTGATCCACGATTTGCGGTCGGCAAGCGCCGAAGTGCGGTCTGCGTCCGCTCAGGTGTCGGCCTCCAGCGCCCAACTCGCCGACGGGACCTCCAGCCAGGCGTCCGCACTCGAGCAAATCTCGGCGTCGCTCGAAGAAATGTCCGCCATGACCCGGCAGAATGCAGACAACGCAGCCGAGGCCGACCGGGCTTCGGGCGGCGCCAGTGACGCCGTCCAGACGGGGCGGTCGTCCATGGATCGCATGGGGGAAACCATCCAGCGGATCAAGACGGCCACTGACGAGACTGCGAAGATCCTTAAACTCATCGACGAGATCGCCTTCCAAACCAATCTGCTGGCATTGAATGCCTCCGTCGAGGCCGCCCGGGCCGGCGAAGCAGGCAAAGGGTTCGCCGTGGTTGCGGAGGAAGTGCGCGCGCTCGCCGGCCGTTGCGCCGAAGCCGCCCGAGATACCGCGAGCCGTGTCTCGGACGCGCAGGAAGCCGCAGTCGCCGGTGTCGAGGTCGCGCGCGAAGTGGATGAGTCTCTTCAGTCCATCATGACCCAGATCCAGCGCGTTACGGCCATCATCGCGGAGGTTCGCGAGGCATCCAGCCAACAAGCCGACGGCGTCAATCAGTTGAATGCCGCCGTGTCGCAGGTTGACGGGGTCACGCAGTCCAACGCCGCGAGTTCCGAAGAGTCCGCCTCGGCAAGCGAGGAACTCTCCGCGCAAGTATTGACCATCGACGGAATGGTGGCCGATCTCGCCACAATTGTCGGTGGCGCGGAGCGCGCCGTCGCGCAACCGGACGAATCCGGAGACCGGCGAGTGGCTCGTCACGGCACGGGGCAGGCATTGTTGACGCATCGGTCCACACGCGGTGCGTCGCGGGCTTCCGATCGGCCTCGCGATTGAATCCTGCGGTCCGGGTATGTGAACATCCCGGCATTGACCGGAAACCTCCCCCTTGACCCAGCAGGAATGCCATGTGTGACACCATCGCCATCGTGCGTAAGAAAGCGATCTTCTTCGCCAAGAACTCCGACCGCGACCCCAACGAGGCCCAGCTGCTCGAATGGCGCCCCGCGCAGGAGCACCCCGCGGGCTCCAAATTGAAGTGCACGTGGATCGAGATCCCGCAAGCGGAACGGACGCACGCCGTGTTGATCAGCCGCCCATTCTGGATGTGGGGCGCGGAAATGGGGACCAACGAGCACGGCGTGGTCATCGGCAACGAGGCCGTGTTCACCAAGCAGCCCTATGCGAAAACGGGGCTGACCGGGATGGATATGCTCCGGCTCGCGTTGGAGCGGGCGGACTCGGCCGAGCGCGCTTGTGAGGTCATCGTCGAACTCCTCGAAACGCACGGCCAGGGTGGCGGGTGCGGATTCGAGAATCGCGATTTCACCTATCACAACAGCTTCATGATCGCCGACCCGAATGGCGCCTACGTGCTCGAAACGGCGGGTAAACTCCACGCCAAAGAGCGCGTCGAAGGCACGCGGCCCATTTCCAACTGCCTCACCATCGGCGGGTTTGCGGAGAAGCACGGCGAGTATTGGAAGACCCGTATCTCCGGGTGCCGCACCCGCATGGGGCGCATGCACCACCTGGCCAGCAAGACCCTCGGCGCACAGCACCTCTTCGCCGCGCTTCGCGACCACGGTGCGCGCTACTCCAATCCCTCATACCGCTGGACCAACGGCGGCATGAACGCAGCCTGCATGCACGGCGGCGGAATCCTGGCCTCCGCCCAGACGACGGGGTCCTGGGTGACGGAAATCCTCAACGGCGAAGTCCGCCATTGGGTGACCGCCACCGCCGCGCCTTGCACCAGCGTCTTCAAACCGGTTCGAATCGACCAGCCCCTCGACCTCGGCTCGCCGCAGGATAAGGCCGACGATTCCCTTTGGTGGCGGCACGAGCGCTTCCAGCGCTCCGTCATGCGAAACCCGGAACCCCTCCGGGACTGCTACGTCCCCGAGCGCAACGCCTTGGAAGCCGAGTGGACCGACAGCCCGCCCGACCCTGCCGCCGCCTTCTCGAAAGGCGATGAATTTCTAACCAAATGGTCCGACGCCGTGGCGAAGCGTTCCGTCGAAGATACCCGACCCGGACACGTCAAGCGCTACTGGGACAAGCGAAATCAGCTCGCGGGGGTTTCGCTGCTCTAATCCAGGTCCAAGCCGAGTATGAATGTTTGTACGGGCCGATTTGTTACCCTCGACATGACCACCGTGCAACATAATCCGATCTGGATATGCGTCCTTTCCTGTCTCGCGGCCCTATCCGCATGGCCTGAGCCGCTCTCCGCCACCTGGTCCCATCCCGCTTGGGCGACTCCGTCGAAGGCTTTTGAAGGCGAGGTGCAGATCGAGATCCCCGACGGTGCGGGTGTTCAGTTGCGTTTTACGACTCCCGACAGGTCGGAGGGGCAGGTATCTTGCACGCCCGCAGAGGGTAACGGCGGCTCATATGCCTTCGTCATTCCGGTCAGGGAAATCGCGGGTGCCGACGAGATCACGTTTTGGCTGGAGACCGTGGATGGTGACGGCAATCCAACCACAACGGGCAAGCGCACCGTCCCCCGGTCACAAACCCTGGAAGTCGAAGTCTCCGGCAAGACGGACGAAGATTTGACCTATCCACTGCATGACTGGCAGGCGGAGATCCTGTTCCGGCCCTGCTGCCTTATCATCAGCGGCTGGATATACTTAGAGCGAATCCCCGTTTTGCCCGTGCCCACGTCCGAAGGGCTTCCTGACTCCAAGCTCAGCCCGTACTTTCACATCGAGCCAGATGACTTGGTCAAGGCAACTGGGGGAGTAAACATGCGGATGACCTACGAAACCCCTGATGAAAAAATACTTACACCGAACTCAATCCAGCCGTACCAATGGCGGGATGGCAAGTGGTCTCCGGTATTTGATGCGACCGTCGATGCC
>CAZWDH010000382.1:0-5556 GCA_964632865.1 uncultured Nitrospiraceae bacterium
ATTCGCATTTGGACTCCTGCACGGGTTCGGCTTCGCCAGCGGATTGACGACCGCCGGTATGCCGGTCGCGGAAATTCCGCTGGCGTTGTTGTCGTTCAACGTGGGCGTAGAATTGGGCCAGCTCGCTTTCGTGGCGCTGATGTTGTTGCTGGTTCGCTCGTTTGAGACGCTGGAGATTCGCTGGCCCCGCTGGGTGGAGTTGAGTCCCGGTTATCTTGTGGGGTGTTTGGGCGCGTTCTGGGTAATCCAGCGCACGGCATTGCTGTTTGGAGGAAACTAAATGGTATCCCGTTTCGGCACTTCTCGCCGCAATAGTCTTGGCGTCGTCATCACAACGGCGTTCGCTTGCAGTGTTGCGTGGGCCCATATTGGCGATGGGAGCGCCGGCGGATTCGTCAGCGGCCTTCATCATCCGGTGTCGGGTCTTGATCATATGCTCGCCATGGTGGCCGTGGGGCTCTGGGGCGCTCAACTGGGCATGCCCGCGATCTGGGTGCTGCCGGTAGCCTTCCCTATGATGATGGCGATCGGCGGATTCCTCGGGCTGGTTGGCCTTCCCCTTCCGGGTACGGAGGTAGGGATCGCCCTCTCCGCGGTCGTCCTCGGCATCATGGTGCTCGGCGAGGTGCGTGCGAAACTGGCCGTAGCAATGATTGTGGTGGCCGTCTTCGCGGTGTTTCACGGTCACGCGCACGGCACGGAACTCCCCGAAGGCCAGAGTGCGTTGCTGTACAGCATTGGTTTTGTTATCGCGACCGGACTGCTTCACGCGGTGGGGATTGGTATTGGGTCCATCCACCGTTGGAAATCAGGGCAGATGGTCTTGCGCGCTTCGGGCGCGGCCGTGCTCGTTGGAGGGTGCTTCTTCTTATGGAAAGCCTTCACGTAGGCTGCCGTTTGACGCGTTGCGGTTTTGGGGTCCTTGCCTTGCTGGCGTGGCCCGCTGCGGCGCATGCCCACCTGGCTTCCACCGGTTTCGGACCCTTCTACGACGGCCTGACCCACCTCATCCTGTCTCCCGATGACCTCTTGGGGATCGCTGCTATGGCGCTGCTGGCAGGTTCTTTGAGTGCCCGGCACGGCCGCTGGGTCTTGTTCGCTCTTCCTGTCGCGTGGCTGCTTGGAGGCGGGTTCGGCTTGGCCCTGAGTCAGGAAATGCATCTCGACGCCTGGAACGCGGCGAGCATCCTCATCATTGGCGCTCTTATGGCAGCAAATTGGCGGATGCCGCTGCCGCTTGTGGCGGGCCTGGCGCTTGCGTTGGGAGGACTTCACGGCTTCCTCAATGGCTCCGGACTTGGCACGAGCACCAACGCCTTGCTCGCGCTTGCGGGGATCGCCTGCGGATGCTTCGTGCTGGTGGCACTCGTCGCGGCCTGTGCGGTGAAGCTGCATGCCACGCGCGCCCGGGTCGTGGTCCGAGTCGCCGGAAGCTGGATCGCCGCGATTGGGCTCCTGATGCTCGGCTGGGCGATACGGACCAGCGTTGCTCCTGCTGGTTTGCCGTAGGCGGGGACAACTCTACGGTTCGTGGTTGAAACTGGGCCTTACACGGGCGGGACGCCCGTGCTCCTCGGGCGAACGACGGCACCCTTGGCGGTTTAAGTGCTACTTCAATCGCTGTAACGGGTGGTCGTCGGAGTAGAGCAGGTCGTCCTGGATAGTGAACTGGTGGTTTTGGCCGGCGACGTGGAAGTCGACGGTGTTGCCTTCGATGGTGTAGGTGCCTTCGACGGTGTCGTTCACGTACATGACGCCGTCGGCCTCGAAGCGCATGCGGTACTTTCCGCCGGTCCACTCGGAGCCGATGATGGTCTCCGCGTCGATGGGGATGCCGGTGCGGACGATCTCCTCATCGCGGTTGCGGTCTCGATCGCGGCCACCTCTTCGCTCGCGGCGGACTACGGGGGCATCGGGATCGTAGGAGTAGTTCACGTAGCCGACGAACATTTCCTGGAACGATTGCTCACCGAAGACGACCGCCTGGCTGGGGTCGGGGTTCATGGGATTGCGGGCGGAGTTGTCCCACGCGCCGGTGGCGATGATCCGCGACCCGCCGGGCACCTGGATCGGCTTGTCGAAGACGTATTCGGTCTGCCAATTGAAGTTGTAAAAGGGAACGGACAGGATGGGCGTGCGCTCGCCGTCGGGGTACTCGATCTCGTAGGCAAACCGTTTTCCGCGGTAGTGCATGTGGGGCGCAACGCTGAAGAGGAGCGAATCGCGCGCCACATAGTGCGAGGCGGCGGCAGGCGCGTCGGGATCGTTCGGGGGGATCAGGAAATCGACCGTCGTCGCGGCGCGGGTGCCGAGTTCGCGCTCGGGTTTCTCGTCGTAGAAATAGAGCGCCATACTCGTGCGGTCTTCTTCTGCCTTGCCCGTCGCCGTGTAGTGGAGTTGGAACTGGAACGTCGATCCCGCGGGGATGAACTTGCCCGTGTTCTCGGGTAGAGGCTCAGGTACGGTTCCTGGCAGATAGTCGGCGAAGTAGCCGTCGAGTCCGCCGTCGTAGTCGGGCTGCTGATCCTGCAACTCCGGCGGATAGATCAGGAACACCAGCACGTGATGCGCCGCTTCCAGGTTCGTCGGTCGCACGTCCGCCGCGCGCAGCCACTTGTCTTCCGTGAGCCCGGAAGGCACGTCGATGTAGCGGTAATCGATGATACCGGAGGCGGGCAGTTGCTGCACTTCGGGGAGTTCCACCACGAGATCGGGTTCGCCCAGACGCCATTTGCCGTCATAGGATTCGGCGACCACCAATTCCAGGGGGTCCTCCTCCCCATCCTTCTCGGCGCCGGCGTCGATCCACGCCAACAGCGTGCGGGTCTCATCGATGGAAAGGGAGCGGTCGTTGGCGAATTCGTTGACGTGGGGATCGGCGTGCCACGGCGGCATGCGCTTCGACAGAATCACCTCGCGGATCATTCTGCTGCGGCCCGAAACATCCCGGTGATCTTCAAAGGCGAAGGGGGCGATGTTGCCTTCCGTGTGGCAAGCGACACAGCGTTCGGCGATGATGGGGGCCACGTCTCTCGCGTAGGAAACATCCTTCGGAAGGGGCTTGTAGTCGATCAGGCAGCCTTTGGTCGCTGTGTATGCGACAGGAACGGGTTTACCCGCCAGGAACGCGGTCAACGCATCTCGCAGGTAATCCTGGCCACCTTCGGGGCGTTGCGTCGTGTAGTCGATGCGGTCATCCAGGGCGCCGCGATAAACGATGTCATACGTCGCCGGATCGATGAGCAGCGCCTCGCACGTGCGCTCCACGTCGAGTCCGCCCAGGACAAGCTGGGTTTCATCCATGAGGACAGGGACGTCCAGTCCGAACTCCTGCAACTCCTCCGTGACGCTTTCGCGGTCATCGTAGGGGCTAGCGTTGATGAGAAGGAACTCGACGCCTTGCGGCCCGAACTCGGCCATCAGCGCTTCCAAGGTGGGGATGCTCTGGCGGGCGATGGGACAGCCTGTTGCCGTGGAATACAGCACGATAGCGCTGGCCCCTGCGGCGTACCGGCGCAATTCGTGTGCGCGGCCCCGGTGATCCAGCAAGAGGAAATCCTCCGCCTTCGCCGCCAACTCGCGAGGAGCTTCCGGCTCATCAACGACCTGGGCAACGTTTGTATCGCGCGGGGCATCAGCATCAGGCGCGTTGGCGGTCGCGACGGAATCGTTCGTCACAGGGGCGTTGTTCGTCACGGGCACGCGCGTGCCGTCCACATAGCTGGCGACACCGACAACGATGGAGAACAGGATCAGTGTGGGGAGAACAAATAATACGAGGCGTTTGACCATGCTTCGCAAGACTCCTCGGACGCGGTCCGGCTAGCCAGACCCGGCGGGATTGTGATGTGATTCCAGAACTGCGTCCCTGCAAGCGTACGCAGGGTTTTAGACGCGGATCAAGGACGACAGGTTACACGGAATATTCAATCCGCCCAGTGAGAAGACGCGCTGAGGGGGTCACCAGGGGATCGCGGGGGTCAGCCACTCTCGCGAGATATAGTCTGGCATGATGAGAAAAAACATGATGAGGAGCCAGAAAAATCCGCAAGCGACGAAAATCATGGTGAGCTTGCTGCTGTATTTCACGTTCATGAAGAACAGCACGATGAGCAGCGCCTTCAGAATGGCGATGGTGAGCGCAACCACGGGGTTTAGCACCCCGAGATTGAAGAAGGCCATCACGACCGTCAGTATCATGAGTATCGTCAATCCACCGAATACTTTAACGTAGGTGCTCGGCGGTACTACGTGCTGTGCCATGACTCAGATTCTCTCCATGGGCGCGTAGCAGCGCCCGCTTCCGTGGCCTAGTGGTGGCGGTTAATCAGATACAACAGGGGGAACAGAAACACCCACACGATATCGACGAAGTGCCAATAGAACCCCGTCAGTTCGACCTTCATGAAGCTGTGGGGGCCAAACTTGCCTTTCCACGCCAGCACGATGAGCCAGATAAGTAATCCCGCGCCGATGACCATGTGCAACGCGTGCATGCCGGTCATGATAAAGTACAGGGTATAGAAGAGCTGTACGTTGTTCTCCGCCGCGTTGGGGAAGTGCTCGCTGTGAAAGCTGAAGTTCGGGCCCGGCACGTGATTGAAGTCCCACTTGTGCTTATACTCGAAGAACTTGACCACGAGGAAGGTAGAACCCAGCACGAGCGTGGCGAGCAGATAGCGAATCAGGCTCTTTTGCCGGCCCGTTTGGGCGCTCCACACACCCATGGCCATGGTGAGACTACTAACCAGCAGGACTACGGTATTGAAGGTGCCGAGCATGATATCGAGGTCGGTGCTGCCCGCGGCCCAGGCATCCGGATACTTGAACCGGTACACGAGGTAGACGGCGAACAACCCGCCGAAGAACATAATCTCCTGGCCCAGGAACAACCACATGCCGAGGACGGCAGATTCGTTCTGCTGATCGATATCCTCGAAATGATGGGCTACCAGAGAATCGCTGCTATGAGACACGTTCGGATCCCCCTATATAATAGGCGTATGCTTCTTCGACCACGATGGGCTGGCCTTCGTCAAAGTTGAAGGTCGTGGGCGGCGACTGGGTCTGCCACTCGAGCCCCTTCGCGCCCCAGGGATTCGGCCCGGCGGCCGGCCCGAAGAACAGGGACCACATGAAGTAGAATCCCGGGATGGCGTATCCGACGCCAAGAATCGACGCGCCTGCCGTGGACATGACGTTCAGCACCTGGAATTCAGCCGCATACTCATGGTACCGGCGCGGCATTCCGAGGTATCCCAGAATGAACTGGGGAAAGAAGGTCAGGTTGAACCCGATGAACACGATAATCGCCGCGATGGAAGCGATCGTCGCGGGGTACATGCGGCCGGTCATCTTGGGCCACCAGAAATGCAAGCCGCACATAAAGCCCATGACCATGCCGCCCACCATGACGTAGTGGAAGTGGGCCACCACGAAATACGTGTCGTGGAAATGGATGTCGGTCGCCATGGCGCCGAGGAAGAGACCCGTCAGGCCGCCGATGGTGAACAGTCCGATGAAGCCGAAGGCGTACAGCATGGGCGCTTCGAAGGT
>CAZWDH010000383.1:0-5537 GCA_964632865.1 uncultured Nitrospiraceae bacterium
AAGGGATACCAGCTTGATGGCCCGTATCGCATCACGGTTTTGTTCCACCGCTTACTTTGAGGAAGATCGCCGACCATGTTGAAACAACGTTTGATTCATCCGGAGATCCTTGAAGCCATCGCCGCTGCGGGCCACGGCTCTCGCATTCTCATTACAGATGGGAATTACCCGGCGAGCACGTGCCTGGGTGAGAACGCGTCGCTTATCTATTTGAATCTTGCTCCAGGTCTCCTAACGGTGACGGATGTATTGGGCGTATTGCTCACGGCTGTGCCCATCGAGGACGCGGCAGTCATGGAACCCGAGGACGGCCCGGAGCCGCAAATCTTCTCGGAGTTCCAGAGGATGCTACCCGAGATTGAGCTAACGCGGTTCGGCCGATTCGAGTTTTATGAGGAAGCTTCGGGCCCGGAAACCTGTTTGCAGGTCGTCACCGGAGAACAACGCATTTACGCCAATCTCCTGCTTACGATTGGCGTGGTAATGCCATGAGGAAGAGTGTGTCTGATTCGGGCATACTTTTTAGGGTGATTTCGCAGAATTAGTAAGCCTCTGGGTGACCGAGCCTTATCGCGGACGGGCTTCCCTTAGGTGACCGGAAAAGCTGAACTTGCGTCGTTTTAACGCCACAGTATGGGCGCTTTTTTTGGGGTAGGGTTTTCTTGACAGTCCCCATAGCCCATGTTAGAATGGCGGGACGAAAACAGCGGTTAACTCCAAGTTTCTACAATAGATGGAGGTGGTTTCGATGGCTGACGATAAAGGCCGCAACCAGCAGGGTGGCTCCGACGACCAGGATGAAGAAACCGATGGATTCGGTACCGCGGATTCTGGCGATTCGGATTTTGGGTCCGGCGACAGCGGCTTGGGGAATCTTCCACCGCTGAGCGATTTCGAATCGTCGGCCGGGGGCGGATTCGACAGCGGTTTGCCGCCACTAAGTTCAATCGACTCCGATGAAGGCGGGCAGTCCGGTGGCGGACTCCCTCCAATCAGCGACATACCCGTGGAGACACCGCAGCCGACCGGCGGCGCAATCAAACCGCCTGCCCCCGAATACGGCAGCACCCCGGTTTTTGGTACGCCGTCATCGGACAGCGGGTTGGACACACCGTCCGGAACGGGTTTCCAGGATCTCTCCGCCGACAGCGATTTCACGCCGGAAACACCGGAAGTCGCGCCCCCAGGCCCTGAGTCGGACATCGACACTCCACTCTTTGACAGCGCATTCGGCGGATCCGGTGGTTTCAGCGCAGCAGCAGACACGTCAGCGCCGACCCAGGCGATGGAGACCCCTATGTTCGGTGCGGATCAGAACCAAGGATTTGACGCGGATGCCTTCGGCAGCGGTGGCGGTGGCCGCGGTTTCGACCAGGGCACGCCGGTACCGGATTTTGGTCCGGATACGGCCGCGCCGACCGCAATGACGCCTCCTCCCGCACCCCAGGCTGCCGCGAAATCCGGCAAGGGCGGCGGCGGCAAAGGAATTCTGATTGGCATCGCCGCGCTGATTCTCGGTTTGATTGGCGGAATCCTTGCAGGGCCTTACGTCCCTGGAATGCCAAACCCGGCAGCAACGGAAGCGGAGCAGTTACGGGGCGAAGTATCCCGATTGCAGGCGCAGAACCGGGAGTTGCAGGGACGGACTACCGAAGCGCCTCTCTCTGAGCAGACCATCAACGAACTCCGGGCCCAAGAAGCAGAACTGGAAGCTCAGATTGCTGAACTCAACGCCCAACTTGAGACCGCCCAAGCTGACTACACGACGGTTTCAGCCGAACTGGATACCGCGAAAGCCGAGTTGGAGGCGACGAACGCGGACTACGTGCAAGCGCAGGATGAATATGAACGGCTCGTCAACGAGACCGCAATTACCCGTGCGCGCAGAGACGGCCTGGAAGCCGAGGTTACTCGCCTGGAAGGGCTGACGGGGCTGTTGGAAGACGCCAACACGCGCCGAATGATTACGAAGGAAACGTTGGAAAGCAATATCGAACGTCTCGAGATCCTGGTTAGCGAAGCGAGCCCGCTCGCACCCGAGAAGTACTCGCGTGATTCGCGCATGGCTGCCGTCGCGAATCTGAAACAGCGCGCCCAGGAAATGAACTGGGTCGATTCGCAGTTGCTGGACGCTTACACGGCCCTCTACATCCAGGAATTGGAAATTGCCCGTTCGCGGGAGTACTTCTTCGCTCGGATTCCGGTAACCGATCGGTTTGGCACGACGACGATGAGTTGGGCTGAAGCGGTCATGAATGGGAACTGGGGCGTGTACTATCGCACGTTGGACGGCGAGCACGTGGGCGTGTATCAGAGCACGTCGGCTCTGGGTTCCCCCGATTACCAGTTCCTCGACATTCGCGATGAAGCCGCACGCAGCAACGTGGAAGCCCAGATCTTCGCGTCGCGCACGGAAGGCTTCGAAGAAAAGCTCGAACTCCTGGCGAAGAAGCAGCTCGTGGTTGACGACCGGACCCCGTTCCAGAAAAGCTTCGAGTCGCTGTAATCGAAGTACCGATACATCTCATGGCCGCGATGCCGCAGGGCGTCGCGGCCATGCTCTTTTTGTAGGTCGGGAATGATTCCCGACCAGCCTACCGCAAAGAGTCATAGAGCGTGACCTAACGAGACGCAAAGTCCCGCGAATAAGGGCGGCTCCTCAAACAAATGCGCCGTACGCCCATCATTTCCGCAGGTTTCGGACGGCAACACAGCATGAGGCGTTAACGCGAGTTTCCGGATGATCCTGGCCGGGTATCGTTCCCGACCTACATTAGACCATGTTGGAGACGACGTGGATGGCGTGGCGGGGATTGCGGATGGCGCGCTTGACCATTTCGGGCCAGGTGTAGTTGCGGAATGCCTGGCGCGCGCTGAGCTTTAGGAACAGCTTCTTTTGGAGTTCCGGCGACATGCTCTTGTTGCAATTGAAGGTATCGGGATCGCCGGCGGTGAAACGGTCCCACGTGATCCCGGCTTTGAGAATCTCGTCCTTGAACTCGTCAAACAAGGCCGTGCCGGGATACGGTGTCAGATAGTGGATCGAGGCGAAATCGATCTTCGCGTCCCGGATAAACCTTCGCGTCTGTTCGACGTCATCAACGGTCTCTCCGGGGGTGCCGATAATGAAACAACCGCGTACGCGGAGGCCGGCTTCGTGAATCCTGCGCGCGGCTTCCATGTTCGCCTCCACCGAGGAATGCTTGACCATGCGGTCCAGCATACGCTGACTGCCGCTCTCGAATCCGATCGTCACCTGCACGCAACCCGCGCGTTTCATCAACTCTAGCACGTCCGGGCGGATCCGCCGCGCGTGAATCTGGCACTCCCATTTCAGGTGATGAAGGTCGGCCTGGATCATGGCTTCGCAGATGGCACGGAAGCGGTCGATATCCGTCGCCATTAACTCGTCGAAGAAAGCGATGCTCTCGATGTGGTGACGATCCACCAGATAACGAATCTCCTCCACCACGCGCTCGGGTCCATGGAAGCGCAGCTTCGTCTCGCGTTTGGAATTGATGCAGTAGTTGCAGACGAAAGGGCAGCCCCGGCTTGTGATGATGCCAAGCGTGCGGTACGAAAATCCCGCGATCTCTTCTCCGGCAGCGGCGTACTGATCCAAATCGAGTTGGTCGCGTCGCGGTTCCGGGATGTCATCCAGCACCGGCGGCACGGCGGGCTCGATGATGCCTTCCAATTTGCTCGACGTAATGGCCTGCGGAAAGGTCCATTCTGCCTCGCCGCGGATCACGCAGTCACTGTGTTCGAGGGCCTCTTCCGGCATGGCCGTCGGATGCGCGCCCCCCATGACCACGGTAAGACCGCGCTCCTTGCGGATGCGGTCGGCCAGTTCATACGCGCGCAACGCATACATGGTCATGAAGGAAATGCCAACGATATCCGGCCGGAACTCGTCGAGTCCTGCCTCGACATCCTGGCCTGCGATTTCGTCAATGATCTTCGTCTGATGCCCGTCGGCTTGCAAGGTGGCCGACAGGTACGCGAGCCCGAGATTCTCCTTCTTCAAGGATCGGGGCACGCTCGGGTTGATGAGTGCGATTCGCATCAGTGTGCTCCCACCACTTTGAAGAAGCGCTGTGCGCTGTACTTTCCGAGACGGAGCATCCCCCCCACGCCTTCGCGACGGAAGGCGTTGCCGAAGTGGTGCATCAAGGTCCGGGGCCGCCGCGTGAGCATGTGCCACTGCCAACGGCTCCACGCGAGTTCGTACATGGCCGCAATGTCGTCGGCCGAATAATTCGGATACGAGACCACCGCTTCGCCCGCAGGGTCGAACTGCATCCAACTATCCTTCGTGAGCCAGCCATTCTCTTTCGCACGCGCGTAGAAGTTCGTGCCGGGGTAGGGTGTCGCAATGGCGAACTGGAGCGTGTGCGTGTTCAGCCCGATCGCGAATTCGATGGTGCGCAACGCGCTATCGCGCGTCTCTCCCGGCAGACCCACGAGGAAATTCGCGTGGGTCTGGATGCCATGCGCGCGACAGTCGTTGACCGTGCGCACCACGTCCTCCGGATTCTGGTCCTTGGGGATCTGCCGCAGGACTTCCGGGTCGCCGCTTTCCACGCCGAACTTGATGGCCCGGCACCCGGCCTGCGCCATGGCCGCGACCACATCGGAATCGATCACCGCGTTGCCCATGCAACTGAAGGGAATGCCGAAGTTCCGATTGCGGATCTCGTCGCACAGCGCGAGGATGTGCTTCCGGTTAATCGTAATGGTGTCGTCGTCGAAGTAGAACTCGTCGGGATGATACCGATCGATGAGTTCTTGGATCTCGTCGCACACGGCCTTGGGTTCGCGCCGCCGGTAGTTTCGCTTTCCGGCAAAGGGCGCAATCGTGCAGAACCCGCATTCCAGCGGACAGCCCCGTGAGGTCAGGATCGTGACCGATCGGCCCAGGCAGAAGGGATCGTTATACTTCTCCATGGCCATCAGTTCCCACGCGGGACGCGGAATGGCATCGAGATCGCGAACCAGCGGCACAAACTCGGTAGCAGGCGAATCCTGCGTTGCGAGCCAGGGACGGGGTTCGAGGGAAATTGCCTCGCTGATGACTTGATCGTACTCGCCGTGAATGACCGCCGTGAATCCTGCCTCGATATGTTCCACCGGCGTGGCGGTGGCATGGGCGCCGCCCGCAATCGTGGGACGCTTCAACGCTTCCAGCGTAGCCAGATCGTCCGACCAACTGGGCGCGCTGGTTTCCATAAAGACCACGTCTGGACTAAAGGAATCGGCGATCTCGCATAGTTCGTCGAGCGTGATCCCCTGCGCGATGCAGTCGAGCAGTTTGACCTCATGGCCGTCGGCCAGCAAACGCGCCGCCGCGTATCCCAACTGAAACGGGAAAGGATGATAATCGATCCCCACCGCCTTGGGCTTGCGCTTGTGCGGCCACCGCGAACCCGCGCGGCAAAAAGGCCCCGGAGGATTGAGGAGAAGCACTTTCATGGGCAAGTCCCGGCAAAGACCAAATCGGTGAAGAAGGAACGAAAGAACATCCCCCTTGATCCCCC
>CAZWDH010000384.1:0-5526 GCA_964632865.1 uncultured Nitrospiraceae bacterium
CCTCTTCCCGGTTCGCGACTACGAAGGGGATGCCGACTTCCTTCGCCGTATTGTGCGCAAGATATTGATCGGGCAGGAAGATGACATGGTCGTGACCCTTGCCGAGGATGTGGCGGACCACGTTGCCCGCGTTACCGGACGTGCAGCAGTAATCCGATTCCGCCTTCACGTCGGCATACGTATTCACGTAGCTGACGACCGCCACGCCGGGATACAGGCGCTTGAGCGCGCGCACGTCATCCGCCGTCACGCCCGCGGCCAGCGAGCAACCTGCCTTCGCGGAAGGGATCAGCACGGTCTTTTCCGGGTTCAGAATTTTGGCGGTTTCCGCCATGAACTGGACGCCGCAGAACACGATGATGTCCGCTTCGGTCTCCGCCGAAATCCGCGACAGCTCCAGGGAATCGCCCACATAATCCGGCACGGAATGAAACAGGGCCGGCTCCATGTAGTTGTGGCCCAGAATCACCGCGTTCAGTTCCCGCTTCAACACGTTGATGCGATAGGCGAGATCCGCCTTCAGTTGGAGTTCCACATCCGGCACGATGCCCGAAAGCTTCGCGCGCATGCGTTCCAGGGTTTCATCCCGGCTAGGGGCTTCCTGTACAGCCAGTGTGTTGCTCATCTCGTCCCTATTCCTCTGGCGCGTCTCAACTTCCGCGCCTGGTGACCTCGAAGCGGGCCTCTCGCCATCATCAACCGAGCGGGCAAAAGAGGCATTTCAAATGCAAACCGCCACAATAAGTATACCCAATCAGACTAGCACCTCGCCGGAGCGGGATTCAATGGAAGGGCATCACTCGGTCGTGACGGATTCGTCTTTTCCGTCCAGGGCAGACAACATGGAGTGCCAGGCCAGTGTCGCGCACTTGATCCGAACCGGAAACTCGCGCACTCCTGCGAAGACGCGTAACTTGCCGAGATCCTCTTCATCGACGGGGGAGTCGGGGCTCGACGTGACCATGGTATGAAACTTCAGGAACAAAGCCTCGGCTTCTTTCTTGGTCTTGCCCTTGAGCAGCATCGTCATCACCGAGGCCGACGACTTGGAGATGGCGCAGCCCGCCCCGCTGAAACTCACGTCGTCGATCACGTCCCCGTTCAGTTTCAGATAAACCGTGAAATGATCGCCGCACAGGGGATTATAGCCCTCGACCTTACGGTCGGCGTCTTCCATTTCGTGGAAGTTCCGGGGCTTTTTGTTGTGCTCCAGGATGACCTGCTCGTACAACGCGCGATTGCTGGACATCAATCAAAAACCTCTTTCACCTTCTTGATTGCGTCCGCCATCGCGTCCAGGTCTTCCTTGTTATTGTAGAAAGCAAGCGACGCCCGCGCGGTCGCCGGAATGCCGAAGCGCTGCATGACCGGCTGCGCGCAGTGGTGGCCCGCGCGGATCGCCACGCCGCAGTCGCTGAAAATCTGGCCGATGTCGTGGGGGTGGGCGTTCTCCATGGTGAACGAAAGCACGCTCGCTTTCTCGCGGGCCGTCCCGACCAGATGAACGCCGTCAATCGATTCGAGCAGCGATGTCGCGTATTGCGTCAGTTCATGTTCGTACGCAGCGATTCGGTCCATGCCGATCGATTCCAGGTAGTCGACGGCCGCGCCCAGGCCGATGGCCCCCGCGATGTTCGGGGTTCCCGCCTCGAACTTGTACGGCAGGCTGCTGTAGGTGGTCTTCTCGAACGTCACCGACAGAATCATGTCGCCGCCGCCCATGAAGGGGGGCATCTTATTCAGCAGCTCGGCTTTCCCGTACAGCACGCCGATCCCCGTCGGACCGACCATCTTGTGGGCCGAGCAGGCGTAAAAATCGCAGTCCAGCTCCTTAACGTCGATCGGGAGATGCGCCGCTCCCTGCGCGCCGTCCACCAATACCGGAACGCCATGCTCGTGCGCTTTCTCGATAATGTGGCGCACCGGATTGATTGTGCCGAGCGCGTTGGACACGTGGTTCACCGAAACCAGCTTCGTGCGGCTGGACAGGAGTTTCTCGAATTCCTCCAGGATCAACTCGCCCCGATCGGTCATCGGAATGACGCGCAACTTCGCGCCCTTCTCCTCGCACAGCATCTGCCAGGGCACGATGTTGGAATGGTGCTCCATGGCGCTGATGATGACCTCGTCGTCCTTGCCCACGTTCTGGCGCCCGTAGGTTTGGGCCACGAGATTGATGCTTTCGGTGGTGCCGCGCGTGAAGACGACTTCGCAGCTCAAAGGCACGCCCAGGAACCGCTGCACCTTCTTGCGAGATTCCTCGTAGGCCTGGGTCGCGACCTCGCTCAAGTAGTGCATGCCGCGGTGGACGTTTGCGTTCTCGCTCCGGTAGTACTGGTCGATGCGTTCGATGACGGACTTCGGCTTCTGGCTCGTCGCCGCGTTGTCCAGATACACCTGAGTAACGCCATCGCGTTCCACGTGCAGGGCAGGGAACTCCCGCCTTATCCGCTCGATGTCGAGCGCGGTAAGTGGAGCCGTCTTTTCGACTGCGGACTGCGTCTGTTGGCCCGCTGTAGCCATGCTGGTAGCCAAAATAC
This sequence comes from uncultured Nitrospiraceae bacterium, assembly GCA_964632865.1. Lineage (GTDB taxonomy): Bacteria > Hydrogenedentota > Hydrogenedentia > Hydrogenedentales > SLHB01 > JAHDWY01. The sequence goes on from CAZWDH010000384.1 coordinate 2,541, forward strand.
CTCGTCAAGCTGTGGTCAGCCAGGAATCGGACTGTACTTATTGTAAACGAATTTTTCGAGCCGTGCACGCACGGGGTCCACTTCAATCTGGTTAACCACTTCGTCCGCAAAGCCATAGGTCAGCATACCCAACGCCATGGCTTCGCTCATGCCTCGTGTCTGGAAATAGAACACCAACTCCTTGGGCGGACGGCCCACGGTCGCACCGTGCGTGCATTTCACGTCGTCCGCGAAAATCTCCAGGAGTGGTTTCGTGTCAATGGTGGCCTTGTCGGACAACACCATGTTCTGGTTCAACTGGTTCGAATCGGTCTTCTGCGCGTCCCGGCGAACCATCACCTTCCCGCTGAAGACCCCGTGACTCTTGTCCTCTAGAACACCCTTGTAGCCGATCCAACTCGTGCAATGGGGCTTCGCATGATCCACCGCCGTGGCGTTGTCTACGAGCTGATCGCCGTCGGTCATGTAGAGGCCATTCAGCGACGCGTCCGCGCCTTCGCCGTCCAGCACCACGCTCAGGTCGTTCCGCGCAATCTTGGCGCCCTGAAAGATGGAGAACGATTTGAAGGCACTGTCCCGTTCCTGATGCACGCGCGTCGAGGACAGGTGATACCCGTTCGGGCCTTCGTGCAACAGTTTGTACCAGTGCACTTTCGCACCTTCGCCGACGCTGATTTCGGTCACGGTATTCTTGAAGTACGTCTTGTCGCCCGCCAGGCTCACGTGGCTTTCCACAAAGGTCACCTCGGCGTGGCGATCCGCCACAATGAGGTTGCGCGGATACGTCGCCGTGTCGCCATCGCCTCCCGTGGAGATGTGCAAAATGTGGATGGGGGAGGGTACGACCTGCTCCTTCGCAACGTGGATGTACGCGCCATCCAACAAGAACGCGGTGTTCAGCGCGGTAAATGCGTTGCCCGAGCCGTTCAGGTATCGATTCAAATGCTGCTGCACCAGGCTCGCGTCGCTCGTGAACGCCTCGGTCAGACTGCCGGCTCGAACGCCTTCCGTGGGACTCGACAACTCCGGCGCATAGAAACCGTCGACGAAAACAAGTTCCGTCCAATCGGCCTCGCCATACCGGAGCGGAGCCACATCCGCCGCGGAAAGTCCATGCGAACCCGGTTCGACCGGCGAGCGGAATGCCGTGCGAACGATTGGCGCGACGTTGGTGAAACGCCACGGTTCCATTTTCCGAGTCGGAAACTCGGTTTCCGTGAACTCGTCCACCGCCTTGCGGCGCAGTTCGTTCACCCAGTCCTGGGAGACGGGTTGCCGCCGTTCCAGATCAGCCAGGTAGTGCGTTTTGTTTTCCACGCGTTCCGCAATTTCAGCCATGATGAGCCGTTATACTCCCGAATCAACGCAGTCGACTAGACTGCGGCAAATTCCGATTTCACCCAGTCGTAGCCCTTTTCCTCGAGTTCCAGGGCCAGTTCCTTCCCGCCGGATTTCACGATGCGGACGCCGTACAACACGTGCACGAAATCGGGCACGATGTAATTCAGCAAGCGTTGATAGTGTGTCACCACGATCATGGAGCGCTTCGGGCCTCGCAGCTTGTTCACGCCGTCAGCGACGATCCGCAGTGCATCAATGTCGAGCCCCGAATCCGTTTCATCCAGAATCGCCAGTTTCGGTTCGAGCACTGCCATCTGAAGGATCTCGTTCCGTTTCTTTTCGCCGCCGGAGAACCCTTCGTTCACCGGCCGGTCCGCGAACTTGGGATCGATGGCCACCATCTCCATCTTCTCTTTCAGGAGTTCCTGAAAGTCGAGCGTGTCCAGCTCTTCCAGGCCGTGGCTCTTCCGGATCTCGTTCAGCCCCGCCTGAAGGAAATAGGAGTTCGAGATCCCGGGGATCTCGACGGGATACTGGAACGCCATGAAGACGCCCAGGCGTGCGCGTTCTTCCGCGGGCATCTCCAGGAGATCCTGACCCAGGAAGGTGACCTCGCCTTCGGTGACCTCATACTCTTCGTTGCCCGCGAGGATCTGGGCCAACGTGCTCTTACCGGACCCGTTCGGACCCATAATCGCGTGCACTTCGCCGTCGTTGATCTTCAGGCTCACGCCCTTCAGGATCTCCACGCCTTCCACGTTCGCGTGCAGATTCGTAATCTCCAGCATTTATCCAACACTCCCTTCCAGGCTCACGCCCAGCAACTTCGTCGCCTCCACGGCGAATTCCATGGGCAGATGATCGAATACTTCTTTGCAGAATCCGTTGATGACCATCGAAATGGCGTCTTCCGTGCCGATTCCGCGCTGTTTGCAATAGAATAACTGCGCTTCGCTGATCTTCGATGTGGACGCTTCGTGCTCCACGTCGGACGTGTTGTTCCGCACCTCGATGTATGGGAACGTGTGCGCCCCGCACTTGTCGCCGATGAGCAGCGAATCGCACTGCGTGTAGTTCCGCGCGTCTGACGCCTTCGGCATCACCAGCACCTGACCGCGATAGCTGTTGTTGCCCTCGCCGGCGGAGATGGTCTTTGAGATGATGGTGCTCTTGGTGTTCTTGCCCATGTGCACCATCTTCGTGCCCGTATCCGCCTGCTGCCGGTTGTTGCTCACCGCGACCGAGTAGAACTCGCCCACCGAGTTGTCGCCCATCAGCAGGCAGCTCGGATACTTCCAGGTAATCGCGGACCCGGTTTCCACCTGCGTCCACGAAATGCGCGAGTTCCGGCCCAGGCATTTGCCGCGCTTGGTGACAAAGTTGTAGATGCCGCCTTTGCCTTCCTTGTCGCCGGAGTACCAGTTCTGCACGGTCGAATAATTGATCGTCGCATCGTCGAGTGCCACGAGTTCCACCACCGCCGCGTGCAACTGGTTTTCGTCGCGCATCGGCGCCGTGCAGCCTTCGAGGTAATTCACGTACGCGCCTTCCTCGGCGATGATGAGCGTCCGCTCGAACTGGCCCGTACCCGCCGCGTTGATGCGGAAGTACGTCGACAGGTCCATCGGGCACCGCACGCCCTTCG
>CAZWDH010000385.1:0-5522 GCA_964632865.1 uncultured Nitrospiraceae bacterium
CGCCCGTCAGCAGGTAATGCGCCGTGCGCAACGCGGCTTCCATGACGCCGCCCGTTGCGCCGAACAGCTTGCCGGCCGTGCTCCGCTCGCCGAACGGGGTATCCGCCGCATCGGGTTTCAGCGCGTGAAAATCGAGATGCCGCATCCGGATGATGCGCGCCAATTCGCGGGTTGTCAATACCGCGTCCACGTCGGCCATGCCGTCGTGCAACATCTCGACGCGCCCCGCTTCAAACTTCTTGGCGGTGCACGGCATCACGGCCACGCTGAAGATCTTCTTGGGGTCCAATTTCTCACGTTCGGCATAGTACGTCTTCACGATGGCGCCAAGCATCTGCTGCGGGCTCTTGCAGGTCGACAGGTTATTCTTGAACTCGGGGTAGAACTGCTCTACAAACTTGATCCATCCCGGCGAACAGCTCGTGAGCAGCGGAAGCGGCCCGCCGGTCCTAATCCGGTGCGCCAACTCGGACGCCTCTTCCATGATCGTCAGGTCCGCGCTGAAGGCGGTGTCGAATACGCGATCAAATCCCAGCTTGCGCAGCGCGGCGGTCATGACGCCGTTCACGTCAGTGCCCGGCTTCAGGCCAAACTCCTCACCGAGTGTCACCGAAACGCTCGGCGCATGTTGAACCACCACGGTCAACTCAGGATTCGCCAGCGCCGACATGACTTCCTTGACGTGGCTCTGCTCGCGCAACGCCCCGGTCGGACAGGCCATGATGCACTGCCCGCAATAGATGCAGCTTGCAATGTTCAGGCTTTCGTTGAAGGCTGTGCTGATCTGCGACTGGCTGCCGCGTCCGGCGAAATCGATGGCGCCGACGCCCTGGACCTCCTCGCACACGCGCACGCATTTGCCGCAGAGGATGCACTTCTCCGGGTCGCGCACGATGGACGGACTCGACGCGTCTTCCTTCAGCCGCCGCCGGTTGCCCACGTAGCGGCGCTGGCGCACGCCCAGTTCCGACGCAAGTTTCTGCAGTTCGCAGTTCGTGCTACGCACGCAGTAAAGGCAATCGTCGGGATGGTCGGCCAACAGCAGTTCGATGATGGTCTTTCGCGCGCGGATGGCCCGTTCGGAATGGGTCAACACCTTCATCCCTGGCGTCACGGGACACGCGCAACTCGGTGCGAGGTTCGCCATGCCATCCACCTCCACCACGCACATCCGGCACGCGCCACTGGGGAACAGCCCTTCCAGATGACATAGCGTCGGCACTTGTATGCCGGCACGCCGCAGCGCGGACAACAGCATCTCGCCGGGCTTGGCTTCCACGGTCATCCCGTTCACGTCTATTTCGATCGCGGCGCGCTCTTCGCCCGCCGGGTGTTCGTTCTTGTCGATCGTCTTTACGGTCATGGTACTTCGCTCCAAACGCTACTACTTCTGAACCAGTCCGCGGCCGTCGTGCCAGTCGCGGTATGCCCCCGACGCAAACAGACCGAATACGCTGTCGTCTTCCGCCGCCGCGGCCACAGGCACTGGCGCGTCCTCGACCACCGAGATCGCCCCGTGCTGACACACATCCGCGCAGCCGCCGCACCCGATGCACTTGTCTTCCACGATGTAATGGATGCGCTGCGGCGCGCCCACGATGGCATTCGTGGGACACTTGGGCTTGCAGTTCCCGCAGCCGGTGCACGCGTCGGCGTGAATCTCAAAGGTCCGCAACTCCGTGCAGACGCCCGCAGGGCAGCGCCGCTCGTAAATGTGCGCCTCATACTCGTCGCGGAACCAACGCAGGGTACTGAGCACCGGGTTCGGCGCGGTCTGGCCGAGCCCGCACAGGCTCGTGTCCTTGATGACCTTCGCGAGCCGGTCGAGATACAAGACGCCCAGGAATCGCTCCAGCGCTTCGTAGCCCTTTTCCGTGCGACGGCCGCGCGTGATCCGCTGCAACACTTCCAGCATGCGCAGCGTGCCTTCCCGGCACGGGATGCATTTGCCGCAGCTCTCACGCTGGATGAATTCCATGAAGAACTTCGCCACGTCCACCATGCACGTGTCTTCATCCATCACGACCAGTCCGCCGGACCCCATCATGGCGCCCACGGTCTTGAGCGACTCGTAGTCGATCTTGATGTCGAGGTGCTGTTCGGGAATGCATCCGCCCGAAGGTCCGCCCATTTGCACAGCCTTGAACGCTTTGCCGTGCGGAATGCCGCCACCGATGTCGAAGACCACTTCGCGCACCGACGTGCCCATGGCCACTTCGACCAGGCCCGTTCGCGCAACTTTGCCCGACAGCGCGAAGACTTTCGTTCCTTTGCTCGTCGCTGTGCCGAGCGAAGCGAATTCATCGGGGCCCATCTTCATGAGCGATGGCACGTTGGCCAGCGTCTCCACGTTGTTGATCACGGTCGGCTTGCCGAACAGTCCGCGCACCGCAGGGAACGGGGGGCGTGGACGCGGCATGCCGCGTTTGCCTTCGATGCTGTGTATCAGCGCGGTCTCTTCGCCGCACACGAAGGCGCCCGCGCCTTTCTTGATCACGATGCGTAAGCTGAATCCGCTGTCCAGAATGTTCTCGCCGAGAAAGCCGTATGCTTCGGCTTGGGCGATCGCTTTCCGCAGTCGCGTAATGGCAAGCGGATACTCCGCGCGGATGTAGACGTACGCCTTCGACGCGCCAATGGCGTAGGCGGCGATCATCATGCCTTCCAGCAGCCGGTGCGGATCGCCTTCGATCACGGCGCGATCCATGAACGCCCCCGGATCGCCCTCGTCGGCGTTGCACACGAGGTACTTGCCTTCGCTCTCGGTCTGCAAGGCGAACTTCCATTTCCTGCCGCTCGGGAATCCGCCGCCGCCGCGTCCGCGCAGTCCGCCGCGCTCGACGGCTTCGCACACTTCGAGTTGGGTCTTCTCTTTCAACGTCGCGGCGAGCGCCTGATAGCCGCCCGCAGCCAGGTAGTCGTCAATGGATGCAGGATCGATGACCCCGCAATTCGCCAAGACCCACCGGGTCTGGCGCGCGAAGAAGGGATGCTCGTAGAGATACGGTGCGCCATTCCACGCCGTCGCGTCGGCCGACCGGAACTGCCCCAGAACATGGTCTTTCGGCAGCGACCCGTCCAGCACCGCGTCCAGAATTTGCGGCACCACGTCGTGGGTCACTTTCTGAAAGGAAATCCGAGCCAGCCCCGGCATCTGCACATCCAGCAGGGGCTCCGCCGAGCACAACCCGATGCAGCCCACCTCGATGACGTCGGCCTTGAGGTTACGGCGCGCCAGGTACGCCCGTACGGCACCTAAGGTCTTGCCCGCACCGGCGCCAAGACCACAGGTCCCCGCGCCGATGTAGATGGTGGTCTGGGTAACTGCGTCCCGACGACGGGCCGCCAGTCGCGCGCGCCGATCTTCTTTGCAGGGACCCGACTCATGACAGATGGGTCCGACCTGAGCGCAGGCCACCAGGTCCGGGCAAGGTGTGTCAGGACCGTTCCAGCATTGGTCGCAGCACGGTTCGAGCAGATTCTTACACATGCTCCATCGCTCCTTCCCGGTATTCTTCAAACAACTGCCGCACGCGCTGGGTGGTCATCTCCGCGTGGAATTCGCCATTCACGCAGATGACCGGCGCCAGACCGCATGCGCCGATGCACGCTACCACTTCCAGGCTGAACAGGCCGTCGCGGCTCGTCTGCCCCGGTTCAATGCCAAGCTCCTGACGCAGCGCGTCCAGGAGACCAAGCGACCCCTTCACGTGGCACGCCGTGCCCCGGCAGACCTGCACGTGATACCGGCCCAAGGGCTGGAAGCGGAATTGGTTGTAAAACGTGGCCACGCCGAATATCTTGCTGGCCGGCAGTCCGAGATGCTCGCCGATCCGCGAGATGGATTCGCGGGACAGATACCCCATCCGGTCCTGCACGTCTTGGAGGATCGGAATCAGGGATTCGCGGCCAGCATCGGGGTATTCGGCCAGTATGGCCTCGACCGGATCTTCGGTTCTGGGTACAGGATTGATCACTGCTGCATTCATTTCTGGACTTCCTTCTCATGAACACCCCGGCCGGCGTGGTACGCCACGCGTTCCAAGGCCATCGTCATGTCCATGTCTTCCACATATACGTTCCGGGGCGCCCAAAGCCGCACCGGTGCAAAGTTCAGTATTCCCGTAATGCCCGCTTCGCAGAGCCGCGCTGCAGTCTCTTCCGCAACCGCGGCGGGTACGGCGAGTATGGCCATCCGGATGCCCTGCTCCTTCAGCACGGACTCCAGTTCCGTCATCGGGTAGCACCGGCATCCGTGAATCACCCGCCCCGCCTTGTGCTCGTCCGCGTCGAAGGCGGCCACAACGGAGAACCGCGGATTCCGGCCCACGAAATACGCCAGGAGCGCCCGGCCCAGATTTCCGACGCCAACGAGGGCGATTCCCTGGGAAGGCGTCGCATCCAGGAACTGACCGATACTCTCCGTCAACGCGGCCACGTCGTATCCATGGGCCGAACTCCCTGTATATCCGATCACCATGATGTCCCGCCGGACCTGGGCGGCAGTGGCCCCCGCCATCCGGGCGAGTTGGTGCGAGAACACGTTACGAACGCCGTCAGCCTGGAGTTCCGCCAGGATACGCCGGTAGAGGCTGAGGCGTCCGATGGTCTGATTCGAAGGCATCCCGGCGTTCCTTTCTAGGCGTTGTGAATCAAATAACGTTGTGAATTCGTTCACAACTACTTTAACATACGCATTTCCCTAAAGTCAATGTTGTCGTGAATTATTTCTCAAATAAGTATCTCGCTTGCAGGAAAGGACTTGCCCGGAACCCCATCTCTTGGGAGCCGTTCCCCGCCATGGGGGTCCGTCCAACCGATGTAACGAAGCAACTTTTTATGTGGTAAGGGGTTGTAATAGCATGTCGGCCACACACAGCATGGAAGTCACAAGGAGGAGCTTCGAATGGCCTTGGGCGGAACCCGCCTGCTCCGCGTTTTCGGCATTCTTGCCGGAGTCGCCATCGCGTTGGCAGTCGTTGCGGCGCTGTGGCTCCATGGCCGCCTCTACGAGGAGCCGCGGACCTTGCCCCATGCCTACTATGTCTGGCAGATGCAATGGACCGACTCGGTCCGCGACGCCGTCGCCCAGGCCGCGCCAGAGGCGGACCGACTCATGGTCCTACTGGGCGAAGTGAATGCCATCGACGGGGCGCTCGCCATCACCCCGGCCCGGCCCGATTGGCAGTCGCTCGCGGGGGAACGCGCACGTACTGAGCTGGTCCTGCGTGCCGGCGTCAGTATGGGATCGTTCCTGAACGGGGCGGAATTGGACGGCGCTGCGGACTATCTCGTTGATATCCTGGACGTGGCTCGAAATGCGGCGCGAGACGCGGGCGTGGAAGTCGTGGGGGTTCAACTGGATTACGATTGTCCCACGTCCAAACTCGGCGATTACCGCCGGTTGCTGGACGCGCTGCAATTGCGATTGCCGGAAGTCGGTCTCTCCATTACCGTGTTACCCACCTGGATCAAGCGCTGGGAGTTTGGCGATCTTGTCGACGGTCTCTCCTATTACGTGT